>NZ_JBHVVE010000017.1:0-167002 GCF_042883725.1 Kitasatospora sp. NPDC058184
CCACTGGACCACCCTCACCAACGCCAAAAACACCTACGACCCCACCCACACCCTCACCCCCGGCCAAAACATCTTCCCCTAACACACAAAAAACAAGCTGAAGAAGAGAAAACGAGACCCGGGATTCGGAAAAATGGACACCAGTCCGTCAATCCGAGCCGGAAACCCGGGCCCTGGGAAGAGAAGAAGAGCACGCACCGCACGAAGACTAAAAGCGCGAATGAGCCGGGCACTTCACGTGCTTCCGGCTCATCGCGCTATCCGTCCGAACTCGCGGCCCCGTACAGGCGCCGGAGCCTCACGCCCCTCGACGTAGGCGGCCCACTGTTCACGTTCCATGGCGATCGCGCGCTCGTCCGCGGGCCATGCGTGGTAGAGGTCGGGGCGACGGTGAAGTCGGCATCGCGGCACTGGAATTAGTGGGATACGCCGTCGACGGTGGTGAGCCCCTTGCGCGGACCGTCGTACCAGTCAAGCTCGACGTACACGGGCTCGAAGCCCACTACTCCGGCGCCCCGGTCGATCCGGCATCCCGGAGGCGCCCGCCGGTGCTCCCTGGCATTATGCGGTCCGCGGCCGGGAACCAGCACCGGCTGCAACGGGCAGGTGTCGTGGGGTGGGTGAGGGCGCGATGGGTGTCGGGACGGGGCCGGTCATCAAGCCGGGCAGGCGGGCGGCGCGGCTCCGGGCGGCGGGGCGGGTGCTGATCGTGCTGGCGGGGCTGGTGCCCGTCGTGGCCGGGTTCCTTCTCTTCGTGCGCACGTACGACGTGACGGTGGCGTACCGGACGGCCCCGGCGTGCGGGACGTCGGCGGCCGGGGCGAGTGCGGACTGCCTGCGGCTGGAGAGCGGGCGGGTCGTGAAGAAGAAGGTGGACACCGACCGGGAGAACGACCTCAGTTCGTACAAGTTGGTCGTCGCGCGCGAGACCGCGGGCGGCGACGAGTACGACGTGGGCGAGCCCTTCTTCCAGGACGTGGAGGTCGGTACTGCGATCGACGTGGGGGTCTGGAAGGGCGAGGTCGTGCAGATCTCGTACCGCGGCCACCGGGCGGTGAAGCCTCAGCTGCCCTGGCTGCCCGTCCTCGGGGTGGCGCTGCTGATCAGCGTCGGCAGTGCGGCGGTCGTCCACGGTCTGCACCGGTCCCGGGAGGGTCTCAGGGACGTGGTGCAGGTCGGGAGCATCGTGTTCACCGTCGGGTCGTTCGCCGGTTCCCTCGTCCTCATCGGGGCGTTCCAGTGGTCGTTCCCCGTGACGATCACCGTCGCCGTACTGGCCTGGTTGAGCACCGTCGCGGCCTGTGCGGTGGTCGGCCGCCTGTCCTTCGGGCCGGCCCGGGCCGGTGCGTGACCGGAGGGTTCGGGAATCGGCTTGCACTGACGCAGGATTGTCAGGTTATCGCCATGGGAAGGGAGCAGGCCACAGACCGTTCCCTCCGGGAGGACCCCCGTGCACCGCACCACCGTCAGAACCGCCACCGCCCTGCTCGCCACCGTACTCGCCGGTGCGGTGCTGGGGGCCGCGCCCGCCGGGGCCCGTCCGGCGGGCGACAACCGTCCGGCGGGCGACAAGCCGTCGACACGTCAGGTGGAGGTGTCCGCCGAGGACGGCGGCATCTCCCGGGCCCAGGCCCCGGCCGTCTCCCCCTATCTCGCTGACCGCGCCCAGGGCGTGGCCCCGATGCGGGGCGACGGCGACGTGACGGCGCTGGTCCGCAACGGGGAGCCGGCCGCCAAGCTGGACGTGGTGGTGATCGGCGACGGGTACACCGCGCAGGAGCAGGACAAGTTCCGCGCGGACGCGGCCCAGAAGTGGCGCGAGATGACCGCCGTGGAGCCCTACGCCAGCTACCGCGCGCTGTTCAACGTCTGGGCGGTGTCCGCGATATCGCCGGAGTCCGGGGTGACCGGGGATCCGGACCAGGGGACGGTGCGGCACACCGCGCTGGGCTCGTACTTCTGGTGCGACGGCGTGGAGCGGCTGCTCTGCGTGGACGAGAAGGCGGTCGAGTCGTACGCGGCGAAGGCCCCGCAGGCGGACCTGGTGCTCGTGGTGGCCAACAGCGCGAAGTACGGCGGTGCCGGCTACAACGACGTCAAGTCCCCGCTCGGCTACGAGGGGATCGCCACCGTGGCGGGCGGCAACGCGAGGTCCGGGCAGATCGCGGTGCACGAGACCGGGCACTCGCTGGGCAAGCTGGCCGACGAGTACGCGTACGACGGCCAGGGGACGTACCAGGGCAGTGAGCCCACCGAGGCCAATATCAGCACCCTGACCGCCGACCGGATGCGGCAGCAGGGCACCAAGTGGTCGCGCTGGCTGGGCCAGGCCTCGCCGGACGGCGGCACGGTCGGCGCGTACGAGGGCGGCGGCTACTACCCGACCGGGCTCTACCGGCCGACCGAGAACTCGATCATGCGCTCGCTCGGACGGGAGTTCAACCTGCCCGGGCGCGAGGCGATGATCGCGGGCTTCTACCGCCACGCCACGCCGCTCACCAGCCCCACCGCGAACGGCAGTCGGCTCACCGCCGCGGACCGCCTCACCGTCGATCTGCCGGTGGCCGGCACCCGGCTGCGCTGGTACCTGGACGGGAAGGAGCTGCCCCGGCTGGGCGGCCGCACCGCACTGGACCTGGACGGGCTCAAGCTGACCGGGCCGCGCTCCCGGCCGCACGTGCTCACCGCGGTCGCCACCGACCCGACCCCGGCCGTCGCGGACCCGGCACTGCGCGCGAAGCTGACCGCGAGCCTGTCCTGGACGGTGACGCGCTAAGCGCGTTAAAGGCGCCGGAACGCGCCGGGAGGCGCTAACACGACAGGATGCCGCCGTCCCGCCCGCTGGTCGACAGGGGCGGGACGGCGGCGGCGCGTTCGCCCCTGCCAGCGCGGCCCGCCCCTACTCCTCCTCGTCGAGCCTGGCGAGGCGGGTCGTCACATCGTCGGCGAAGCGGGCGAGGAGCCGGACGAGGTCGTCTCGGTCCTGCCGGGGCCAGTCGCCGAGGGCGTCGGTGAACCAGCCGAGCAGGAAGGCGAGGTAGCGGTTGACGGCCTCGGCGCCGGCCTCGGTGGGTTCGATGAGGCGGGCCCGGGCGTCGTACGGGTCGGGGATGCGGCGGGCGAGGCCGTGCTTCTCCAGGATCTGGACCTGGCGGGTGATGTGCGGGCCGACGACCTGCATGCGGTCGGCGATCTCGCCGATCCGCAGGGGTCCGTCGGCCGTGCGCAGGGTGACGAGCACGCCCACCGCGGGCCGGTCGCGCCCCAGGCCCGCCTCCTCGACGGCGCGTTCGACGAGGCGGCCCCGGGTGAGGGCGGCGCTGAGCCGGGAGATCCGGGTCAGCGCGGCGAGGAGGTCGGGCCGCGGCTCCCCCGGTTCGCGGGTCTCGGGGGAATCGGAAGCCTTGAGGGGGTCGGACGCCTCGGGGAACCCGGGGTCCTCGACGGGCTCAGGAGCCGCGGCGGGCATGGCACCTCCATTTGCATACCTAAGTTAGGTATCTGTATCGTGGGGGGTGGCCACCGCCCGCGAGGGCGACGTGTGACCTCCATAAAGATACCTGAGGTACGTATCTTTCCGCTCGTCCAGGTGCGTACCACCGACGTGCCGGCGGGGATGCCCGCCGGGAAGGAAGTGAGAGGCCATGAACACCGTGTCACGCCCCGCCCGTCGCGTCCTCGTCTCCGGGGCCAGCATCGCGGGGCCCGCGCTCGCGTACTGGCTCGACCGGTACGGATTCGAGGTGACCGTCGTCGAGAAGGCCGCCGCCGTGCGCGGGGGCGGCTACGCCATCGACGTCCGCGGGCCCGCCCGCGAGGTCGTGGAGCGCATGGGGCTGCTGCCGCGCCTGCGCGCCGCCCACGTCGACAGCCAGCGGATCACCTTCGTTGATTCCGTCGGGCGGACCGTCGGCTCGCTGCGCCCGGAACAGCTGACCGGCGGCGCGGCCGGCCACGACCTGGAGGTCCGGCGCGGCGACCTGGCCGACGCCCTCCAGGAGCCGCTGCGCGGCCGGGTCGAGTTCCTCTTCGAGGACTCGATCGCCGCGCTGGAGGACGACGGGGAGGCCGTCCACGTGCGGTTCGACAGCGGCGCCAGCCGCAGCTTCGACCTCGTGGTCGGCGCGGACGGCCTGCACTCGAACACCCGCCGGCTGGTCCTCGGCCCCGAGGAGGCCTTCCACCGCTACCTCGGGCACGTCTTCGCCGGCTTCACGCTCCCGAACGAGTTCGGCCTCGTCCGCGAGGCCGTCGTCTGGAACGACGTCGGCCGCGGCGCGGTCCTCAACGCGCACGAACCCGCCGACCGGCTCCACGGCTTCCTCACCTTCACCCGCGACGACCCGCCCTTCGAGGCCTTCCGCGATCCGCGGGCCCAGCGCGAGCTGGTCGCCGCGCGGTTCCCGGAGCGGGTCTGGCACCTGCCGCGCCTGGTGGCGGCGATGCGGGACGCCGAGGACCTCTTCTTCGACGTCGTCAGCCAGATCCACCTGCCCAGCTGGTCGCACGGGCGGGTGGTCCTCGCGGGCGACGCCGCGCACGCCACGTCGTTCCTGTCCGGCCAGGGGTCCAGCCTCGCCCTGGTCGGCGCGTACGTCCTGGCCGGCGAACTGGCCGCGCGCTCCGACCACACCGCCGCCTTCGCGGCCTACGAGCGCCGGATGCGCCCCTTCGCCGAGCGCAACCAGGCGCTGGCCACCGGAGGCGGCACGTCGGTGGCGCCGAGGACACGGGAGCAGTTGGAGGCCCGCAACGCCGTGGTGCGCGATCCGGAATCCGCCGCGAGCGAGCTGGCGACGCCGAGTGCCCGGACGGCCCGGGCCGCCCACTCGGACCTGCGGCTGCCGGACTACGCCGGACGGCTGTGACGGTCAGGGCGATCGGACGACGGACCACCGGACCACCGGTGCCGGCCTCCCCAGAAACGGGGAGACCGGCACCGTCGGCCTCGGCCGTTACGGCAGCGGGATGCGCACCACCTGCGGGTCGTGGTCGCTGAGCTGCGTGCTGAACTCGCTGTTGATGTGCACGATGTCGTAGCTGTACGACGTGGCCGCGAGCGCGCCGGAGATCAGGATGTGGTCCAGCACCTGCGAGTTGCCCTCGTACACGTAGGTGTAGCGCTCGGGCAGCGGCAGGGTGCGCGGCAGGTCGGTGAGCGAGCCGCCGGCGGTGAGGATGTCGGCGGTCTGCGAGAACTCGAAGTCGTTGAGGTCGCCGAGCACGATGACCGAGGCGTTCGGGTCCACGGCCAGGATCTGGTCGGTGAAGCCCTTCACCGCCGTCGCCTGGGCGTGGCGCTGGGTCTCCGAGGGGTGGGCCGGCGGCTGGTAGCGGCCGAAGAGGGGCTGGTCGCCGCCCTTGGAGTTGAAGTGGTTGGCGATCACGAAGACCGGCTTGCCGTTCCAGCGGAACTCGCCGGCCAGCGGCTTGCGGCTGGAGTTGAACGCCGAGTTGGTCGGGTCGATCCGCCCGGGCGAGTAGGCGAGCTGCGGTGTGCCGCCCGCGTTCACCACGGAGTCGGCGGTGGTGGATCCGGCGCCGGGGCGGTCGGTGAAGGAGAGGCCGCGGTCGGTGCGGAACAGGAACACCTGGCGGATGTTGCCGCCGGGCTGCCCGCCGTCCTGGCCGTCCACCGGGTCGATCTCGCGGTAGGAGTAGGAGGGGCCGCCGGCCGCGGTGATGGCCGCGGTGAGCTTGGCCAGGGTCTGGGTGGCGCTGACCGTGCCGTCGTCGGTGGCGCCGCTGTTGTCCTGGATCTCCTCGAGGGCGACCAGGTCGGGCGAGCGCAGGTTGGTCACGATGCCCGCCGCGAGGCCGTCGAACTTGCTCTGCGGGTCGGAGGGGGCGAGGTTCTCCACGTTGAAGGTGGCCGCGGCGAGCTGCCCGGCCGTCGGTGCGGCGGTGGTCTCGGGCGCGATGCCGCCGGAGGTGACCGCCGGGGTCGCGGTGACCTGGAGGGTGAAGTTGCCGAAGGCGTAGTCGAGCACGCCGACGGTGGCGCCGGTCAGGGTGTCGCCGACGTTGGCGGTCGGGGTGGGCGCGAGCGCCTTCCCGAGGACGACCCGCTCCGGGTTGCCGTCGTTCGCCTGGAGCAGGATGCCGCCCCGGTTGGTGCGGGTGGTGCTGCCCGGCGGGACGACGGCGAGCTCGCCGTACTTGTTGGTCGGGCCGACCACGGCCGCGTTGTCGATCTCGACCCGCATGCCCTCCAGCGACCTCCAGAAGTCCAGGCCGTCGGTGCCGGGCTGGAAGTTCCCGGCCGCCTCGACGTCGCCGGAGGTGACGCTGGAGATGACCGCGGACGGGGGCACCCGCCCGCCCTGGCCGACCACGGTGGCGGCGGGCAGCGCGACGTTGTGGGCGACCACGGTGACGGTGGGCGCGGTCAGTTCGGTGATCGACAGGTTGGTGGTGCCGCCGGTGCCGCCCGGGCGGTACTGGGTGACGGTGGCGTTCACCGTCACCGAGTCGCCGACCGCGACCGAGGGCGCGCCGGCGGTGTAGACGTAGATGCCCTCGCTGGTGCCGGGGTCGTTGTCGGGCTGCGGGTCCTGGTACCAGAAGCCGTTGGGGCCGACGGCCGTCACCACACCGGGCACGGCGCTGACCGCGCTGCCCGCCAGCGGGGAGGTGCGGGCGGCGCCCTGGATGTCGTGGATGCGGGTGCCGGTGGGGTTGCCGCCGGTGCCGGTGGAGGAGGAGTTGCGCGGCACGGGCGCGGTGATCGCGAAGTCCGCCGCGTTGTTGTCGGTGTCGGTGGCGCCGCCGCCGGTGCGCAGGGCGGCGGTGGAGTTCGACAGGTTGCCGGTCGGCGTCCCCTCGGCGGAGCTCGCGCCGCTGCCGTAGCCGACCAGGTCCTTCACCCCGGACTGGCTCGCGCAGCCCGAAGTGCAGGTCAGCGCCGTGCCGTTGGTGACGAGGGCGACCTTTCCGGAGGTCGCGGACATGGCGATCGTGCCGGTGGCGTCCGGCGTCGGCAGCGCGGCGCCCGTACCGGCTCCGGCGGCCTCCTGGACGAGGAAGTAGCGGCCGGGCGCGATCGTCCCGGAGAGGGTGGTCCGCGACCAGCTCCCCCCGGCGGCCGAGGCGTACTGCACCGTCCAGCCGGTGACGGACACCGGCGCGGTGCCGCGGTTGTACAGCTCGACGAAGTCGTTGGCGTACGGGGCGCCGGAGTTGCCGCCACCGCCGTACACCTGGCTGATCACGATGTCGGGCGACGCGGCCTGCGCCACGCCGCCGGGCAGCGCCACCAGCGCCGCCACCACGGCCGCGGCGGAGGCCGCCGCGAGCGTCCGGCGCCGGAACCGCGGCGCTCTCGGGTTGATCCGGGGGTTCGGGGTGCTCCGCATGAGGCTGACTCCTGACCACCGTCCGGGCGCGCGGCCCGGCGGTTGTGACCACGGATGGGAAAGTGGGGCGCTGAGGTTCTAGCAGTGCCACCAGATCCCTACCGGTCGCGTCGGGCAACGGCCAGACGTACGGCGGAAGAACGTTTCTACGCGCGACAAGTGGGAGACTCTGCTCCGGATTCAGGCGGTCAACTGCCGTCTTTTGAACGTTTGTTGATTCACCGAAACAACAGGAACAACACGGAGCCCGGGTCCGGCAGCGCCCCCGCTGCCGGACCCGGGCCGGTCCTCGTCGTCCGTGTCGCCCTCGCCGCCCGTCCCGGCTCAGCCGGGGCGGTGCTGCGCCGCCCCCGGCACCGGCCGGGGCGGACGCCGGCGCAAGGGCGCCAGTTCGCGTTCCAGGGCCCGCACGTCCAGCGCTATCCGGGACGCGGTCTCGCGCGGGCCGGTGCCGGCGGGCAGCCGTCGCGACCACGAGCGGGGCTTGGCCGGGCCGTCCTGGACCATGTGGAAGTTGAGCCGCAGCACGTCGGCGACGTCGACCAGGCTCACCAGGATCCTGGTGTCCGCGAGGTCGATGCAGACTTCGTTCCCGATGCACGAGCAGGCCACCAGGCCCTCGATGGCCTCCTCCGCCAGATATCTGGCCAGGGGTACCGCCTTCCCCCGCACCAGAAACGGACGTTCCACCGGAGTCACCGGAACCGCCTCCTCCCCAGCAGCTGTACGGTGCTCGGCCGCGGCGCAAGCGCACCGCAACGGACCGGGCCCGGCCTATGCTCCACCACATCGGACCGGTTCGCCAACTCGGTGTCTCACCAAGTGAATTGGGAGAACGCACCGGACCGGCGCACCGGCGCACGCCCCAGCGCACCGGGCCGGCCCCGGCAGCCCGGCCACGACGGCGGGCGCACGGCCCCGGAACGCGCGTGTGCCCGCCCGCACGAGGCGGACGGGCACGGCGGCGCTGCGCGGAACCGGGCGGGCCGGGGCTCAGCGGCCGCCGCGGCCGTGCAGCACCAGGGAGCGGGTCAGCGCGAGCAGACCGCCGGTGCAGAGCGCGGTGCGGAGCATGTTGACCGGCACCCAGCTGTCCGCGAACTTGGCCCGCACGGCGGCGAAGTCGTGGATCTGCGACGGGTCGCCGGCCGCCGCCAGCTCGTTGTTCAGCGGGATATTGACACCCATGGTGACGATCAGCGCCACCACGTACAGCGCCGTCGCCAGGCCCGCCCAGAGCGCCGCCTGGCGCCGGCCGGCCTTGTGCAGCAGCCAGGCCGCCAGGCCGGTCGCCGCGAAGGCCCCGACGAAGACCAGGCCGAACAGCCCGTTCTCGATCGACTTGTTGATGTGCTGCATCGCCGTGACGTAGGTCCGGTCGTCCCCGGCCGCCAGGCCCGGCATCACCGACACGTCGAAGGCGAAGAACAGCCCCGCCATCAGGCCCATCGCCACGGTGGAACCCACCAGCAGCGGCCCCGCGGCCTTGCTCTGTCCGACAGCCCGCACCGAACTCCCCACCCCCGCACTCCCGATGGCCGACGGCGCCGTGTACGACAGCGGAACCGCGGTCTGATCCGAACGCATCCCAGGACCCTCTCAATCTTCCGGCCCCGCGGAGTGCGGCGCCGACGAACGTGGAACTCTCGACACCGCCCACCGTGCGGCGCGCCGCGCAACGGAACCGCGACAACCGGAACCCCGGCCCCCGGCAGGGCACTTGCAGCACCCGGCGGTGCCGCGCCCGGCCGGGGCCGGCCGGGGCCGGCGCACCTCACCGCCCCGGCGAACACGGCGAAGAGGCCGGCTCAGAGCACCGCGCCCAGCCCGCGCCGGTACCGCCGGTCCAGGACCGTCCGCCCGAGCAGCCGTACCGGGGCCGGGATGGTCGCCGAGACCGCCCGGACCGAGGCCGCGTCCGCGCCGTCGAACATCCAGGGCTGGAGGTAGGTCATCACCTGGGTCGGCGCGCTCCCGATGATCCGGCGCTCGACCCGCAGGTACTCGTCCACCGACAGGCCGGCCAGCGCCGGGAAGACCACCGGCTCCTCGTGCCGCAGGTGCTCGCGCACCAGGCTCTCGAACGCCCGGGCGGCCTCCGGGAGTTCGGCGCGCAGTCCGGAGCCGAGCACCCCGGCGACCCGGCGCATCGAGGCGTCCAGCGCCTCGTGGTCCTCCTCCAGGACCCCGCTGCCGTCGAAGCCCGCCACCCGGCCACGCAGGTACGGCCAGAGGATCTCGTCCTCGCTGTGGTGGTGCCAGTCGATCACCGAGCGCAGCCGCCCGAACCACTCCGCGAGCGCCGCGGCGGAGCCCGCCGAGCCGCGCTGCGCGGCGGCGGTCAGCCGTGCCGCGTCCCGGCGCATCGCGACGTGCATCAGGCCGAAGCCCTTGAGCTGCTCGGGCAGGGCGCGCAGCCCCTGCTCCGTCGACCAGACCGTTGTGCCGTCCGTCATGACCAGACCTCCAGTGTCCGTTCGGATTCCCTACCAGCGCCCGCCCGGAGACGGGCGGTCGGAGCCGCCCCGGACGGGTCGGCTCACGCGTTCCACACGCCCGAGGCGGCGGCCTCGCGGGCGTAGTCGGCGAAGTCCCGCGGCTCACGGCCCAACGCCCGCCGCACCCCGTCGCCCAGCGACGCGTTGCGGCCGTCCAGGATCACCGAGAACAGCTCCGCGAAGTCCGCCGGCAGCCCCGCCGCCTCCAGCACCCCCCGGTACGACTCCTCCGACACCGCCTCGAACCGCACCTCACGCCCCGTCGCCGCCGACAGCTCCACCGCCACGTCCGAGAACGACAGCAGCCGCGGCCCCGTCAGCTCGTACACCTCCCCCGCGTGCCCCGCCTCCGTCAACGCCGCCACCGCCACGTCCGCGATGTCCTCCGCGTCCACGAACGGCTCCACCGCACCACCCACCGGCAGCGCCAACTCCCCCGCCAGCACCGGCTCCAGGAAGAACGACTCACTGAAGTTCTGGTTGAACCACGCGCACCGCACCACCGTCCACGCGGCCCCCGACTCCATCACCGCCTTCTCCCCCGCCTCCGCGGCCTCCTCACCGCGCCCCGACAGCAGCACCAGCCGCCCCACCCCGCGCTCCGCCGCCAACCGCGAGAACGCCCCCACCGCCTCCACCGCACCCGGGAACGCCAGATCCGGGTAGTACGTCAGATACGCCGCACTCACACCCTCCAACGCCCCCTCCCACGTCCCCTCGTCGTGCCAGTCGAACGGCACCGCACCCGACCGCGACCCCACCCGCACCCCGTACCCCAGGGCCGTCAGCCGGTCCGCCACCCGGCGACCCGTCTTCCCCGTCCCACCGACCACCAGCACGACACCGGACTCGACCGCGAGATCCACCACACCAGCCATCACACACACCCTCATTCCAAGACTCGGAGGAATCACCGACGACCGGTCCTTCGGAGGCGCCGGTTGCGCCCGATCGGTTCGTCGTCGTGGCACCAATTCAAATCCCCCCTGGCCCGGCGATCCATAGCCGCCGCTCTCAGTTCCATGCGCGAGCGTCTACGCCACCGGTACGTCACCGACCAGCGGCGCTCCGCCCACCCACGGCCGTCGAGCCGTCCGCGGCCAGGGCTCCCCTGCCACCCACCACAACACACCCCACCCCCGGCAGAAAGCCCTTTCCAGCACCTCTCGACCCCTCCTCGACCGCGTGGGGCAATCACCGCGCGGTGCGTCCGCAAAGGGCCGAGGGGAAATCGGGGGGAACCGCGTCGGTCGGCCGGATCCGCATTCCCGTCACGCCGGGACCGCGGAATCCGTCGCCGTCGCCGATCGCCCCACGGTACGGGCCCGTACGAATATCGTCCGGGCCGGGCGGCCCTGTTCCGCCCCGGATGCGGCCCGCCGCCCCGCCGACCCCCCTTCGGCCCCGCTCGGGCGTCGAGGCCGCGCCGACCTGCCCGAATACCCCCGTGGCCCCGGGGCCGGGCGATTGGCTGGGACCTGTCGAATCCTTGAACCGGTCTACCCGACGGATCATCAGACTTGTTGTGAGTTAGGGAGATTGTCCGTGCACGGGCTCCCGTTCCATGGCTAGCATCGGAAATCCATTCTGTTCGAGCGCTAATCGCCTGGGAGGGGCGGCGCCGGACAGACCGACAGGAGACTTCTTCATGCGCGTGTCCAAGCACGTCCACCCCGTCAGCAGCCGCCCGACCGCGGCCGATGTCGCCCTGCCACCGGCACTGCCCTACCCCGACGGCTGGTCCGCACTCGCCTTCTCCGCCGAGCTCAGGCCCGGCACCGTCCTCACCCGCCAACTCGCGGGCGAGGACGTCGTGCTGTACCGGCTGCGCAACGGCCGCCTCCGCGCGATCCGCCCGTACTGCCCGCACCTCGGCGCCCACCTCGGCCTGGCCGCGGTCGAGGGCGACCACCTGGTCTGCCCCTTCCACCGCTTCGCCTTCGACGCCGAGGGCCGCTGCGTGCGCACCGGGTACGGCACCCCGCCGCCCAAGGCGGCACTGACGCCGCTGCCGGTGCGCGAGGTGAACGAGGCCGTCTTCGTCTGGCGCCACCACGACGGCCGGGAGCCGGACTGGGAGATCCCCGCCTGGCACCGGATCGACGACGGGCGGCAGCCCCTGCGGTACACCTCCTTCGAGATGCCCGGCTACGCCCAGGACGTCATGGAGAACTCCTTCGACCTGGGCCACTTCGTCACCCTGCACGGTTGGCCGCAGGGCGAGTTGGTGAAGCCCGTGGAGTTCGACGGCACCACCTTCCACATCTCGATGCTGGTCCGGGAGACCTTCCCGCTGCTCGGCCTGCGCGAGGTCCAGGTCGAGGTGGACGGGTACGGCCTCACCGCCCTGCACACCGACGTGCACACGCCCTCGCTGGGCCTGGAGATCTGCTCGCTGGTCATGGCCACCCAGGTCGCTCCCGGCCGGATGCAGCTGCGGCAGGCGAGCCGCTTCGTCATGTCGGAGCCGTCCGGACTGCCGCCGGTCGTCGCCCGGACAGTCAGCCGGGCGGTCACCAGGCTGCTGGCGGGCCCGATGTTCAAGCGCAACCTGGAGTTCACCGCGGCCGACTTCCCGATCTGGTCCACCAAGCGGTACATGTCGCCGCCGAAGCTCGCCCCGGGCGACGGGCCGATCGGCGCGATGCGGCACTGGGCCCGGCAGTTCTACCCGCCGGACCACCAGGCGCACCTCCCGGGGCCGGCCGCCCTCACCGACCGGGACGGGCCCGGCGCGAACGGGAGCAGCACGCCCGACGGCGCTGCGAACGGGCACGGCCCGAACGGGAGCGGCACGCCCGACGGTGACGCCGCCCCGAGCCGCACCCCGGCGGAGGCCCCCGGCACCGCCCCCAGCGGAGCCGCCCGGAGCTGAGCCGGCCCGGCCACCCGCCGCCCCTCTCCGCCCAGCTCCGTCGTCCTGACCTGGAAACGGGCGTACCGGCTCCGGAGAGCGAGAAACCTCCTCGGCGCCTGGCAGGGCACCCTGGGCAGCCAACAGACCTTCGTCAAGCCGGACTTCGCGATCACCATCGCCCAGGGCCGGACCAACGACCCGGTCGCGCAGATCCACAACAACGAGGCAGGAAGAAGCACCCCCTGTTCCGCGCACGGCGGGGCGGCCCCCACTCCTCGGGGGCCGCCCCGCCGCTTCCGGCTGCCCGGAAGCCCCCACCAGAGCGCCCGGAACCCCGCTCGACGGGCACTTGAGGAATCCGGCCGCCCCTCCGTGGCGCCGCTAGGGTGCGACGCATCCACCCCACCATCCCCCTGATTCGAACACGCTTCCGCACCAGCAGCGCACAGTTCACCGGACCCACGAATCCACGGGCTCACGATCCTCCGAGCCCCACTCACCCGCACGAGAGGAGAACCGCCATGCACCTCAGGGTCCTCGGCCCCCTCACCGCCGACCTCAACGGCATCTCCGTCGTCCCCACCGCCGCCAAGCAGCGCCAGATCCTCGCCCTCCTCGCGCTCTACCCGAACCGGATCCTGCCCACGGCCACCCTGATCGAGGAGATCTGGGGCGACGACCCGCCAAGACAGGCGCTCACCACGATGCAGACGTACATCCTGCAGCTGCGCCGCCGGATCACCCAGGCCCTCGGGCCGACCCCGCACGCCACCGCCAAGGACATCCTCACCACCCGGCACGGCGGCTACCAGCTCACCACCCACCCGGACAACCTGGACGTCCACACCTACAACCTGCTGACCACCCAGGGCCAGCACGCCTTCAACCACGGCCAGGACCACCAGGCCGCCACCCAGTTCCGCCAGGCCCTCGCGCTCTGGCACGGCCCGGCCCTGGTCGACGTCCGGCCCGGGCCGATCCTCACCATCGAGATCATGCGCCTGGAGGAGAGCCGGCTGATCACCCTGGAACGCCGCATCGACACCGACCTGCGGCTCGGCCGGCACAACGAGCTGATCCCCGAGCTCACCCACCTGACCCACCAGCACCCGCACCACGAGGGCCTGCACGCCCAGGCCATGGTCGCGCTCTACCGGGCCGGCCGGCAGACCAGCGCCCTGACCACCTACCACCACCTGCGGCACCGGCTGACCACCGAGCTCGGCATCCAGCCCTCGCCGCACCTCCAGCACCTCCAGCACGCGATCCTCACCCTGGACCCCACCCTCAACACGCCCACCACGGCCCACCCGACCACCTACAACCTGTACTCGGCCTGAGCCCCGTCCGGACGGCCGTCCCCGCCGACCTCTCCCAGCTCCCAGCCCTCACCCACAGGACGCGTCATGACCACCGCACCCGAGAAACCCCTCGCCCTGATCACCGGCGGTACCCGCGGCATCGGCCTCGCCATCGCCCGCGAACTCGGCAGCCGCGGCCACCGTGTCTTCATCTGCGCCCGCACCGCCCGGGACATCGACCAGGCCCTCGCCACCCTGCGCGACGAGGGCCACCAGGCCGACGGCCTCACCTGCGACGTCCGCGACCCCGTCCAGGTCGCCGAACTGATCCGGCACGCGGTGGCCGAGTACGGCCCTATCACCGTCCTGGTCAACAACGCCGGACGCACCGGCGGCGGGCCGACCGCGACCACCACCGACGACCTCTGGTACGACGTCATCGACACCAATCTGAACGCGGTCTTCCTGGTCACCCGGGAGACCCTCCGACACGGCCACATCACCAGCACCGCTCACCCGCGGATCATCAACATCGCGTCCACCGCCGGGAAGCAGGCCGTCACCCTGGGCGCCCCGTACACCGCGAGCAAGCACGCCGTGATCGGCTTCACCCGGGCGCTGGCCAAGGAGCTGGCGCCGACCGGCACCACCGTCAACGCCATCTGCCCGGGGTACGTCCAGACCCCGCACACCACCAGGATCCACCACGAGTACGCGACCGCCTACAACACCACCCCCGAGACCATCCACCAGCACTTCCAGCAGCACATCCCGCTCGGCCGCTACACCACGCCCGAGGAGGTCGCCTCGCTGGCCGGCTACCTCACCAGCCCCACCGCGGCCAGCATCACCGCCCAGGCACTGAACGTCTGCGGCGGGCTCGCCACCCAGTAACCCCGGCGCGATCCCGGCCGGCCACGGGAAGGATGAGGGCTCCGGTGCCCGCTGATCAGCCATGACGAACCGTCAGTTCTCCAGCGCACCCGTCACCTTGCTGGTGGCCGGCGCTCCCGCGCCCGAGCCCTGCCTGCCCGCCGGCCGTCCGCCCGGGCCGCTGGACGCCGGGGCGGTGCGCGCCGCGCTGGCCGGCGCCGCCCCCCGGCCCCGGCGGGCCCCCGAACGGCCCTCCCGGACACCGGAGTTCGTCCTGGTCGAGCTGCACCAGCGATACCCGCCGGAGGCGCTGCGCGCCGCGCTGCGCAGCGTCCTCGCCGACGACCCCGCCGGGCCCGCGGCGGACCTGCTCTGGCAGCGGACGGTGGACGGCCCGGACGGGCTCGACCGGGTGCTGGTGGAACTGGGGCGCAGCCTGGCCGACGGCCCCCGGCTGCGGGCCGTCCTGGTCGAGGAGGCGCGCGACGCCACCGGGGACGGCGGGCGCCACGACTCCGGGAGCGGTGCACCGGACGGCGGGCGGCGGCTGTTCGTCGGCGTCGCCCAAGGCCCGCTCGCCCGCGCCGCCGGGGTGCTGGAGGAGCTGCGCGAAGCACTGGCGCACCCGCCGGAGCCGGTCACCGTACCCACCAGCGCCCTCCAGCGGGAGCTGCTGCGCCAGGTGATCGGGGAGTCCGAGCCCGGCGGGCGGCACGTCGAGCAGCTGTCCTGGAACTGGCACGGGCCGCTGGACACCGAGCGCTTCACCGCGGCCTGGCAGTCCGTCTTCGACCACGAGACGGTGCTGCGCGCGGCCTTCGACTGGGACGAGCACGGCCCCGACGACCCCTGGATGGTGCTGCACGAGCACGCCGTCCCCGAGGTGACCCGGCACCGCCACGGCGCCGCCGAGTGGGAGGACCTGCTCGCCGCCGACCGCCGGCGCGGCTTCGACCTGCGCCGCCCCGCCCTGCTGCGCGCCACCCTCGTCGACGCGCCGCCGGACGCCGGGGAGGGGCCCGCCACCCGGGTCCTGCTCACCTACCACCACGCGATGCTGGACGGCTGGAGCGTACGGCTGCTGCTCCAGTCCTTCTACCGCGCCTACCTGACCGGCGGCGTGCTGGCCGGCGGCCAGCGCCGCCCCGACCTGCGCGACCACGCCCGCTGGCTGTCCGGCCAGAGCACCGACGCGGCACGGCAGTTCTGGTCCACCCGGCCCCCCGCCACCGCCGTCCTGCCGCTCGCCCCCGACCCGCGCCGGCGCGGCAGCGGCCGGGCCCGGCGCCGGCTCACCCCGTACGAGGCGGTCCGGCTGCGCGGCTGGGCGGCCGCCTGGGGCGCGGGCGAGAGCAGCGCCCTCCAGGCGGCCTGGGCGCTGCTGCTGTACCGCGCCGAGCAGACGGACCGGCCCCGCCGCCCGGCCCGCGCGGTGCGGGTCGGCTTCGCGGTGACCGTCTCCGGCCGGGGCATCCCGCTGGACGGCGTCGAGCGGCTGCCCGGCGCCCTGCGCAACCCGCTGCCGATCTCCGTCCGGGTGCAGCCGGGCACCACCGTGCCGCAGCTGCTCGCGGCGCTGCGCGACGGGGTGCTCGACCTCGCCGCGTACGAGTGGGTCTCCCCCGGCCAGGCCCACCGCTGGACGCCCGGCGCGCGCGGGCAGCGGCCGAACAGCCTGGTCGTCCTGGAGCACCAGCCCGCCGCGGCGCACCACCTGCGGCTGGAGACCGACCTGGCCGCGCACGGCATCCACGTGGAGGGCCCGGCCCCGGCCGGCACCCTCACCTCGTACCCGATCACGCTCGCCGCCCACTACGACGCCACCGGCGGGCTGGTCCTCACCACCACCCACGACCGTGCCCTGCTCGCCGACCGGGACGCCGCCGAACTCCTCGACCAGAGCGCCCACCTGCTGCGCAGCTTCCCCGACCTGCCGAGCGGGCTGGGCACCACCGAGGTGCTGCGCTCCACCCTGGCCGGACAGCCGGCGCCCCGGCTGGGCGAGCCGGCGGCCGGCGCCGCCGAGGGCACCGAGCCGGCCGCCCCGGCGGTGCGCCTGGACGTGCTGCGCCGGGCCGCCCACCCGGGCGCGGGCTGGGTCCTGCTGCTGCCCCCGCCCGACGCCCCGCACACCCGCTACCCCGGCGCCGCGCGCGACTGGCCCGGCCCGCAGGCCCTCGGGGTGCTGCGCCCCGCCGGGGACGACCCGCCCCCGGCCGCGTACCGCCCGGTGCTCGGCCCGCTGCTGGAGTCCCGCGCGCCGGTCGCCCTGGTCGCCCCGCCGGGACTCGGGGCCACGGCGTGCGGGATCGCCCGGCTGGGTTCGCCGGCGCACCCGCCGCTGGTGGTGCTGCTCGACGGGGGCGGCGACCTGGCGGCGGTGGCGGGCCTGCTGGGGGGCCTGCCGCGGCGCCGCTAGGGCCACCGCGCGGCTTGGATAGGGCCTAGGGTGGCGACCGTGGCCCGCTTCGTCCTGATCCGCCGTACGCCGCTGCCGCCCGCCGAGTGCTGGGAGCGGCTGACGGCCTGGCCCCGGCACGGGGACCGGGTGCCGTTCACCCGGGTCCGCGTGGTCCGGGGTTCCGGCCGGGAGGCGGGCGACGTCGTCCTGGCCCGGACGGCCCTCGGGCCGTTCCGTTTCGACGACCCGATGGAGCTCACCGAGCTGGTCGTTCCCGGCCCCGGCCGGGACGGGCGGTGCCGGCTGGTCAAGCGCGGCCACCCGGTGCACGGCTGGGCCGAGCTGCGGGTCCGGGCGGTGGGCGGCGGCAGCGCGGCGGTCTGGACGGAGGAGCTGACGGTCGCTGGCCTGCCCCGGACGCTCGGTCCGCTGATCGATCCAGTCCTGGCGCGGTCCGGGCGCCTGGTCTTCGGCCGGGTCCTGGACCACCTGCTGGGGCTGTAGCGGCCCGGCCGCTCAGGACGGCAGGAAGCGGGCGCCCGGGCCCGGGCTGCGGTAGACGGAGTCCGGGGGCAGGTGGGTGTGGCCGCCCGCGCATTCCAGCACGAGGGTGACCGGTTCGTCGCAGCCGTGCTCCTCGCCGCCGCCGTGCCGGACGACGACCGACGGGCCCTCCTCGTCGGCGAGGTACTTGTCGCCCCACTCCAGCAGGGCGATCACGGTGGGCCGCAGGTCCCTGCCCTTCTCGGTGAGGTGGTACTCGAAGCGCTGCCGGTCGCCGGGCTCCTGGTACGGCACGCGGCGCAGCACGCCCGCGGCGACGAGGCCGTCGAGTCGGGTAGACAGCAGGTTGCTGGCGATGCCGAGCCGGGTGCGGAACTCCCCGAAGCGGCCGACGCCGTCCAGCGCCTCCCGCACGATCAGCAGCGACCAGCGTTCGCCGACCGCCGCGAGGGCGCGCCCCATCGAACAGTTCACCGGGTCGATCCGCCGCCGCTGCTCCGCCATGGATCGATCCTAGCCCGTCCGACCCACCTGGGTTGACAATCCGCACTCAGCCCGGGCTAGGCTCCGGGCCACCTGAGTTGAGAAAGTAAATCCAGGAGGCGACGGCCATGCCGATGCTCGACGTCCACATCCCCGACGGCGCCCTGCGCCCCGAGGCGGAAGCGGCCCTGCTCAACCGCATCACCGAGATCCTGATCCACCACGAGGGCTTCGACCCCGCCGACCCGGTCACCCGCTCGGTGTCCTGGCTCTTCCTCCACCGGCCCGCCGCCGTCTACGTCGGCGGCGAGCTCGCGGACGCGCCGCGCTACAAGGTCGTCCCGTCGGTGCCCGAGGGCCAGCTCGACGCCCGCAAGCGCGCGGGCGTCATCGCCGACGTCACCGAGGCGATCCTGGACGCCGAGGACGGCGCCTGGCCGCGCGACCCCGGCCGGATCTGGGTGTTCCCCACCGAGATCCCCGAGGGCCACTGGGGCGGCTTCGGCAAGGTCAGGCCGCTCGCCGCGATCCTCGCCCGGCTCACCGGCAACGACCGCGCCCGGGCCCGCGACCTCGCCGCGCGGCGGATCGCCGAGAGCCGCGCCGAGCACGCCCGGCTGCCGTAGGGCGCACCCGACGCCCGGTGACCGACGCCGGTGACCGGCGCCGGGCCCCCGGGTCAGCCCCCGTCGCGGCGGCCGCGCCGCGGGTCGGCGGAGGCCCGGCGCCAGTCCAGGTACTGCTGGCGGACGTACGAGCGCGCGTCGTCGTCGGTGGCGGCGGTGACGCCGTCGTGCTCGCACAGGTAGCCGGCCGAGATCCGCGCCCACACCACCTGCTCGCGGTCCGCGTCACCGCCCGCCAGCGCGATCCGGTCGGCCTGGGCGGCGGCGCGCAGCAGGTGGGCACGCCGCTTGCGGGGCGGGCTCTTGGCGGTGCTCCGGCCGGCCGCCAGGTACGCCTCCTCCTCCGCGACGCCCGGGGCGGCCGCGTACGCCTCCGCCGCCGCGGGCACCGGCCCGGCCGGCACGCTCCGCACCGCCGGGGGCGGCGTCGGCGGCAGCCCGCGGGTGTGGAGCACGTCGTCGGCGAACTCCGGCCGGTCGACGGGCAGCCCGTGCCGGCCGAAGAGGGCGAACAGCTCGGCCAGGGCGCGCGGTTCGAGGCCGCGCGGCCGGTCGTCGTCGGTGACGTCGAACCGGCCGAGCAGCGGGCCCCAGAACCGGCCAGGCGGGTCCACCAGGCGCAGCCGGAGGGTGACCCGGTGGACGCTGGTCTCCTCCTCCTCGTCGAACTCCATGGCCAGGCCGCGGATCTCCGACCAGGCGTAGCGGCGCGGTACCAGCAGCCGGACCACGGTGAGGCCGTCCGCCTCCTCCCGCAGCCAGAAGGTGTGCGGCACTCCGACGGCCACCGCGCCGGCGACCACGGCGCCGACGAGCACGGCCGTCCCCGGGTCGGCCAGACCGGACTCCCCCAGCACGATCACCGTCACCAGGGCCAGCAGGCAGCCGACGCCGATGATGTCCACCCGCCGCCGCATGTACGACAGCCGTACCGTCCGCATCCCGCCCCCTGGTGTCCCCTGCGTGTGGGCTCCACGCTCCCGGCAGCGGCCGGGCCCGGGCAAGCACCGGCGGGCAGCTGTGACGGCCCCGTGACGAACCCGGCCCACCACGCTCCGGACAGCGCTACCGCCCGCGCAGCCGCCGGACGAGGTCGCGGGCGGCCTCGGGCCAGCTCGGGTGGTCGAAGGTGAAGCCCGCGTCGAGCAGCCGGGTCGGGACGACGCGGCGGCTCTTCAGCAGCAGTTCGGTGTCGGAGCGCAGCGCGAAGGCGCCCAGTTCGGCCATCCAGCGGGTGGCGGGCAGGGCCAGCGGCATGCCCCAGGCGGTGCGCAGCTCGCGCATGAACGCGCGTTGCGGCAGCGGGTTCGGGGCGGCGAGGTTGACCGGGCCGGTGAGGTCCTCGCGGGCGATCAGGAACTCGACGGCGCGGGCGAAGTCGCGCTCGTGGATCCAGGAGACGTACTGGGCGCCGCCCGCGACGGGGCCGCCGGCGCCGAGCCGGGCCAGCCAGGAGAGCGCGTCGAGGGATCCGCCGCGCTCGGGGCCGAGGACGGCGGCGGTACGCAGGGCGACCCGGCGGGTGTGCGGGGTGTCGGCCTCCGCCTGGGCACGCTCCCAGGCCTGGGCGACGTCGATGCTGTGCCGCCAGGCGGCCGGGGCGTCGGGCTCGCTGCCGCCGATCAGGCCGTCCAGCTCGCCGTTGGGGGCGTCGTGGCGGTGGGCGTAGACGGTGGCGGTGCTCATCTGGAGCCAGTGCGCGGGCGGGCGGCGGGCGGCCGCGACGGCCTCGCCGACGACCCGGGTCGACCGCACCCGCGAGTCCATCATCTCCTGCCGGTTCGCCTCGGTGGAGCGGCAGTTGACGCTGCGCCCGGCGAGGTTGAGCACGACGTCGGCCCCGTCGACCTCGGCCGCCCAGGCGCCGAGGGTCCGTCCGTCCCAGCCGACCTGCCGGGGCCCGGCGGGCCTGCGGCTCAGCACCACGACCTGGTGTCCGGCGGCGGTCAGGCTCCGGTCGAGCAGCGCCCCGAGTGCCCCCGATCCGCCGGGAATGACGACCTTCATGGCTTCCCCCTCCTGCCCCCGGTTCCTGGGAGCCCAGCCTAGCCCAAGCTTCTGAACGCGTTCAATTACACCGTCCGCGCCACCGCCCGGACGACTGAAACCACGGTGAAACCGCACTGAAGGCGGGCCCCGGCAAGCTCCGGGGCATCGAAAGCCGCACAGCCGTGTGACGAAGGAGAGACCCGCCATGACCACCACCCCCGTCCGGCTCACCCCCGAGGACGTCGAGAACCCCGTCGGCGCCTACGCCCGCTTCCGCGAGCAGACCGGGCTGCCCCGGGTCGTCCTGCCCGGCCTGGACACCCCGGTCCGGCTGGTCACCCGCTACGCCGACGTGAAGGCCGCGCTCACCGAGCCCCGGCTGGTCCGGGACCGGGCGGGGCTCGCCGCTCCGGCCGACGCCGGATCCGACCCGCAGGACGAGCTGCTGGCCGCCGCCTTCGACAGCTTCCCCGCCGAGTACGCCGGCTACCTCTCCGGCCACCTGGCGCTGTTCGACGGCGAGGAGCACGCCCGCCGCCGCGCGCCCCTGACCCGCGCCTTCACCGCCCGCCGGATCGCCGCCCTGCGCGGCTTCGTCGAGCGCACCGCCGCCGAGCTGCTGGCCGGCCTCGCCGCCCGGGACGAACCGGCCGACCTGCTGGGCGAGTTCGCCTACCCGCTGACCACGCAGGTGATCTGCGAGCTGGTCGGCGTCGAGGAGGCCGACCGGCCCCGGGTCTGCGGCTGGATCCGCGACTTCGCGTACGGCGACGGCAGCCGCACGGTCGAGGGCCTGGTCGGCATCGTCGACCACGTCAAGGAGCTGATCGCGCGCCGCCGCGCCGAACCCACCGGGGACCTCATCTCCACCCTGGCCCACGACACCCGCGAGGGCGAGCAGCCGCTGGACGAGGACGACCTGGTCGCGGCCGTCTTCCTGCTGATCAACACCGGCATCACCCCGCCCGCGCTGTTCCTCGCCCACGGCCTGCTCGCCCTGTTCGACCACCCCGACCAGCTGGCCCGGCTGCGCGCCGAGCCGCAGCTGCTGGAACGGGCGGTGCCCGAACTGCTGCGGTACATCACCCTGGTGCGGGTCGGCGCCACCCTGTACGCCGCCGAGGACTTCACCTTCGCCGGGACGGCGCTGCGCACCGGCGACCCGGTCACCGTCGCCCTGCTGGCCGCCGACCACGACCCGCGGGAGTACGGCGAGGCGCCCGAACGCCTCGACATCGCCCGGGAGTTCGGGCGCGGCGACGGCCACCTGGCGTTCGGCCACGGCGCGCACTACTGCCTGGGCGCGGCCCTCGGCCGGCTGGTCACCTCGGTGGTGCTGGACCAGGTGCTGATCCGGCGGCCGGAGGCGGCGCTCGGGGTCGCGCGGGACGGGCTGGAGTTCGGCCGCTGGCCGGCCGACGGCTTCCACCTGCTGCGGCTGCCGGTGCGGCTCTGAGCGGGCGGCGGCATGCCGGGGCCCGTTCTGGGTTCTGCGCTCAGCCGCCCACCAGCCGGCGCGCCTCGGCCGCCAGGGTGGACCGGTCAGGCGCCGCGTACGCGGCCACCGCCCGGCGGTACTCCGCCGGGTCGGCCCGCTCCGCGTCCGCCCGGGCCGCCGCCGAGCCCATGGTCGGCTGGAAGGTGCGCAGGCAGCGGAACCGCTCGGCCAGCACGACCAGCCGTACGCCCGTCCGGGTCCGCTCGGGATCGCCCTCACGGCCGCCCCGGTCCAGCGCCACCAGGCCGAGCGCGAGCAGCAGCGCCCCCGCGAGCGGGCCCTCCACCAACGCGGCCGGCCGGACCAGCAGTTCGACCAGCCGCCCCGGGAGGGAAGCCGCCAGGGCGGCCACCCGCTCCGACTCGCCGTACCGGGCGTGCGCGGCCACGCAGGCCGCCATCGGCTCCAGCGCCCAGGACGGCTCGGCGGGCGGCTCCGCAGCGCGGGCGAGCAGCTCGGCGGAGCGCCGCCACAGCGCCAGACCGGCATCCACCTCGCCCCGGGCGAGGGCCAGTTCGGCCCGCACGCCCAGCTCGGGGGCGGGCAGCTCAGCGGCCTCCGCGGGCTGGTGCCGCACCGCCAGCTCCAGCCAGTGCTCGGCGCCGTCCGGGTCCCTGGCCTGCAAGCTGCCGATCACCATGCCCCAGCGCAGGCCCAGCATGTCGTTCCAGTCGCCGAGCCGGTCCAGCTCCGCCATCGCCGCGCCGAGCAGCGGCAGGGCCTCGGCGCCCCGCTCCCCCTGTAGATGCAGCTCGCCGAGCCGGGCGAGCGCCAGCACCCGCAGCCAGGGCACCGGCAGCGTCTCGAAGGCCGCCAGCGTCCGCCGCGCCGAGGCGGTCGCCCGCTCCATCTCCTGCACGGCCTCCCAGCGGTAGCCGGCCACCGCCTCGGCCACACCGGCGAGCAGCGGTTCGGGGGCGGCGCACAGGGCCGCCAACAGCCCGCCATCCGGGTCGCCGTCCGCTCCGCCGTTCGGGCCGAGCACCTCGGGGACGGCCGCCATCACGGTGGCGATGGCCCGCACCGGGGTGTCCGGCGCGGCCGG
This sequence comes from Kitasatospora sp. NPDC058184, assembly GCF_042883725.1. Lineage (NCBI taxonomy): Bacteria > Bacillati > Actinomycetota > Actinomycetes > Kitasatosporales > Streptomycetaceae > Kitasatospora > Kitasatospora sp. NPDC058184. The sequence goes on from NZ_JBHVVE010000017.1 coordinate 23,431, forward strand.
GGGCAGCCGCCGCAGGGCGGCGAGCAGCCGCAGCGCACCGGTGCCGGTGCCGAGCCCGCCGCCTGCGGCGAGCAGGGTGTTGACGGTACTCAGGGCGGAGAGGGTGCGCACCGGCTCCAGCAGTTCGGGCCCGGGCCGCAGCCGGGAGACCGGGCCGCCGGTGTCCTCGGCGAGGGCGAGCAGCCGGACGTAGTTGCCCTCGGTGGTCCACAGCCCGGCGAGGACGGCGGCGATCGCGGCGACGGCGGGCCCGTCCCCGGCGGCGAGGGCCAGCCGCAGCGCCCGGACCAGGTTGTCCTGCTCGGCGCGGACCAGCCGCCACTCCGGTACGGCCGCCGGGCCGAACGGGCCGTCGTGGTGGTCGATGCCGAACTCCCGTGCCCAGAGCAGGAACCGGGCGGTGACGGCCTCGTCCTCCGCCGCCTTCGTCCGCTCGGCCGCGCCGAACTCGCGGACCGTCTCCAGCATCCGGAACCGTCCCCCACTCGGGGTGTCGGCCAGGCGCAGCAGCGACTGGTCGACCAGGTCCTCCAGGACGGTCAGGACGTCGGGGTCGTCGAGCAGTCGCCCGGCGGCGCGGGCGGTGAAGCCACCGGGGAAGACGGAGAGCGCGCGCAGGGCGGCCCGGCCCGGCGGGTCCAGCAGGTTCCAGCTCCAGTCGACCACGGCTTGCAGGGTGCGGTGGCGCTGCGGCGCGTCCCGGGGCCCGCCGCGCAGCAGGGCGAAGCGGTCGGCCAGCCGGTCGGCGATCTCGGGCACCGCCAGCACCCGTACCCGGGCCGCCGCCAGCTCCAGGGCCAGCGGGAGCCCGTCCAGCCGGGCGCACAGCGCGGCGACCGGGCCGGCCGGCAGCTCGACGTCCGGGCGGGCCGCCCGAGCCCGCTGGGTGAACAGCTCGACGGCGGACGCCCGGTCCAACTCCGGGAGCAGGTACACCGATTCGGCGGAGATCCCGAGCGGGGTGCGGCTGCTGGTGAGCACCCGCAGGTCAGGGCGGGCGGCCACCAGCGCGTGCACCAGGTCGGCGACACCGCGCACCACCTGCTCGCAGTTGTCCAGTACCAGCAGCACCGGCCCGGCGGCGAGCACACCGGCGATCCCCGCCCGGTCGCCGGCGCCGAGGGCGGCGGCCACCGCCCCGGCCACGTCCTGGTCGGCCGCCACTCCGGCCAGCGGCACCAGGTGCACCACCCGCTGCGCCGCCCCGCGCGCCACGGCGGCGACGACCCGGGTCTTGCCGAGCCCGCCGGGGCCGACCACCGACACCACCCGGGCGGCGCCCAGCAGTTCCGCCACGGCGGCGAGATCGGCCTCCCGGCCGACCAGCGGGTTCGGCTCGTGCGGCACCCCGCGCCGCACCGGAGCCGCCGCACCGTGCAGCAACTCCTGGTGCAGCAAGCGCAGTTCGGGCCCAGGGTCGGCTCCCAGGGCATCCCGCAGGCCGCGGCGGTAGCGGTCGTACCGGCCGAGCGCGGCCGCCGCCCCGGCCGTCCCGGCCTCGCAGCGCAGCAGCTCCAGCAGCACATCCTCGTCCCGCGGCTGCCCGGCGGCCTCCTCGGCGAGCGCTTCGACGGCCGCCGCGTGCCGCCCGGTGCGCGCCAGCGCGAGCGCCCGGGCCCGCCGCAACACCCGGTGGGTACGGGCCCGTTCGGCGCGCAGCGCGGACACCGGGTCCGTCCCCTCGGGCTCCGCGGGCGCGGTGTCCCCCTCCCAGAGCTCCAGCCCCGCCTCGGCCTCGGCGAGCGCCCCGGCGTGGTCCCCGGCCCGGGCCTTCTCGGCGCAGGCGGCGGCGTGCAGCAGCACCGCCGAGGCGTCCACCCGTTCCTCCCCGAGCCCCAGCCGGTACCCGGTCGGCGTGCTGACGATCAGCTCCGCCCCGAACTTCGCCCGGGCCCGCGACACCAGCACCTGCAGCGCCTTCTCCGGCCGTTCGGGCCGGCCCTCCGGCCACAGCCCGTCCACCAGCCGCCCCCGGCCGCACCCGGCCCGCACCTCCCCGGCCAACAGGGCGAGCAGCCCCCGCAGCCCGGGCGCGGTGACCTCCTCACCCCGGCAGGAGACCGTGGACAGCACGCGCAGCTCGATCGTCACCGCGCCAGGGTAGCGATCACCGGACCGTACGTCCGTTCTGATCCCCGGTCAGCGGACGTGAGCCTTGTCCCTCGTCCCTTGTCCCGCAAGTCGGCAGCGCCTACCCTCCCGAGCTATCGATCCGCTAGCTCGCGTCCCCGGGGCCGGTCGACCCCGGGCGGACGCCCGCGCGCTGTGCACTCGGCACAGCCCGCCGACCACGAGGAGCCACGATGACGGGGACCGACCACAGCACGGAGCACCACCGGGATGCCACCCGCGGCCACGCGCCCACCGGACAGGTGCCGGCGCAGGACGAACGACGGCTGCACAGCTCGTCGTTCGGCCGGGCAGCGGTCGCCTACGCCGAGCACCGCCCGGACTACGCGCACGCCGCGGTGCACTGGGCGCTCGAAGCCGCGCCCGGCCCACGGGTGCTCGACCTCGGCGCCGGAACGGGCAAGCTCACCGCCACGCTGGTCGCACTGGGCCACCAGGTCGTCGCTGTCGAACCCGACCCGGCGATGCTGGCCGAACTGCGCGGCACACTGCCGGACGTCCGCTCACTGGAGGGGAGCGCCGAGGCGATCCCGCTGCCGGACGGGTCGGTCGACGCCGTGGTGTCCGGCAACGCCATGCACTGGTTCGACATGGCCGCCGCAGGCCCCGAGATCGCCAGGGTCCTCGCGCCCGGCGGCGTCCTGGCCGGCCTGTGGAACGTCTTCGACGACGGCGTCGACTGGGTGGCCGGCCTCGCCAGGGTCACCGGCCCCGCCGCCATCGGCCCGCGCGACGTGCCCGGCAGCTGGCGCACCGAGACGGCCCGGATGCACCTGCCCGCGTCGGGCGGCGCCGACGCCTGGTTCGACTCACCGGAACAGGCGGAGTTCCCCCACGGCCAGCGGCGCACCGCCGACTCCCTCGCCGCGACCCTCGCCACCAAGGCCGGCGTCCTGGTCATGCCCGAGCAGGAACGCGACGCCCTCCTGGAGGCGACCCGCACCTACCTCGCCGCCCACCCGGAGACCGGCCACGGCGAGTTCACTCTCCCGATGCTGACCAGCGTCCTGCGCGTCCGCCGGATGTGACGCCCGTCCGACGCCCGCCGCCCCTACAGCGTCCCGGCGTCCGGCCGGTTCGACCGCCGTGCGGCTGGTCGCGGGCTGGTGGAGAGCCGTTCAATCGGCGTGGAGGGCGCGTTCCGTGATGTTGCGGGCCATGCCTCCGAAGACGGCGCTGTGGAACGGGGCGATGGCCCACCAGTAGGCGTGTCCGGCCAGGCCGTGCGGGTGGAACAGGGCCCGTTGCCGGTAGCGCGCCCCGCGCTCGCCGTCGGGTGTGACGGAGAGTTCGAGCCAGGCAAGCCCGGGCAGGCGCATCTCGGCCCTCAGCCGGAGCAGCCGACCGGGTTCGATCTCCTCCACCCGCCAGAAGTCGAGGGAGTCCCCGACCCGCAACCGGGCCGGGTCACGGCGGCCCCGGCGCAGTCCGACGCCGCCGACCGCGCGGTCGAGCCAACCGCGCAGGGCCCAGGCGAGGGGGAAGGAGTACCAACCGTTGTCACCACCGATGCCTTCGATGACCCGCCAGACGGCGGCGACCGACGCGGTGACGGTGCGTTCCCGGATGTCCTGGTAGAGGCTGCCGCCCGCCCAGTCGGGGTCCGTGGGCAGGGGGTCGCTCGGGGCGCCGGGCAGGGAGGCGGAGGACCAGCGGGTGGCGACGTCGGCGTCCTTGATGCGGCGCAGGGCGAGCGTGACGGCCCGGTCGAAGCCGGTCAGCCCGTTCGGCGGGTCCGGAATCCACCCGGCGATGTCGTGCTCGCCGCAGACGACCTCGTGGCGCAGGGACTCGACCAGGGGGCGGGCGATGGAGTTCGGCACCGGGGTCACCAGGCCGACCCAGTGGCTGGAGAGGCGGGGGGTGAGGACGGGCACGGGGACGATCAGGCGGCGGCGCAGTCCGGCCGCGCGCGCGTATCGCCGCATCATCTGCTGGTAGTCGAGGACGTCGGGGCCGCCGATGTCGAAGGTGCGGTTCACCTCGGGTGGCAAGTCGGCGGCGGCGGCGAGGTAGCCCAGGACGTCGCGGACGGCGATGGGCTGGATACGGGTCGACACCCAGCGAGGGGTGACCATCGCGGGCAGGCGTTCGGTGAGGTAGCGGAGCATTTCGAAGGAGGCGCTGCCGGAGCCGATGATCACGGCGGCGCGCAGCTCGGCGGTCGGGACGCCGCTGGAGCGCAGGATGCGTCCGACCTCGGCGCGGGACCTCAGGTGGGGTGACAGGTCCGCTTCCGGCACCGCGGTGGGCACGAGGCCGCCGAGGTAGACGATCCGGGTGACGCCGGCGGCCGCGGCGGCGGCCCCGAAGGCTCGCGCGGCTTCCCGGTCGGTGGTCTCGAAGGAGGGTCCGGTGCCGAGGGAGTGCACGAGGTAGTAGGCGGCGTCGACGCCGTCGAGGGCCGCCGTGAGGGTTTCGGGCCGGGTCACGTCGCCGGGGACGACGTCGACGTCGGCCCGCCACGGCTGGTCCCGCAGCCGGTCGGGGTCGCGCACCAGGCAACGCACGGAGTGCCCGCGCGCGAGCAGTTCGGGCACCAGACGGCCGCCGATGTAGCCGCTCGCGCCGGTCACCAGGCAGCGCTTCGAGTCGGGGCGCAAGGCGTTCATCTCGGCTCCTCGTCCGACGTCAAGGGTGTCGGGTCCGGCCGGTGCCCGGACCGACGGGACCAGGATCCCGCCTTGCTTCCGGAGCCCGCGACCGGGTGGACCGGCGGGCCCGGCGGCCGGTCCTGGCGTTCGCCCGCGCGGAGGACCGGCCGGCCGTGCTGGAACCGGGCCGTGAGGTCCTCGGGCGCGACGATCGGGGGCGGGTAGTCTCCGTCGAGGAGCCAGGGGCGGTGGATGGACGGCCCTGGCAGGTGGGCCAGTTCGGGCACCCATCGGCGTACGTAGTCGCCCGTGGGGTCGTAGCGGTCGGCCTGGCGCAGCGGGTTGAGCACCCGGTTGGGGCGGGTGTCGGTGCCGGTGCCCGCGACCCACTGCCAGTTGAGCTGGTTGACGGCGATGTCGCCGTCGACGAGCAGGGAGAGGAAGTGGGCGGCTCCGATCCGCCAGTCGAGGTAGAGCGACTTGGTGAGGAAGCTTGCCGTCAGCAGGCGGGCGCGGTTGTGCATCCAGCCCTCTTCGGCGAGCTGGCGCATGCCGGCGTCGATGATCGGGTAGCCGGTGCGGCCCTGCCGCCAGGCCTCGGCCTCGTGCTCGTCGTGGTGCCAGCGGTCGTCCCGGGCGCGGTAGTCGCGGTGTGCGGCGTCGGGGCGGGCGGCGAGCACCTGGTGGTGGAAGTCGCGCCAGGCGAGCTGCCGGACGAAGGCCTCCGCTCCGGGCCCGCCGCGCTGGAGCGCGCCTGCCGTGAGCTCGGTGGCCGACAGGCAGCCGAAGTGCAGGTACGGGGAGAGCCGGGAGGTGCCGTCGGCCGCCAGATCGTCATGGACGTCGGCGTACGCGTCGACGTCCCAGCGACGCCGGAGTTCCCGGCCCGCTCTCTCGCCACCGTGCGGCAGGGAAGGCGAGAGCGGGCCCCTGAACACGAGGTTCTCGCTGCCGATGCCGTCCGGCGTGCGGATCACCCGGGGCGCGGCCAGGACGCTGCGGTGGGGGGCCTGCCGCCAGGCGCGGTGGTACGGGGTGAAGACCGCGTAGTGGTCGCGGCCGGCCGGCGCGACACGCCCGGGTGGCAGGACGGTCACGGAGGCGTCGTGGACGTGCAGGCGGATGCCGAGCACGGCGCGCAGCCGTGCCTCGCGACGGTGGGCGAAGGCGGTGACGCCCGCGGCGACGTGGACCGTCCCGGCGCCGGCCTCGGCGGCCACCCTGGCGGTCTGCTCGGCGGTCGCGCCCCGGCGCACGGTCAGCCGGGAGCCGGCCCGGCGCAGCGAGGCGTCCAGGTCGGCGAGGCAGTCGGACAGGAATGCCAGCCGGTTGGGGGCGGCGAAGCCGGCGGCCTCGACGGCGGGATCGAGGACGAACAGCGGCACGACCTGGTCGGCCGCGGTGTGGGCGGCGTGCAGGACCGGGTTGTCGTGCAGCCGCAGGTCCTGGGTGAACAGGGCGATGGAGACGGTCACGGGCGGTGCCTCGCAGGGAGTGCGGTCGGGGTTGTCGGGTGTCGGCGCGTGGCAGGGGCGCGAACCCGCCGGTGCGGGCCGCGGACCCGGCCGGGCGGGGCCGTAGCGCGCCGGGCCGGGCCGTTGCGCGCCGAGCAGGCCCGGGACGGGCGACGGGACGGTGTGCCGGTGGTGGGGCTTCAGGCCGTGACGGCCTGCTCCAGGAGGTCGACGGCGTCCGCGAGGGTGCGAGGGCGGGCCGCGCCGGCCGGGGGCCGGTCGCGGACCCAACCGGGACCGGCGGCCACGACCAGGGCTCCGCCGCGGGCCCCGCGCGGGCCCCACACCCTGTCGCCGACCCTGCGCACCAGCTCGCGGTCCGCGGTGTGCTGGTCCTGGGACCAGATCATCACGGCCGACGGCCCGATCCGGTGGACGGCGTCGAGCAGGGCCCGGGGCGGGACGACCGCGCCCAGTATGCGAAAGGGGACCCCGCGCTCCGCGAGCGCCGCGGCCGTCGCCTCGATGGCGAGGGTGTGCAGTTCGAGGGGCGTCGCCGTCAGGAGGACGGGCCTCACCCGGCGGGCGGCGGGCCCGCCGACGGCCACGCCCCGGAGAGCGCTGGAGACGTGCCAGGACAGCAGGTGCTCGACCTCGACGTACTGCTCGCCGTCCGCCGCCCACTTGCGGCCCGCGGCGCGCAGCGCGGGCATCATGACCCCCGTCCACGCGTCGACCACCCCGAGCGCGTCCACCGCCTCCCTCAGGATCCGGGCGACCTCCGGCCCGTCCAGTCGCACCGCCGCCCTGGTCAGGCCCCGGCATTCGGGGCGCACGGTTCCGACCTGCGGGGCACGGCTTCCGCCCGGACCGTGCCCGAGCCGGCCGCCGCCCCGCGAGTCCGTTCGCGGCTCGGGGAGAGCGCGTCGCGGGCTGTCCTCGGGTACGGAGACGTCGCGCTCGGCCAGGGCCGCCCTCGCCGCCTCGCCCGGAGGCACCCCGCGTGCCGTCAGCCGGCACATCGACTCCAGGACGGCGATGTCCCGGGGGCTCCAGCGGCGGTGGTGTCCGGCCTCCCGACGGGCCGGGCCGATGCCGTAGCGGCGTTCCCAGGAGCGGACCGTCGTGGGTGACACACCCAGCCGCTGGGCCACCCGGCCGGTCGGAAGCCCGGCATCGTCCACCGGCTCGGGTGCCGGGTCCGGGTCTCCGGATCGCACTCCGATGCGCCGGCCGGGGTCTCGGCCGGCCGATGGGGTCACCATCCCGCGGTCCTCCCCGCGGCGAGCCCCGCGCGGCACACCGCCACGGCGGCGATGACCGGCTGCGGGCTCCGGCCCGACCGGGCCGTGTGCGGCTCGGCCCACCCCGGAGTGGAGATGCCCGCGCACCTCGACGCCTCGCGCTCGGGCGTCTGGGCGGGCGGGCTCGCGGGAGCGGGACGCTCCCGGGCGGGAAGCTGTCGGGCGATGGTCACGCGCACAGCCTCCCGGTCGACGGCGCACAGGTCCACCCGCCCTGGATGGAACACCGGCACGGACCGGACCACCGGAGGCCGCCGGCGGCAGGCGACTCCGTACACGGGTGCGGCAACCGCGCGGTGGAGCACCTCGGACGCGCCTTCGTCGCCGGGCGCCGGCAGGTCCAGGAGACGACCCGGGTCCGCGGCGGTCGGCACTTGCCTGCCGCGGGGATCCAGGCCGGAACGGGTTCGGATGAGCGAGGTCACGCGGCCACGGTGCAGCGGTTCAGCACCGATAGCCCATCCGCGTCGTTTGTGCAGCGTTTCCCGGCGGAACCGGACCTGCCGGACGATGGCGAAGCACGACCGCGTCAGCGAGTCCGGCACCCTCGCCGTCCCCGACCGCCGCCGCGCGACGGCCCGCACGACGGCCACCGCCGGCCCCGGCGGAGACGACACCACGGAGTCCCGTACCGCTCGCCCTCGAACGCCCGGCGGACACCACCGCGGTCCGCGATACCCCGGCGGTATCCCAGAACTCTAGGATACCGCCGGCAGCGGCCGACACCCAGCATCAGTACGGACGATCCCGCCGGCGCACGGGCGCCGCGTAAGTGGAGCCAGCTCTGGAGCCGTCCATGACCACCTTGTTCGAGTCCACCGTCCCCCAGCCGGAGCCCGCGGACCACCGGGCCGTCGCGGGCGAGCTGTTCGGGCGGGCACGTGAGACGGCCGAGCTGCTGCGGCTGCTCGCCGACCCCACCGTGCCGGGCGTGCTGCTGCACGGCCTTCCGGGCAGCGGCAAGACCCGGCTGGCGTCCGCGGTCGCCGAGCAGTACCGAGCGGCGGGCCCATCCGCCGGAACTCCCCGCCCGGCTTCGTTGCTGACTGTCGATCAGGTCGAGCCGGACGAGTACCCGGCACTGCTGGCCCGGTGCGCCTCGACCGGGGCGAAGCTGCTCGCGACCGGCCGCCTGCCAACCACCGGCGCCGACGTGGCGTACCGGGTGGACCCACTGGCCGTTCCGGTGGACTGGTCACCGATCGACCTGGACGCCTTCTGCCGCATCCCCTCGGTACAGGTCTTCACGGCCGCCCGGCGGGCCTGGAGCCCGTGCTTCACGGTGACCGCCCGGAACCAGCAGGCCGTAGGCCGGATCTGCGTGGAACTCCGCGGCCTGCCGGGTGCGCTGGTGGTCGCGGCCCGGATGGCGGCACTGGAGGGCATCGGCGCCGTGCTGGCCGCACTCGGCGGGGCGGGAGGAGACGGAGCCGCAGGAAGCGCCCCCGCAGGAGGGGGGCTTCCGGCCGACGGCGGGGTGGAGGCCGATCCGAACCGGCCGGTGGCCCCCTGCCCCGGGCCGCGCGTGCCGCCGGCGGGCCGGCCGGCGGACGGGGCGCCGGGACGAGCGGCGAGGCGACCGGCGGGGCGGAGCGGCCCGCTCGGCGCCGACGAGACGCGGCTGATGTCCTGCGCGCCGCTGTTCGCCGGCGGATTCGGACCCGAGGCGCTCCGGGCGGTATCCGGGATCACGCCGAGCGCCTTCCCGGCGGCGCTCGAAGCCCTGCTCGGCCGGCAGTCGCTGACGCTCGAGGACCGGCCGTCCGGCCGACTGGACGGTGCGGCCGAAACGCGACTTCACGTGCCGTTCGACGGCCTGCCCGAGGCCCGGCCCGCCGACGGCAGGCACACCGTCCTCATGCTCCGCCACGCGCGCTACTACGCCCGGCTCGCGGCCGGGGCCGGCCGTCGGCTGGCCGCCGGTGACCAGCCGACAGCCCTGCTCGCCCTGCGCGTCGAGGAGGCCAACCTCCGATCGGCGGTCGACACCCTGACCGACCACGGGTCCACTGCCGAGGCCCTCGACCTGATGGAGCGGCTGCTCGCCCACGCCCGCGTCGTCGGCCTCGGCCCGGCCTGGACCGACCGGGACACCGCGCTGCCCGGCTCCACCAGCGCCACGGGTGAACGGGCACGCGTCCGGCTGGCGCTGATCCGCGCCGAAGCCCGGCTGCTCGACGGCGACGACGAGTCGGCTACCGCCCTGCTGGGCGAAGCCGAGGCGGCCGCGGACGCGTCGGACCGATGTCGGACCGAACCCGATGCCCCCTCCACGGCGGCCCGTCTCCTGCGACTGCGGGGCCTGACCGGGTGCGACCGTGACCCTTCCCGAGCCCTCGCCGCACTCACTCGGGCGGCAGGGCTCCTCCGCGAAGCCGACGACGAACCGGCGGCCCTGCGCGTCGAGTTGGAGGCCGCCCTGGCCGAGCTTCGGCTCGGTCGAACCGGCCCCGGCAGCGCGCTGGCGGACCGGGTGCTGACCGCCGCGCGGCACCGGGGGGACGCGCTGCTGGCCGGCGCGGCCCTGCTCCACCTGGGTCTGCTCGCCGCCGCCGACGGCGATCCGTCCGCGTCCCGCGCCCGCTGCGTCGAGGGGCTGGCCCGGCTGCGCCCGCTCGGCGCCGTCGCCACGCTCGGCGCGCTGGTCGGCCTGGCCGCGAGTCCGCTGCGCCCCGCACCGGCCCGGGCGACCGACGCCGCCCGACTGCTGGGCAGTTTCTACCCGGGGCGGGCCGGCATTCCCGGCGACCCCGCGGATCCCGACCTGGCCACCGCCCGGCTGCTCCCCGGCATCCGCCGCCGGCTCACCGAGGACGAGTTCACCCACGCACTGGCGGCCGGCGCGGCCACCTCGCTCCCGGACCTGCTCCGCTCCCTCGGCGAGTCGGACTCCACCGGGACACCGTCGAAGCGGAAGTTGACGAACCGCCAGTTCCAGGTCTCGCTGCTGGTGGCCGACGGACTGAGCAACCACCAGATCGCACGTCGCCTGGGCATCTCGGAGTGGACCGTGGTCAACCACCTCCGCGAGGCGATGCGGCGGTTGCAGTGCTCCTCGCGGGTCGGTGTCGCCGGCTGGGTGCACCGCTCCGGCCGGCCGCCGGGCCCCGCTCACGGCGCGAGGCGGGGATGGCACGACGAACCGTTCGAAGCCTCCTGACCCGGCGGGAGCGCCCGCCGCCCGGGCCTCTGCCGAACCGGATTCCAGGTCGGCCGGTCCGGACACCCGCGCCCCGACCGCTCGGGGCGCCTAACGCAGCCCGGTGAGGGTCGCCACCCGGTCGAAGCGGCCGTCGATGGCCTCGTCCCCGTGGTGCACGACGAGCAGGGCGCGCCCCTCGGTCCGCTCCCGGAGCACCCGGAACACCAGCTCCCGGCCGCCGTCGTCGAGGTTCGCGAACGGCTCGTCAGCCAGGTACACGTCCGCGTCCTCGTGCAGGAGCACGGCGACCCCGACCCGCTGGCGCTGGCCGGACGACAGGTCCGAGGGCAGCTGGTCGGCCAGGGCGTCCAGACCCATCGCGGCGCGCAGCCGCTCGTCGGCGACCAGTTCGCGCACCGGCAGCGGAGGCAGGTGCACCGGAGCGGTCAGGCTCGCCACCCGGGGCGGCAGGGTGACCGCCCCGGCGTCGGGGGCGAGGGTCCCGGCCATGACGTGCAGGAGCGTGGTCTTGCCGCAACCGTTGGGGCCGCGGAGCAGCACGCGCTCACCGACGCGCAGGTCGAACTCGTCGATCGAGACCCTGGCCTCCTCGCCGTACCCGACCCGGACTCCGCGGACCCGCACCAGGGCCCCCTCGTCGTAGTACGGGGCCTGCCCGGAGTCCCGCAGGGACTCGATCCGCTTGAGGACCGCGCTGCTCCGGCGGGCCTGCGGAATCATGTTGACGAGGTCGAAGATCCCGGTCACCGCCCGCCACAGCGAGTTCACGAAGGCGAGGAAGCTGCCGAACGACATCCGCCCGGCGAAGACGAAGAAGGCTCCGATGATCATCGAGGCGGTGTCCGACAGGTTCATCACCAGGTCGCTGAGGGCTCGCTGCCGCTGTGACAGACGGAAGTTGACGAAGGTGAGGTCGAGGAACCCGCGCAACGCGTCCCGGTTCACCGCGCGGGTGCCCGGCAGCAGCGACGGCAGTCCGCGCAGGGCGGGGAAGGACTCCAGCGTGCGGGTCAGCGTGTTGATGTACCGCGCCTCCGCCTCGCGTTCGGGCCCGGTGTTCTGCTCGATCCGCCTGCCGAGCCGGTTGCTCACGAGCACCAGCGGCGGCACGATCACCAGCAGGATGAGGCTGGCCTGCCAGGACAGGTAGAACAGCACGCCGAGGAAGGCGACCGACGCGACCGCCTGTCGCGCGATGCGGAGGGAGACGTCGATGGCCGGCAGGACGCCCTGGGAGACGTCGTTGTGGATGCGGCTGACGTACGAGGCGTTTCCCGCCTTCGCCACCTCTCGGCCGTCCAGGCCGAGCGTGCGGCTCAGCAACTCCGTCTCCAGCACCAGTGTGAACGCGTTCTCGAGGCGCTTGCGCCAACAGGCGACGGCGTAGCCCGTGATGTTGAGGGTCAGTCCGAGCAGGAGGTACCCGAGGCCGAGGACGAGGAACCTGCGGAAGTCGGCGGTCAGGATCGCCTGGTCGAACAGGGCCTTGAGCAGCAGGGGGTGCAGCAGGGCCTCGAGCCCGCCCGTGGCGGCCTCGGCGACGAGGACCACCACGAACGGGGCCCGGTGGCCCCGCAGCGTACGCCACAGCCGGTTGTTCACCGCGCCGCCTCGTCCAGCAGGAAGTCGGCGGTGCCTCCGGTGTTCACGCGGTGGAGCACCCGCAGCAGCCCCGCCGACCCGGTCAGGTAGTCGCAGGAGCAGCGCAGCAGCCCCTCGCCGGGAAGACCCAGCAGGGTACGGCCGTCCTGGCGCGGCAGGCCGAAGCGCTCGGCGGGCTCGAACAGGAACACCCTCCGGACGGTGTCGAGCTGCGTCAGCGCCCTGTCGCGGTAGGAGCGGTCCCCGGTGAACTCGGCCGCGTCGAGCAGCGCGTCGGCGATCCCGGTCATGCCGAAGCCGTACCCGGGCAGCACCGAGTAGCGGACGTCCAGTCCGCGCAGGACGGTGCGCGCCGCGTCCAGGTCGCCGTAGCGCAGCAGCACCTGCGCCACGCCGGCGGACCCCACCTCGATGTACGGCTCCATCGTCCCTTCGTGCTCGAACATGACCGGGCCCCCGTCGTTCAGGGGCTTGGCGTGGGCCATCTCCCAGGAAAGCGCCTGCCGTCCGAGCCGCAGGTGGTGATCCTCTCCCGTGACCTGGTGCATGCGCAGCAGGAACATGGCGACGCCGGCCTGTCCGAAGCCGAGGCCGGTCAGCGGCCCCTCGGTGGCGAACTCGTTCACCCAGTGGGCTCGCCCGCCGTCGTGCCGCACCGTGTCGTGCAGGGCCTGCGCGCAGTCCCGTGCCGCGGCGAGGTCGCGCGGGTCGCGGCCCTGCAGGAAGAAGCGCAGGTTCGTCATCCCGACGCCGGCGAGGCCGTAGTAGAAGGTGTAGTCGCCCTTCTCCAGCGCGCGCCTGTTGGCCCGGGCCAACAGGCGCCTGGCCTCGGTCCCGAACCCGAGCGAGTCGGCCGCCCAGGCGATGCCGGCCAGGCCGTTCATGAGACCGTCCGGGTACTCCGCGCTGTCGATGCCGGCCAGTTCGCCGCCCAGCCAGTCGCGCCATTCGGGCCGGATCGCGATGCCGGAGGACTGCAGCGCCCACAGGACGCCGCTCGCCCCGAAGCCGAGGCTCAGCGGGTTGGTGACGTGAGCGAAGGGGTCCACGGGGAAGAGCGTGCCCCGGCCGGGGTCGGCGACGGCCTCGACGAACGCGGCCACTCCGTCCTCCGCCTCCACCAGTCCGAGCCGTTCCTCGACGACCGGCCGCGCCGGGAGGGCCTCGACCTGGTCGAGCAGCTCCGCCTCGTCCTCCAGGGCGTCCAGCACGTCGGTGAGGCCGATCCGGTCCCCGGCCAGGTCGGTGATCAACCGGTGGACGCGCTCCGGCCAGCCCAGGCCCTCGGTGATGTGGATCCGGTACAGGTCGAGGACGTCCTCGCGCAGGTAGGACATCGCCGCGATCGGGAAGACGAAGTACGCCATGGTGGACGCCAGGGCGTACCGGTCGCCCTCCGGCCCGAATTCCCTGAAGCCGTCGCGCGAGAGGCTGAACCCCGGTGTGTAGAGCTCGACGGGCTGCTCCAACTCCGTTTCGCCGCTCCCGCCGCGGCTGTCGGTCCCGGCCAGCCGGCAGGCCTCCAGGTCGACGATGGTCACCTCGTGGGTGTCCGGGTCGACGAGCAGGTTGGAGGCGGTGAAGTCGGCGAGGATCACCCCGCGGTCGTGCGCGGCCTGGATCGCGCGGGCCAGCCCGCGGAAGACGGCGAGGAAGATCCGCAGGTACTCCCGCGACTGCTCGATGTCGAACCCCGGCCGCGCGAGCGGGTTGCGTTCGAGCAGCACCGAGCGGAGGTCGGAGGCGTCGACGAACTCCTCGGCGATGAAGTGGTGCTCCCAGTGGCGGAACTTCGCGATCGGGGCCGGGTACGAGCCGATGTCCGCCAGCCGGTTCAGGAACATCCACTCGCGGTCGAGGATGTCCACGGCGTCGTGGTTCCGACGGGGGTTGATGTTGGTGTGCGGACGGGCCTCCTTGAGCAGCACCGGCCGGTCGTCGTGCGCCGTGTCCTCGGCCGTGTACACGCCGCCGCTGTTGGAGAACTGGATCGCCCCGGTCACCCGGAACCGGCCCCCGACCAGGCCGTCGTCCTCGTCCTCGTCCTCGGGCTTCCAGTCGTCGAAGGGCCAGGGCACCCAGTCGGGCCGGGCGTTCCCCACGCTCCGGTCGTCGGGGACGGGACCGTCCGGTCCGAGGATCCGCGGGTGCCGCCGGCCGAGGACGTCGACGGTGTGGGTGTCGAGGAACTGGCCGTAGCGGAAGTACAGCGCCCTGCTGTCCCGGTAGCGCAGGTCCGACAGGACGTAGGCGCCCTCGTAGCCCTCCAGGAGTCCGGCCAGGTCGGCCAGGACCTTCCTGAACTCGTCGTCACCGCGCGGGTAGACGGTGACGAACTTGCCGCCGCTCCCCCGGGACATGGCCTTGGAGTTGAGCATCTCGAAGACGTTGAGGTCGAGGGCTATCTTGAAATCGGTCCCGCGTTCCGTCAGATATCCGATCACCGAGGCGGCGACCTCGCGCACGTGACGGCAGCTCGCCGACACGTGGATCTTCCAGCCCTGCGCCGGCAGGTCCGGGCTGGACCGATGGCTCCACCAGATGCCGCTGCGGACGAACCGCGCCCTCAGCGGCTCGTCGAGCCCGGCGAGGAAGTGGTCCGCACTCGGTTCGTACGAGACGTCGAGCGGGTCGAAGAACAGCGTGTCGTTCCACGCGAAGAGGAAGCGGTAGACCCATCGTTCGTTGCGCATGTCAGCCTCTGTGATCGTCCGCGGGCAGCCGGTGGGAGCGGCGGGGTCCGTGCGGGGGCGCGGCGCACCCCCGCACGGACCCGTCGGGCTACGACTCGCCGGGCTTCGGCGGGGTGGTGCAGCAGCGGCCGGTGCTGCTCGTCAGGCTGACGATGGCCACGGCGCTCAACTTGACGCGGGCCTCCATGTTCTGGAGCTTGAGGACACTCATCAGGGTCGTCTCCTGGGAGATCACGTGCGCGGGACGCGCAACAAGGGTGGGATGCGCACCGGCCGGCAGCCGGCACGGGCCCGGACCGTGATGCCTCCGCGGCCCGGGTGATGGAGAGTCTCGTCGCGGCGCACCGGGTGCCGGTAGGGGCTGATAGTTGTCATGGCCTTCCGACCGGTTCGGCCGCAGACTGAAGAGTTGTCGTCCTTCCGGGCCTCGGGCACGACGGCGGCGGAGCCCGCGATTCGTCCTCGCGAGCCCCGCCCGGTGTCACGCTGTCACCTGCGTCGGCAGCAGTGCCTGTCGCGGCTGACGAGGGTGTGCCCCTCGGTGCCGCCGCGGCGTTCTGATCAGGGGTCCACCGTCACGGTGATGGTCTCGGGGTTGGCACTGTTGTCCTGGTACACCGGGTCACCGCTGTAGACGGCGGTGACGGTGTGGGTGCCCGCGGTGCGGAAGGCGGTGACCGTCCCGCCGGCGGCGCAGGTGCCGAGGGAGAGGATCAGGCGTCCCGTGCCGAGGGTCGTCCCGGTGGTGGTGTCGGTGAACGTGACGGTTCCGGTGGGCCTGGTCGTGGAGCCCGCGCCGGGGCAGACGATGTCGCTGAGCACGACCGGCGAGCCGGTCCGGGTGCGCTGGGGCAGCGCGGTCAGGGTCGTGGTGATCGGCTTGCCCACGGTGTAGCTGATGACCACCTGGCCGTTGTGGTTCGCCGTCCCGATAGTCGAGGCCGCATAGGACGTCCCGGTGCCCGACGGGGCCGCGAAGCTGCTTCCCCCACCGCCACCGCCGCCGCTCGCCTCCGTGCCGGTTCTGTTGACGGCACCGCTGCCGCCGCCCCCGCCGGCGAAGTACCCGCCGCCACCGCCCCCGCCCGCACCGGTGGCAGTGGCGGCACAGCCGCCGTCGATCGCTCCGCCGGCGCCGCCGGTGCCGATCGTGGTACCGGCGAACCCGCCTCCCGGCCCACCCGGTGTGGCGATACAGGACGGGACGGTGCCGGCGGCCCCGCCCGCACCACCCGTGGTCGTGCTGGTGCTGCCGCCGCCCCCGCCGTGCCCCGCCGCGGCCCCGGGGCCGGTGGCGCTTCCCGTGGTGCCGCCGGTGGCATCGGGCGTCGTCCCGCCGTTGCCGCCGTTGCCGCCCGTCAGGCCGCTCCCGGTGCCCCCGGCGGCTCCGCCGCCCCCGGCGACCACCAGGAAGGAGCCCGCGCTGACGCTGGAAGCCCCGCCCCCGCCCGGCCCTTCCGCCCCGAACCCGGTGGCCGAGATGCCCCCGCCCGGAGCGCCGCCGTTGAACCCGCCGGCACCCCCCGAACCCGTGCCGTTGCAGCCCTTGCCGCCCGTGCCGCCGACGTTGACGGTGACCGTCGTCGGCGCGGTGGTCTGGGGGAGAGTGGTGACGACCCGCGCCCCCGTCCCGCCCGTCCCCGTGACGGAACAGGAGGTGCCGGTGTTGTCGGCACCGCCCGCGCCGTCGGCGGTGATCGTGACCACCGCCTGGGCCGGGATGGTGAGGCTCTGCGGGGCGCCGGTGAAACCGAAGGTGACCACCGGGTCGGCCCCTCGGGTCCGCACCGGGGCGGTGGCCGGCGCGGACCCCGTGGCCGCGGCGGTCGCGGGGCTCAGCCCGGTCCCGGCCAGCGCCACGCACACCCCTGCCACGACCCCGGCCTGCCACCACCGCGCACGGGCCTGGGCGCCTGCCTCTCCCTCGGCGACGGGATGTCCTGGGGCACGGTGTCTGATCACTGCTGTCTCCCGATGTGACGGCTTGAGGTGAGACTTCGGGGTGCTGGATCACGCGCCCCGTGCAGCAGTGGTGTCCCTGCTCCGGAGCGTGATCAACAGGGACAGCGTGACGACCGGACGGCGCTTGTGCCCCGATTGCTCCGACAGCGGCATGCCACACACCATCACACTGGGCGGCACACGAACTCACTGAGCTGGTCACGGGCGGATGACGTCGCGGAGATCGCCGGCCGGGGCGGGCCTGGGCAGCTGGGTTCAGGCCCGGGTGGGGTGGGTGAGGGTGTGCCAGGCGCCGTAGCCGCCGAGGAGGTCGGAGACGTCGGGGTGGCCGTGGTGGCGCAGCAGGCTGGCGGCGATGGAGGAGCGGTGGCCGCTGGCGCAGTGGACGACGAGGGGGTGGTCGGTGGGGATCTCGTCGAGGCGGGTGGGGAGTTCGGTCAGGGGGATGTGGAGGGATCCTTCGATGGTGCCGGTTTCGCGTTCGCCGCAGGTGCGGACGTCGAGGACGGTGGGGGGCTGTTCGGTGGTGAGGGTGGTGCGGAGTTGGTCGGCGGTGAGGCGGCTGGCGGGGGTGAGGTGGTCGGCGAGGGCGGGCAGGGCGTTGTCGGGGTTGCGCAGGTAGCCGGCGATGTGGTCGAAGCCGATGCGGGCGAGGCGGGTGACGACCTCGTCCTCGCGGTCCTGCGGGGCGATGATCGCGATGGTGCTGTCGGGGGTGAGGACGGTGCCGGCCTGTTCGGCGAAGCGGCCGTCGAGGGGGACGTTGACGGCGCCGCGCAGGTGTCCCGCGCCGAAGTCCTGGGGGCTGCGGGCGTCGAGGACGACGGCGCCCGCGGTGCGGGCCTCCTTGAAGCCTTCGGGGCACAGGGGGCGGGTGGCGTTCGTGCGGTCGAGCAGCGGGCGGTCCTGCCGGTTAAGGGCGGCGTCGTGGCCGAAGTAGGCGGGGGCGGCGGACTGGCCGGCGGTGACGATGCGGACGAAGGTGTCCTGGTCCATCGGCTGGCAGGCGTAGTTGGTCAGTCGCTGCGCGCCGATGGTGGACTGGCGGTCGGTGGAGAGGTTCTTGCCGCAGGCCGAGCCGGCGCCGTGGGCGGGGAAGACGAGGGTCTCGTCGGGCAGAGCGAGCAGCTTGCGGTGCACGCTGTCGTAGAGCATCGCGCCGAGTTCGGCGGCGGTGACGCCGACCGAGGCGAGCAGGTCGGGGCGGCCGACGTCGCCGATGAACAGGGCGTCGCCGGTGAGCACGCCGTACGGGATGGTGTCGTCGGGCTGCTCGAAGACCAGGATGCTGATCGACTCGGGCGTGTGCCCGGGGGTCTCCAGGATCTGCAGGACGACATCGCCGAGTTCGATCCGCTCACCGTCGGTGAGGTGGCGGATGGGGTAGTCGGTCTCCGCGCGGCGTCCGTAGCCGATCCAGGCGCCGGTGCGGTCGGCGAGTTCGAGGTGGCCGGCGAGGAAGTCGGCGTGGAAGTGGGTGTTGATGACGCCGACGACGGTCAGGCCGCGTGCCGTGGCGTCGGCGAGGTACTCGTCGACATCCCGGCGGGGGTCGACGATCACGGCCTGGCCGGTGCGCTCGTCGGCGATCAGGTACGAGGCCTGGGAGAGGCAGTCGAGGTAGAACTGGGCGAACTATGTCAACCGATCCGGTAGGGAGATCGTATAGGCGAGGGAGAGGCTGGGGAAGGGGGGCAGGGTGCGGGCCAGGTACGCGATCAAGCCGCTGCCCAGGTATGCACAAGCAGTGCGGAGCATGCGGTTGACACCCCGGACAGGACTATGCTGACCTGCGAAAATGCCTCCCCCGATCTACTGTCAGGGCTGCCGCCTGGCGAACACAGGACGCTCTTGAGCAGCTCGCGCAGGAAAGCTGCGGGCAGGCCTCCGGGCGTCCCATGGCGACTCGGCATGGTCGACGAGTGCTCTCATGTGTCCGCGTGTACAGCAGGGTCTACTCATCCTGATGCTGACCTCTTGCTGACCTTGTCTGATCATGCGTCAGCTCGGGATTCCATTCCGGTTGCCGCGCATCGCGACCTCCCTGCCGACCGCCTTCCCGCCCCCGAGCCACAGCGCCGAGGCCGACGGACGGCATCAGCCCGGGAGTCGCCAACGTACTCCGGCACCGGCCGAACTCCGTTCCGCCGGCTCGGCCGGAGGAGCCATCGGCCTGGCCTGCGGGTTCGACACCGGTGGTGTAGGCGGAGGAAGGTAGGCGGTTGGCGGCCCTCGCCGGACAACGGTCGGCGCGAGGCCCGGCACGGCAGTGAGGAGCGGCAGTGAGCGATCGAAGCGCGATCGAGTGGACGGAAGCGACCTGGAACCCGACCACCGGATGCGACCGGGTCTCCGCCGGCTGCGACAACTGCTACGCCCTGACCCTGGCCAAGCGGCTGAAGGCCATGGGCGCCGCCAAGTACCAGACGGACGGTGACCCTCGAACGTCCGGACCCGGCTTCGGTCTTGCGCTGCATCCGGACGCGCTCGACGTCCCGAAGCGCTGGCACAGCCCCCGGGTCGTGTTCGTGAACTCGATGAGCGACCTCTTCCATGCCCGGGTGCCGCTCCCGTTCGTCCGGGACGTGTTCCAGGTGATCGCCGACACCCCCCAGCACACCTACCAGGTGCTGACGAAGCGCTCCGTGCGCCTTCGCCGGGCCGCCGGCCGACTGAAGTGGCCGGACAACTTGTGGATGGGAGTGTCGGTCGAGGACGAGAGCCAGCTGGATCGCATCGACGATCTGCGAGCCGTCCCGGCCGCGGTCCGGTTCCTCTCCCTGGAGCCGCTGCTCGGACCGCTGCCGGAACTGGACCTCGACGGCATCGGCTGGGTGATCGTCGGCGGCGAGTCGGGCCCCGGCCACCGCCCGATGGACCCCGCGTGGGTCGCCACCGTCCGCGACGCCTGCCAGGCGGCCGGCGTGCCGTTCTTCTTCAAGCAGTGGGGCGGCCGCAACCCCAAGGCTCGCGGCCGTGACCTCAACGGCCGTACCTGGGACGAGATGCCCGTACGGGGGCCGCTCGTGGCGCCCTGATCCAGTGCGCCGTGCACGCCCTCTGTTCGCGCCGTGACGATTGTGTGATCCTGCCTCCGGCAGCGACGGCTCACCGCACCGGGGAGACACATGGCGGCACCGAAGGACGTCATCTGGCCACGCGACCCGCACACCGCCGCCAAGCACGCCCTGCTGCGGCGCTACCTCCAGGCCTGGGCACCGATCATGCTCAGCCGCAACGAGATCATCACCTATGCCGAGGGCTTCGCGGGCCCCGGCGTCTACCGCGACGGCGAACCCGGCTCCCCTGTCGTCGCCCACCAGGTCTTCTCCGGAGCGCTTCGGCGCAGCCCCCGGCGCGTGAAGATGGTACTGGTCGAGGAGGACGCCCGGCGCAGGACCGAGCTGGAACGCCGCATCGAGGCGGCCGCAGGCACCCACGGGCCCCGGAGCGGCCGACTGGACGTGCACGTAGCACAGGGCCGGTGCCATCCCGACCTGCTGCAGCAGCTCGCCCTAGCCGGCAGTCTGAACCACCCCATGTTCGTCCTGCTCGACGGCTTCGGCGGTCCGGAGATCCCGTTCCCCCTCCTGCGACGGATCGCCACCCAGCGCCGCAGCGAGGTGATGGTCACCTTCCAACCCGCCTTCCTCGTCCGCTTCGCCGGCAAGGACGAACGCCACCGCGCGGCCGGCGACGCCTTCTTCGGCGACAGCGACTGGCACGGCGTTTTCCAGCAGCCCTCCTCCGCGAAGGCCGCCTACCTGCGCGACCGCTACCGCGAGTCCCTCGGACGCGCCGGGTTCCAGCACACCCTGGTCTTCGAGATGATCGACGAGGCCGGCCACCTCCTCTACCTGATCTTCGGCACCCGCCACGAGCGGGGCGTGGAGAAGATGAAGGAGGCCATGTGGGTCGTCGACACCACCTCCGGCGTGCGCTACCGCGACCCCAAGGACCCCAACCAGCAGGCCCTCGACCTCGAACTCGAACCCGACACCGGCCCCCTGCGCCGCATCCTGCTCGACCACCTGCGCACCGCCCCCGCCGCCCGCAGCGTCGACCAGCTCAAGAAGTACGCCCTCCTGGAGACCGTCTACCGCCCCACCCAGGTCATACCGCTCCTCAAGAGGATGCGCGACGACCGGGACATCGACGTCTCCCCGGGCCGGATCACCGGAGCCAGCACCGTCACCGCGCTCCGCCAGGCCGCCCTGTTCTGAAAAACGGTCTCGGCGCGGCCCGACGGCGTCGCCACGGTCTCCTGAGCCAGGGCCCGACGGCGTTGCGCCTGCCGCCCCCGCAGCCACGGAGGGACGGCGCCGACCCCGCTCTCCGGTCACGGTCGGGCTTACGGCCACTCTCGTACGCCTGCCCGGACCGGCTCCCGGACACACCCTGCCGTCCGGGTTTGCCGGTCCGGTGCCTGGCTAGCCGCTCTGGTATGGAAAACACACCCCTGCGCACCCGCCGGTGGTCCCGCCGACTGCGCCAAGCCCTGGACGCACCGGAGCACTGGGACCTCCTCGACGCTCCGGCCCGCCCTCTCGCCAAGGCGGTCGAGGCCCTCCCGCTCGGGCCCTACCGAGACGCGCTGCACGGCGTGTGGCTGGGCCACCCGCTCCACCCCGCGATGGTCCAGCTGCCGATCGGCTTCTGGACGTCCGCCGCAGTACTGGACTACCTCCCCGGCGGGCACCGGTCCGCCGACACCCTGGTGGCGGCCGGGCTGCTGACCGCCGGGCCCACCGCCCTCACCGGCTGGGTGGACTGGGCCCGGCTCGACCCGCCGCGCCGCCGCACCGGCCTGGTGCACGCGCTGGGCAACACCACCGGTGTGCTGCTCTACGCCGGCTCGCTCGTGGCCCGCTGCCGGGGGCACCGGGCCCGCGGCCGGCTGCTCGGCCTGGCCGGGGCGACCGTCGTCTCAGCCGCCGCCGCGCTCGGCGGGCACCTGGCCTACCGGCAGGCCGCCGGCCCCGACCGGGCCGCCGCCGTGCCTCGCCTGGCGCCCGCGGACTGGGTCTCCCTCGGCGCGGTGGAGGACTTCCCGGAGGGGAAGCCCGTGCGGGCGACGGCCGGCGAACTGGCCGTGGTCGTGGTCCGCGAGGGCGACCGCTGCCACGTGCTGGCCGAGCGCTGCGCCCACCTGTCCGGGCCGCTCTCCGAGGGCTCCCTCGTGGAGGGCTGTCTGCGCTGTCCCTGGCACGGCAGCACGTTCCGGCTCCGGGACGGCGAAGTGGTGCACGGCCCGGCCACCGCACCCCAGCCGGTCATGGAGGCCCGAGTACTTTCCGGGCATCTGGAGATCCGGCTCCCCGCAGCCGGCTGACCATCTTTCCCGGTCGGACCGCGCGAGGTCGCGGGCGGGCCCGGCTCAGCCTGTGCCGTCCGGGAGGGGTGAGCGAAGCGAGCTGCGTCCGGCCCGCCAGTGGTCGAGCAAGTGGTTCGCGAAGCGCCCGCCGACCACCCCGGCCGCGGCCACGCCGAACGCCACGTCCCTGGCGAACTCGGGCTCGGCCGCGACCAGTTCCTCGATGACCCCGCGGCGCACGAGTTGCTCGTGGACGGCGTCCGCCTCGACGTGCTCGCGGTAGAAGAGGGTGCCGTCCGGGCCGCCGCCGAGCCGTTCCAACGCCGCCGCCAAGCGGGCGGAGCCGGGCGAGGAAGTGATCTCGACGGTCGCGAAGTGCCCGACGGCCGCCCCGCGCATCGCCCGGTGCAGGCCGAAGAGCGTCATCAGGTTGACCACGGCCAGGGTCGGCGCCGGCACGAAGTCCAGGTAGTGCCCGTAGCCGGGGTCGAGGCCGAAGGCGGCCATCATCCGCTCGAAGAGCCGGGCGTGGGCCCGCTCCGGCCGTCCGGCGCCATACTCGTCGTAGAGGATCGCCGTCAGCACCGCCTGTGCGGGCCCATGGATCCTCGGCAGCATCCACAGCTGCGGGTCCGCCTCCTTGAGGTGGTAGACCGATCGGTGCACCAGGTACTCGCGGGCGTTCCGGCGCTCACCCTCGGCGAGCAGGAAGTGCGACGGGCCGGTGCCGTCGGGCGGCTCGGTGAGCAGTGCTTCGAACGCGTCCCGCAAGGGCGGCGCGGGCTCCGCCTCCGCACGCACCGCGGCCAGGAATGAACGCTCCAACCCCTGGCGGAATCTCAGGAGTTCGGGATCCCACTCCCAGTCGTCCAGGACCCCGGGCAGCCCGCGGTCGTGGAGCTCGTAGCAGAGGTGCAGGGCCAGCTGGTGGTCCTCGCCCCACGGCTCGTCGAACGGGCCGGGCGGTGTGGGCAGACAGCCCGCTCCGGGCGGTCCGGAGGTGAGCAGGGCCGTCAACGCCGCCGACAGCGGACCGCGCGACGCGGGCAGCGCATTCACCCTTCCTCCTGGCGGCCGTCGGCGCAGGCACAGAGCACCGCGAAGGCGATGGTCAGGGTCAGCGCCCAGCAGCCCGTGAAGACCCACAGAAACGGCGCCTCGGACGTCCCCAGGCCTGCCCCGAGCAGGCCCAGCAACAGCAGGGCGAGCGCCAGCACGGTCCGCGGCCGCACGCCGCGCAGCACGTCCCAGGCCCGGCCGCGCAAGCGGAACCCGACGACGCGAAGCCTCAGCTCCAGGACGTGGTCCCGGCGCAGCCCCCGCTCGATCCCGCGCAGCTCCACCCGCTCACGCCGATCCATCCGTCCGCCTCCTCACGCCGCCGTCCCCGTGGTCCGCCGCTGCGGCTACCCGGGTTCCGCGTTCGCTAACGCCCCGGCCCCACCCAAAGCCGGACGGCCAGCAGACAGGCTCAAGGGCGGGCGGCCTGAAGCCGCACGCCGGAACCGCGGCTCGCCTGGTCGGCCTCAGCCGACTCCCTCCGGCTCCGGTCCGTCGGCCCAGCCGTCGGCGTCCAGGTCGTCCAACTGCTCGCGCAGCAGGGCGAGGGTGGCACTGAGCAGCCGGGAGACGTGCATCTGGGAGACGCCGATCCGCTCCGCTATCCGGGACTGGGTGCAGCCGTCCCAGAACCGCAGCTTGAGGACGGTCTGCTCGCGCTCCGGCAGGCGGGCCAGCAGCGGGCGGACGGCGGTGCGGAAGTCGGCGAGTTCGATGCCGGGGTCGCAGCCGCCGAGCCGGTCGAGCAGGGCGCTGCCGGTCTCTTCGGTCTCCTGGTCGCGCAGCGCGTCCAGGGAGCTGGGGCGGCAGGCCCGGCCCGCCAGCAGCCCCTCGGCGGCCTGCTCGACGGTGAGGTGCAGGTCCTCGGCGATCTCCTCGGGCCGCGGTTGCCGGCCGAGTTCCTGCTCCAGGCGGTCGGAGCCGCGGACGACGGCGAGGTAGAGCTCCTGCGTACCGCGCGGGACGCGCACCGGCCAGGAGGTGTCGCGGAAGAACCGCTTGATCTCGCCGGTGATGGTGGGGATCGCGTAGGTGACGAACTCCAGGCCGCGCCGCGGGTCGTAGCCGTCGACCGCCTTGATCAGGCCGATCGTGCCGACCTGGAGGATGTCCTCCATGTCCTCGGCCCGGTGCCGGTAGCGGGCGGCGATGAAGCGCACCAGCGGCATGTTGAGTTCGATGATCGTGCCGCGGACGTAGCTGTAGGCGCGGCTCTCGCGGGCCAGCCCGGCCAGCCGCCCGAACAGCGCGTCGCTCAGCTCCCGCGCCTCGGACTTCCCCATACGGCGGAGTTCGGCCGCCGTGGGCCGTCGCGGCAGATCGGGCGGCAGACCCGCAGGGACGGCTTCGCGATCGGTGGTTTCCACACGGATAGACACTGGATCTCCAGGGCATCGGCATCACGCCCGGCGACACGTGTGGGGCTCACACCCCATGCGTCGCGGACTCCTTTCCCAGAACCTGTGCCCGGCTTCTTCAAGCGCGGTCCCGGTGGCACCGTCCACGGTGCTGCGGCAGCCGGACGGATCACGGCCGCTCTCTGAGGCTTCTACCCCGGAATCGGTTCCCGACTCAGGATCCGAGCTCTCTCTTGCCGAGCCGACCTCGGATGGCCACCCAGCATCCCGGGCCCGGTCCTCAGGCCGAGCACTCTCGGTGGTTCGGCGGACCCGGCGGGAACCCAATCTCCAGCCAGACCACCTTGCCCCCGCCCTCGGGCGCGCAGCCCCAAGACCCCGCAAGTCGCTCCACCACACGGAGACCGTGTCCGCCCGGTCGGCCCGGGTCGGCGTGCGGGCGCAGCTCGGGCGGCACCGGGCTGGTGTCCGTGACCTCCGCCCGCAGACGGCGCCCGTCCCAGCTCAGCCGCAGTTCGCCCGGCCCACCGGAGGTGTGCAGGCAGGCATTGGCGACCAGTTCGGCGACCATCAGCAGAAGGTCCTCGGCGACCCCCAGCCGTTCCTCGTCCGCGGTCGGCAGCCAGGACCAGGACCGCAAGGCCTCCCGACTGAAATCACGGCCCGCCTGCACGGCGCCCTCCCGACCGGAGAACACGAACCGCTTGGTCTCCCCCGCGCCCGGAGCCCCCGGGTTCACCGGGACTCCGACCGGGCCTGCCGTTCCGATCGGCCCTGTCAGCGGCACTTGCCGGAAGCGGTCCATGCCTGGCCTCCTCTCCTCGGCCCGGTCCAGCCATGCCCAGCGCCTGCCCGAGCGGGTCGCGGCTACACGTCCACGGGACGGAACGCGCGCCGCTGATCACCGCCCGGCCCCGCGAACGACTCCTGACCTGGAGGGGGTCGGACCGGCGGCTGATCGTAGCCGGCCGCCAGGCAGGTCAACTGCCCCTCCGTCAGCTGGTCGTGTGGATCGGCACCGGTCGGGACCGACCGCACCACGGCCGGGGGTTCGGGTGCCGCCCGGGGTCAGTGCGGCCCGCCCGGGGTCAGGAAGTCCCGCATCCGCTCGGCGGCTGAGCGCTCGGGGGACGGCAGGCGGTCCGCCGGGCGTGCGGTGGGCGGTTGGTGGCGGGGCCGGCCGGTGGAGGACTCCTTGGTCTCCCGCGCCCTGATCGCGAGGTCGCGCAGCTCGGCCTCGCTCGACACTGCCCGTACGGCCGGGAAGAGTCGAGCCTCCTCGTCGCCGGCGTGCCGGGTGACCTCCTCGATCAACCGGGCGACCAGCCGATCGAAGCGGGGCGAGGTGACATGGGTCGGGCGGAGCTCCTCCAGCAACGCTTCCACCCCTCGGTGGTCGGCGAGTTCGCGTTCCACCAAGGCCTGCCCGTCGGCCAACCGGTCACGGGCGAGCGGATAGAGATGCTGCTCCTCGGCCCGGGTATGGCGGACCAGTTGATCGGTCACGAGGTCGGCCAGGTCCTTGCGCTGCGGGTCCCCACTGGGGATGCCGCTGAGTTCGCTGAAGTGGACCAGCACGGACCGGTGGTCGGCGGTCAGCTGCTCCAGTAGGTCTTCGTCGTGGTGCACGGCGGACGCTCCGTTCTCTGGCCTTGCCGGTTACGGGGGTCAGCCCGACGGTGCGGTGAAGCCCCCGCCTCCGTCGGGCGGGTTTCCATCGCCCCTGCGTGTCCCCGGGAGCCCCGGAGCCAAACAGTCGTCGCACGTGGCCCGCGCTCAGCGCGCGCCAGCGGCCCCGGCCGGGTGCGCAGCGCGGCATCGACTCCCCGGAGGAAGTGTTCGCGGTCACCGGGGTTGCGTGAAGTCACCAGCCGCCAGTTGCCGGCGTCGTCCGTGACCAGCGGTTCGTCGGCCCGGGTGGGGGCTGCGATGTCGACGTGGACGCCGTTCTCGCGCAGGTGCCGTACGGGGACGAGCAGTTCGTCCTGTTCGACGCCGTAGTTCGTCACGATTGCCAGGGCCCTGCCGTGCTGGGTCATTTCTCCTCCTGGTCCGCGGGATGCCTCGGGTGCGCGAACGCGCGCCCCGGGCTCGGCGGGTACCCGCCGCACCCTGGGCCACGCCTGATCAGCCGTTTCCGATCCAACGTCACCGCGGGGCGTGGACCGGCCGCCGGGCGGGTGTCCCGGCGGCCGGTGGCGCGGACGATCGGAAGCGGGTTCAGCCAGGGCTGATCCGGCCCCGCCAGCCGCCCTCCTCCCGGCCGCGTTCCTCGATGAACGTCTTGAACCGCGTCAGGTCCCCCTTCACCCGGCGGTCGACCACACCCGTGACATCGGCGGCCCGCTCCGCCACGCCCTCGGGCCGGAAGTCGATGGCCATGGCGACCCGGGTGTGGTCCTGGTCGAGCTGCCGGAAGGTCACCACGCCCTTCTGGTCGACGTCGCCGCCGGTGGTCCGCCAGGCAATCCGCTCGTCGGGCTGCTGGTCGACGATCTCGGTGTCGAACTCACGGGTGACGCCGCCGATGCTGGTCCGCCAGTGGTTGTGGCGGTCGTCCAGCTGGGTCACCGAGTCGACCCCCTCCATGAAGCGCGGGAACTCCTCGAACAGCGTCCACTGGTTGTAGGCGGTGTGCAGGGGGACGTCCACGTCCACGGACTCCTTCACCATGCTCATCCGGTCCTCCTCCCACGGTACGGCCGGGGATTTCCCGGCCGACCGTGCGCCTGCCCGTCCGCTGCCGGCTCAACCGTCCCGCCCGGATGGTCATCCTCCGTCGGGGCGCGGGGCGGGAAGCGGGCGGTGCCGCAAGGCGTCCTCGACGGTGGGGTGGACGGGGAACAGCGCGGCGGTCCCGGTGAGCTCCAGCACCCGCAGCGTCCGCCCGGAGGGGGCGACCAGCACGAGGGGGATGCCGATGTCCAGCGCGCGCCGACGGGCGGCGAGGAGCAGGTTGAGCCCGGTGCAGGTGAACAGCTCCACACCCGCCAGGTCGACCGCGAGCAGGGCGGGACGCCGGACGAGCGCGGCATCGAGTGCCCGGGCGGCGACGGGCTCGCTGTCCAGGACCATGTCCCCGGTGAAGGAGCACACGAGGGCGTCACCGGCCCGGACGGTCTCCGCCCTCAGGCAGGGCGGAACGGCCCACTCCTCGGGCCGGGAGCCGCACCGCACGGCCGCGCCGGCCCCGCCGTCGACAGCGGCCCGCCCGGGCTGGACGGACGCGATGCGTTCGAGGTCCTGCCACAGGTCGAGGGCCCGCTCGTGAAGCCCCGCCGCGGTGCGGCTGCCCTCTTCGAGGGCCGTCAGGTAGGCGTCGACGCCGGTGACGGCGTGGCGCACCTGCCGGCACAGCGGCTCCCCGCAGGTGCGGGGGTCCCGACCGCCCTCACGGGGCGGCCCCAGGCAGTCGACCAGCCGGGACCTCAGCCGTTCCAGCCCGTGCCTGCTCATCGGGTCCATGGAACCATCTCCAGAAGCAGAGCCGCCGGGGAATCCGCGGCGAAGCACTGCGGAGTGCGGCCCTTCCACTCTTCGCCCATCCGGCAGACATGTCAACCATTGCACGAATCTTCTGTCGTGTATCGGCAGTCGTGAAACAGGAGTCCTATCGTGGAGGAATGGACAACGGTACGACGACCGAACGGCAATGGACCTTCCTGACCAACCACGCCCGCGTACTGGTCCAGATCGCCCGCGACCCCGGCATCCGCGTGCGCGACATCGCCGCCCGCTGCCTGCTCACCGAACGCGCCGTCCAACGCATCATCGTCGACCTCGAACAGGCCGGATACCTCAGCCACGAACGCCGCGGCCGCACCAACCACTACCGCGTCGTCACCAGCAAGCAACTGCGTCACCCCGCCGACGCCGGCCCCACCATCGCCGAACTCCTCGCCACCCTCCTGCGCTGAACCCGTCCCGGCACGGAGAGCCGGCGGCAACGCCGAGGCGGCCGGACGGCCGCGGACAGGGCGTGAGCTTCTTGAGAGACGGGGCGGCGCAGCGCACACAGATGGCCAGACTTGATCACGACGGGGCCGGATGTCGGGCCACGGTCAGCGACTGATCGGCGCGAAGCCGAGAATCCAGCCCAGGGCGCGGGCCGCGCCCGCCGCACGGACGTGCTCGGGGCCCGAACGGTCACGGTCGCGCGAGAGCTCGATCGCCGCACGCTCCTCCACCGCGAGGTCGGCGTCGGCCGGCGGGCCGTCCAGGATACGGCCGGTCACCGGCGCCGGCCCCACGTCAGTGCGCGAAACCGGCGGTAGCTCTTTCCTGGGCGCCATGCCGACCAGCCCATGACGGCACGGGCCCTCCAGGCGATCCTGAGGAACGCCGGCATCGCGCCCGGCACCGGCCGCGCCCAGGTGCTGCGCCGGTTCGGCGCCCACACACCGCCGCCTGTCGCCGCGAAGGCACTCGGCTACACCGACTTCACCACCGAGCAGGCCGCGACGGACAAGGGGTCACCTGGAGCCGGTACGTCGCCGGAGACCCCCAGCGCTGACGGGCCCCCTGGGCGTGCCGGTGGAACACGGGAGCCGGTTCTGACGGCCGGGGTGGTTGCGGTGGTTCCCGGCCTCGTCAGGCCGGCCGGTGGTCCGTCGGCGCGGTTGGGTGACCGTCCGGATCGGGGGCGGGCAGTGGCCAGTTGGGGTGGGCGAGGTGGTGGCGCAGGGCGTCGAGGCGGGCGAGGTGGTGGTCGAGGGCGGCGTTGACGGTGCTCGTGGTGGCGGCCACTCGTGCTTCGAGGCCGTGGATCCGGTCCAGGAGGTCCTGCCAGCGCCTTTCGGCGGCGGCGACAGGGTCAGGCGCGGCGTCGGTCGCTGTCATCGCGGATCTGGGTGGTGTGGTGGGTGAGGGCGTCGAGGCGGGTGGCGAGGTCGCCGTGGCCGGCGCCGAGGTGGGGGCGGATGGCGGCGAGGGGCTCTATGAGGTCGGCGGGGTCGGCGGCGCCGAGGGCGGCGGTGAGGGCGGCCTGGGCGGGACGGGCGCCGGGAGCGAGTGCGGCCGTGGTGATCTGGGCGGCGAGGACCCGCAGCTCGGCGGCGTGGTCGCGGGCCCAGACGGTGACCGATCGGTCGGCGGCCCGCCGGTCGCGGACGGCCTTGACCCGTTCCGCGCCGGTACCGGACCGCGAAACTTCGGTGGCGGGCTTGAGGCGCAGGTAGCGGTTCTCGGCGGCCTGGCGGCTGGCCACGCCCATCGGGTGGGCGAGGTCGGCCCAGGTGGCGCCGGCCTCCCGGGCACTCTCCACCAGGCCCGCCTCCCAGCCGGCGAGCTGGCCGCGCAGCTCGCGCAGCAGGACGAGTGCGGCCAGGGCCTGCTCAGGGCCACCGTGCTCGTCAGGGGTGGTCGGGGGCCGGGACGCGGGATTCTGGGCGGCGCGGACCGCGTCGTCGATGGCGGCCAGCGCCGCCGCGGCCGCCAGGAACGAGACGGGCTCGACCGGCGGGGAGGCATCGGGGACGGCGCTGCGGGACTTCTCGCTCATGCCGTCACTCTATAGGCGACGCGGCAACTTGTCATCGGATGGATGACGCGCTAGAAAGGAGTCAGGTGAAGCGCACTGGCACCCATTCGACCCATGGAGGTGTTTCGCAATGCTGCTGCGCACTGACCCGTTCCGCGAGCTGGACCGGCTGACCCAGCAGTTCCTCAACACGACCGGCACCTGGTCGCGTCCCACGCCGATGCCGCTGGACGCCTACCGGGCCGGCGACGAGTACGTGATCTGCTTCGACCTGCCGGGGGTCGACCCGGAGGCGATCGACATCGACGTCGAGCGGAACATGGTGACCGTCAAGGCCGAGCGCCGCCCGCGCCAGGAAGGCGAGGGCATCAAGTGGGAGCTGTCCGAGCGCCCGCTCGGTGTGTTCTCCCGCCAGGTCATGCTCTCCGACACCCTCGACCCCGCCGGTATCACCGCTGACTACGACGCCGGCGTGCTGACCCTGAAGATCCCGGTCGCCGAGAAGGCCAAGCCCCGCAAGATCGAGATCAGCCACAGCGGAAGCCGCAAGCAGATCCAGGCCTGACCCGTTCCCCCGATGCCGTTCCGGCCGCCCCCGATCTCTCCCCCTCGATCGAAAGGGGCGGCCGGAACACCCCTCGACCGCCGGGCCGGCCCCGTCCGGACCGGCCTACCCGCACACGACGCGGAAACGCCATGAACGGTCACAGCAACCAGCCCTTCATCGTGCGAGCCCACGGCGAGATCGACCTCGACGCCGCACCCTCGCTACGCCGTGCCCTGGCCACCGCGCTCGAGTCGCACCGGGAGGTGGTGCTGGATCTGTCGCAGGTGACGTTCATGGACTGCGCGGGCCTGGGCGCCCTGGTCCAGGCCCTCAACCAGGCCGACCGGTGCGATGCCCGCCTGGTCCTGCGCGGGGCCGGCCGCCGCGTGATGCGGCTGCTCAAGCTGACCGGGCTGCACCGGCGCCTGGCCGTCGAGCCTTGAGGCCACCCGGGCGCGCCGGGCCTCGGGACGGAGGAAGAACCGCAATGACGCTTCGATGGGAGACGTTCCTGGAAGAGGTCCGGGAGCGCGGTGAGTACGACAGCCCGCAGGAGGCCGAGCGGGCCGCCCGGGTGGTCCTGGCGCTGCTCGGCGCCCACCTGGTCGGCGGGGTGCGGGCCGAACTGGCCGCCCGACTGCCCGAGACCATGGCCCTGATCCTGCTCAACCCGCTGCAGGCCGCCGAGCCACTCAACGCCGAGCGTTTCGTGCGCGCGACCGCGGCCTGGATCGAGGGCGCCACTGAAGCCACGGCCCTGTGGGACGTCGGCGCCGTCCTGTCCACGGTGGCCGACGCCGCCGGCGACGACCTCATGGACCAGGTCCTGCTCCAGCTGCCGCCCGGCTACGACCTGCTGTTCGGCCGCCCGACCGCAAGGACACGACCCTGACCCCGACCACCCCTCACACACCGCCGGCCCGCCCGGCGGTCGGCCCCAGGAAGGCCCCACCGTCATGACCCGCTACCGCCACCTCCTCCAGCAGGTCCGCGACCTCGGCCGCTACCCCACCGACGAGGAAGCCGAACGCGCCCTCGACGCCGTCCTGACCCTCCTCGGCTCCCAGCTCACCGGCGACGAACGCTGCGACCTCGCCGCCGTCCTGCCCGAACGGGCCCGCGCCGTCCTCGCCGCCCAGATCCCCCTCCCGTCGCCCGTCACCGCCCCCGCCTTCGTCGAAAGCCTCGCCCACACCCTCGGCACCAGCCTCACCGCCGCCCGCTGGGACGCCTCCTCCGTCCTGGCCGCCCTCACCACCCTCACCGACGACAACCTCACCGACCGCCTCCTCACCCACCTACCCCGCGGCTACGCCCTGCTGTTCGGCCGCGCCGACCTGGCCGCCGTCGCCTGAAACAGCGGGCCCGACCTGACATCGCCGGCTGCACGTGCATCCTCACGCCTGTGCGCACAGGGTAGTAGGACGAGCGGAACTCGCTACTTCACTGAACGCGACCTCACCAGACCCGAAACACCCGGCACCGGAGATCGTCACCGCGGGGCCGCCATGCCCCCGCAGGGCCCGGCATCCGCCGTGCAGGCGGCGGCAGGACCGCGGAGGGACTCGGATCAGGTGCCGTCCGTCGGTTCAGGCCCGGAGTTCCCGGGCACCCGCGAGGTATCCCACCGGCAACGACTCACGAAGGAGAGCCCGCCATGACGAAGTCCGGCGACAAGGGCACCCAGCCGAACGAGACAACGCGGGAGCGCTCCGCAGAGGAGCGTTCGATCACCTCCCCCACCCCGGCCGACGTCCGGGCGAAAGCGGACGGGATCGTCGGGGCCCGCGAGCGATCCGCCGAGGAGCGCGGGATCACGGCTCCCACCCCGGCCGACGTCCGGCGCAAGGCCGACTCGGACGACGACGAACCGGAGCCGCCGGCGGCGGACACCGTGGCGCCCTAGGGAGAATCGTGGCCGCCCGGCAAGCCCGCGCCGCTCCTCCCCGGACCGGAGCACGCCGGGCGGGGACGGCATCTCAGGAGGCCGACTGCGGCGCACACGGCCGCTTCGACGACGAAGCCCGTGATCACGGCGCCCAGCTGTGGGGCTCCCCCTACCAGCCGTCGGCGGGGCGGCGTTCGTCGCCGCCGCGGCCGGCGCGATGGCATCCGGCGCGGCGGCCGCGGTGAGCGGAGCGGACCGTCCGTCCGCTCACCTCCCACCGGCCGCACCGCCCGAGTCGCGCGGGCCCTGCTCCCGGGCCCGCAGCGGCCGTCCGTGCCGCCGGTGGCTGGTGTCGCAGAACGGGTACGTGCGGCTGCGCCGGCAGGCGCACAGGGCCACCACCGGGCGCTCGGACAGCCTCCGGGTGCCGTCGGGGAGGACCACCTCCACCGGGCCCTCGACCAGCAGAGGGCCGCCCGGCACGACGACCACCCGGGTGGCGTAGCGATCAGCGCCCGCGGACACCGCGCACCACCACCAACTCCTCCTCGCGCTCGCCGGGCCGGATCACTCCGAGCCGCTCGAACAGGGCGGCCCGGGCCGTCATCACCGGCCCGAAGGGCTGCCACCGCCGAGCCGCCACCTCTGTGCGCAGCGCGGCCGCGCGCAGGAGCGCCAGGGTGGCCGGCACGCCCGCGAGCGCGGACTGCACGACCAGCAGCACGCCGCCCTCGGCCAGCGCCCCGGGAACCGTCCGGCAGATCCGGTCCAGGACCAGCCGTCCGTCCGGTCCGGCGTCCCAGGCCAGCGCGGCGCCCCGGCCGGGAGCCGCGCCGTCCGGGTCCGTCGGGACGTACGGGGGATTCGCGGTCACCAGGTCGAAGCGTTCACCGGGCAGCGGGGCCAGAAGGTCCCCCCGGCGCAGCCGGACCCGGTCGTGGTGCAGCCGGGCGTTGCACCAGGCGGTGGCCACCGCCCTGGCGGACAGGTCCACCGCCGTGACCAGGGCCCCGCTGCGCGCCGCCGTGATCGCGACGGCCCCGGTCCCGGTGCAGAGGTCGAGCACCCGGCTGGAGCCGTCCAGCGGCTCCCGGCGCACACAGGCGGCCAGCAGTTCGGTGTCGCCCTGGGGCACGTAGACCCCGGGCGGGCGGATCAGCAGCATGCCGAGCGGTTGCCCGGCCCGGCACCGTTCACACCTACCGCACGGCGGCTCGTACCGGGACATGTCCCGAGCGTCCGCTCGGGTCCGCCCCGAGCGCTCGTCTTCGGGCCGGACCCCGGATCCGTGATGCCGACGTGGCCGGGAGAAGGGACTCTGGTCAGGTGGACGGCAGCGGCGCCCCGGGCGCGCGAGGAGCCCGGCAGCCCGTGGCAGGCACTGCGGGCCGTGGCCGGGGGCCGACGCCGACGGTGGGCGTGGAGGAGGAGCACTTCCTCGTGGACCCCGTGTCCCGGGCCGTGGTTCCCGCGGGCCCGCGGCTGGCCGCCCGCGCCGCGGGCGTGCTGGGGGACCTGGTGTCCGGTGAGTTCACGGACCTCCAGGTCGAGGTGCGGACACCGCCGTGCGCCACCATGCGCGAGCTGTCCGCCCAGCTGGCCCGGTTGCGCCGCGAGCTCGCCGCGTGCGCCGAGGCCGAGGGCCTGGCCGTGTGCCCCAGTGCGACGCCCGTGATCGGGGGCGGCGGCGTGGTGCCGGTGGGCCACCACCCCCGGTACCTGGACGGGGTGGAACTGTTCCGCAGCCTGATGGACGACTTCGCCGTCTGCGCCCTGCACGTCCACGTGTGCCTGCCCGACCGCGAGGTGGCGGCCCTAGTCGGCAACCATCTGCGCCCGTGGCTGCCGCTGCTGGTGGAGATGAGCGCCAACTCGCCCTTCCACGCCGGACGGGACACCCAGTACGCGAGCTGGCGCTCGGTGCTGCGGCTGCGCTTCCCCTCCCTCGGACCGCCACCGTGGGTCGAGTCCTTCGACGACTACCGGCGCGTCGCCGCCGCGATGGCGGAGGTCGGCGGGAGCTCCTTCGCCGACCTGCCGTTCTGGGACACCCGGCCGCACCCGCGCCTGCCGACGCTGGAAGTGCGGTGCATGGACGTTCCGGCCGAGTCCGCCGACTCGGTGGCCCTGGCGGCCGTCGTGCGCGGCCTGGTGGTGACCTCCGCCCGCCTGGCGGAGCGCGGCGACAAGGGACCGCAGCTTCGCGGTGAGCTGTTGCGCGGCTCGTACTGGTACGCGACCCGCGACGGCTGGCCGGGGCCGGGAGCGGATGCGCTGACCGGACGCGTCCTGCCCGCCCCGGAACGCGCACGGAGGCTCGTCGAGCACATCGGCCCCGCGCTGGAGGAGCTGGGGGACCTGGAGCGGGTCGCCGCCTTCGTCGACCGGCTGGCCGCCCGGGGCAGCGGCGCCCACCGCCAGCGCGCCGCACACCGGGCCGGCGGCCTGCCAGCGGTCGTGGACGACCTCGCGACCTGCATGACCAGCCCGCAGGCCGTCCCGCCCCGGTCATCCGCACAGCGGTCACCCCAGGGGCGCGACCCCGACGGGTGTGCCAGCGTGGAGGAAGCCGGAGGGGCACGCGGCCCCATCTCCACGGACGCCCGCGACCACCCGGAGAAGCCGATGGACGACAGACCGGAGCAGCACGGACGCCCGCCGGAGCGCGGCGGGCGGGTGCGCCGTGACGGGTACGCCCGCCTGAACGCCGCCGACCTCGGCATCGACACCGTGGCCCTGGCCGAGGACTTCACCCGGCTCGCCGACTCCTACCAGGACCTGCCGCCGGATCCGTACGCCCGTGAGACCCACCGCTTCCGCCGCTACTCGCACGCCGTCCACCTGCCCTGGACCGGCGAGCTCTCCTACATCCCGGGCACCCCCGACGAGGAGTTCGGCACCGTCACGGAGTACTGGCAGGACGAGCACAACCCCGAGTACCCCCGGGTGCGGCGCCGGCTGCCCGACATCCCGGAAGCCCTGCACCGCAACCGGCTGCTCGACGCCCTCGTCCATGCCGACCTGGACCGTGCCCTGTGGCTGGAGGACCTGCGCCGCGTCCCCGTCTACGTCGGCATCCACCTGATCTCGCTCGGCATCCACGACCAGGACCAGGAGGCGGTGTCCTCACCGAACTGCCTGCATCAGGACGGCGGTTCACCGGCCACCTTCACCTTCGCCCACCTGATCGGCCGCC
The DNA here is from genome assembly GCF_042883725.1 of Kitasatospora sp. NPDC058184. NCBI lineage: Bacteria > Bacillati > Actinomycetota > Actinomycetes > Kitasatosporales > Streptomycetaceae > Kitasatospora > Kitasatospora sp. NPDC058184. Next base: position 59,174 of record NZ_JBHVVE010000017.1, read on the forward strand.
GGAACGTGAAGGGCGGCGAGAACGTCATCGCCACCCCGGAGAGCGCCGGCCGACAACCCGACGCGCTGCCCCCGGAAGCGATCCACGACCGCTTCGTGCTGACCGAGCCGCTGGACGGCTACGGCGTCCACGACCGACGCGTCAGCCACTACGTCGGCCCGGTCCGCCTCGGCGACGACGGGAACGAAGGGCGCCGCGACATCCTCATCATCGGGATCGCCCCCTACGCCCCGGGGCTTTGACCGGGGGATCCAATGCCTGAATTTCCCTGCGGCGCTTCCTTCCGGAGCGTCGGGACGCGGTCCGGAAGCGCTACGGCTGTTTCCCGGACGACGACGTGTACGACTACGAACCGGAGATGCCGATCACACCTGGCCGGCAATGCTGCGCTCAGGGGAGCGGGGTGGCGCGCAAGCAGGTGTGCTGGCCCGGCCCTGTGGCGACGTCCAGGGGCCTGGCCACACCGGCTTGGATCTCCACCCGGAAGGTTCCGGTGTCGTCGGCGTAGATCGGGATACCGTCGGGCGTCCTGTCACTGGTGGCGTGGACAACGACGATCTCGGGCGGACGGTGCGCGCCTGGTGGGCCCGGCAGGGTGATCGCGTAGCGCTCGGGGGTGTCCATGGCGGGCCTCATTCTGCAGGGGGCACCGGCGTCGGTGAGGGGGCGCGGACGGTGTCGCGGACGGTGAAGACCTCGTCTGCGCCGGTGATCTGCCGCAGGCGCCGGGTCTGGGGGAACGGAGAGGCCGACACCAGGGCGGTTGCGGCGGCGGCCGGTCCGGCGGACATCCTCAGCGGACGGTGATCGGGGGACATGATCGGCCTCCTCACGTGAGGGAAGCTGTCCGCTTGTGATCCTGCCCGGCCGATGAGCTCGGAATCCATCGGCCGGGGCCGCCGGAGTCGCCCGCTCGACCAGCTCGGCGACACCCTTGAGGATCACCGCGCCAGTCGCGGGTAACCCACCAACCCGCATGCCCGTTGCCCGGAGGCCTCCCCGCTCCGGCTGTCCGCAGGCAACGCCGTGGGCGACGGCGACGGGCTGATGGCGATCGCTGTCTGCGGAGGGCACCGTGTGGCGTGTTGCCGCGCCCGCGGCCCACCGGGGACGGTGTCGGTGGACAGTGGAGGCGGCTGTCTTTGCGCACCGGACGGAGAGGGCGTCGGCATGACGTTTCAGCATCCTGCTCGTAAGCATGGGAACGGTCGGCGCGGGCGGTTCGAGGAGTTCGCGGAACTGGCGTCGAACTTCACCAGCTCGCCGCTGTTCGCGGTGCTGTGTCTGTGCCTGGTGGGCGCGGTCGTCGCGGTGCACGTGGCCGGGCTGCCGATCGAATGGCAGCTTCTGGTGGGCGATGCGATGGGCGCGGTGACGCTGTTGCTGCTGGCGATGCTGAAGAACTCCGAGCGACGGGCCGAGCATGCCATCCAGCGCAAGCTGGATGCGATCGTCCGGGCGATGCTGGAGCAGCATGAAGGCAAGCGCGGTCAGGCTTACGAGGATCTGAAGGCAGCCATCGGGATGGAGGAGCGACTGTAGGGCCCTGGGAGGATTCAGGTCTGGGCGGCGATCGCGACGCACAGCACCGCGACGCCGAGGGCGAGCCAGGCGAGGTAGTCGCCGAGGTGTCCGGAATGCAGGCGGCGCAGCGCCCGTACGGCTCGGGCAGCCGCGTGCCGGTCGGCGGCGGACCGATGGAGGGCAGCCGTGGCCAGGGCGAGAGCGACGGCTGCGGACAGCAGGCCCAGCAGCACCCCGGTCACGGTCCAGTCCGCGGCCGGCACGGGTCCGGGCGGCGTGTCGACGTGGGTGAGGACGACGGCGGTGTAGCCGTCGGGGTCGGTGAAGACGGCCGCGCCACGGGCGAGGGCGGCGGGGATGGCGGGCAGGGAACCGACGAGGACGGCGAGGCCGATCAGACCGGCCGGGACGATCGTCATGGTGCGCGGCAAGGCGCGCTGCGGGGACCTGATTTCGGGTTCCTCGCCCTCGCCGGTGATCTCGTCCCCGTCCGGTCGGCTGTGTGGGGCCGGGCCGGCGCCGAAGAAGATCCGCAGGGCCGCACGGAGAGCGGCTGCGCCGGTGGCGGCGGAGGCCGCGACGAACACGGCGGGCAGCCACGGCTGCCAGTGGCCGGCGGCGTCCTCGCTCAGGGCCTTGCCAAGGCCGGTACCGAACGGCGGCATGCCGGCCAGGGCCAGGGCGCCGGCCACGAACAGCACCCCGACGGTGCGCAGGTCGCGTGCCTTGCCGTGCAGGCCGTGTTCATCGACGGAGCCGTACCGGTCCAGCAGTACACCGGTGAGGGCGAACAGCGCGGCCTTCACCAGGCCGTGCGCGGCGACGTACACCGCGGTGCCGGTGGCGCCGTCGGGGGTGAGCAGGGCGAGGGCGATGAGGAACAGGCCGACGTGGCTGATGGTGGAGAACGCGAGCAGGCGCTTGAGGTGGCGCTGCTGCCAGCACATGAGGGCGCCGAGGAGTGCGGTCAGCACACCGATCGCGGTGAAGGTGGTGTGGAAGGCCTGGTGGGGGATGCCGCCCGGGCCGGCGAAGACGGTCCAGTAGACGCGGGCGATGCCGTAGACGCCGAGTTCGACCATGGCGCCGGACATCAGCATGCACACCGGGGTGGGCGCCACCGCGTGCGCGTCGGGCAGCCAGAAGTGGAACGGCACGGCGGCGGCCTTGACCAGCAGGGCGGTGGCGATCAGGGCGAACGCGGCCACGGTCAGCACGTCGGTGTGGTGGCCGGCGAGCTGCCGGCCGAGTCGGGCGAGGTTGAGTTCGCCGGTGCGGGCGTAGAGGAGACCGATGCCGAGCAGGGAGCAGTAGGCGGCGAAGGAGGTGACGATGCCGAAGGTGAGCGCCCCGTGGAGCGGGCGGGGGTCCTCGATGCGGTAGCCGGTCAGGGCGTAGGCGGCGGCTCCCATGAGTTCGAAGAAGACGAAGGCGTTGAACAGGTCGCCGGTGAGCGCGAAGCCGGCCATGCCGGCTTCGAACAGCAGGATCAGGGCGGGGAAGGCGCCGGCGTGCTCGCCGGTGGGTTCGTCGAAGTACCGCCAGGCGTAGACGACGACCGCGAGGACCAGGACGGCGACGAGCAGCGCGAGTCCGGCGCCGATGGGGTCGGCGGCGAGCACGATGCCGAGGCGCGCGGGCCAGCCGCCCAGGTCGGCGGTGACGAGGCGCCCGTCGGTGCGCGCCCAGAGTAGGGCGAGGCACGCTGCCTCGGCACCGGCGCAGGTGGTGGCCAGGATGTCGCAGCCGGTCCGGGGAAGTCGGCGGCCGGCGACGGCGAGCAGCGCGGCGCCGAGCAGGGGAATGGCCACCGCGAGCGGCAGCAGGGCTGCTTCGGTCACGGTCAGCCCTTGAGGCCGGTGAGGGCCTGCGGGTCGACAGTGTGGTGCCGTTTGCGCAACTGGATGGTGAGGGCGAGCAACAGCGCGGTGACGGTCGCGCCGACCACGACGTCGGTCAGGGCGAGGGCCTGCACGACGGGGTCGACGACGGGGCGGGTTCCGGGGGTGAGGTCGGAGTAGACGGGGGCGGTCGCGCCGCGGCGGTAGCCGACGGCGAGGAGCAGGAGGTAGGTGGAGGACTGGGCGACGGCCAGGCAGCCGATGGCGTGGATGAGGTTGCGACTGGTGACCAGGCCGTACAGGGCGATGAGCAGGACCCATCCGGCGGCCAGGAAGACCCACGTTCCCATCAGGTGTCTCCGTCTCTCTGCTGGTCGGGTTCGGTGAGTTCGACGGCCTGGTCGAGGAAGTGTGCGAGCAGGGCGATCAGGCCGCAGGCGACCTCGACGCCGACCGCGGCGTTGAGGACCGGGACGGTGCCGCCGGAGGTGACGGTGTTGAAGGTGCCCAGCGGCAGCACGTTCTTAAGGAACGCGCCGCCTGCGATCAGGCCGGCCAGGCCGACGAGGCTGTAGGAGGCGGCGGCGAGCGAGTCCGCGACGTCGAGGGCGGCGAGCGGGCGCAGCTGCTTCAGGGCCCGGTAGTCGGCGGCCACGTAGGCCAGGTGCAGGGCGGTGGCGAGGACGACGCCGCCCTGGAAGCCGCCGCCGGGGCTGAGCTGGCCGTGCGCGACGATGTAGACGCCCACGACCAGGGTGACCGGTAGCAGCAGCGCGCCGAAGAGGCGGGTCGTGGGCATGACCCGCTCCGCTTCGGCGCGGCGGTGGCGTTCGTCGCGGGCCCGGCGCAGCAGCAGGGTCGCCCCGAGCACGGTGCCGAAGAGGATGGACTCCTCGCCGAGGGTGTCGAAGGCGCGGATGTCGAAGTTGACGGCGGAGACGACGTTGGCGGTGCGCCGGTCCAGCGCCGCCGCCACCGCCCGGTCCCCGTAGGAATGGCTGTCCGTGCCGAACGGCGGGAGGTGAGTGCACGCGGCCGTGAAGAACGCGGCGATGACGGCGGCCGCTGCCAGGAACATCGTCAGCCGGGCGCGGGCCGTCACTTCCGTTCCCGCCCGTTGTCGCCGGCGCTGGCCCGGTCCTCGGTACGGGTGGGTCGGCGGGTGACCTTGCGTACGGTCAGCAGGATCAGCAACGGGGTCAGCGCGGTGCCCACGGCGAGCTGGGAGAGCGCCACGTCGGGCGCCTGCAGCACCGCGAACAGCATCGCCAGGCCCAGACCGAGCACGGAGAGGACGACCGCCTGGCGGGCCGGGTCACGGGTGAGGACCGCCGTGGTGGCGGCGAGGACGACGAAGGCGACGACGAATCCGATCAGCCATGCGTTCACGGCCTGCTCACCGCTTCGGCCTCGGCTTCACGGGTGGCACGGCCGACGGCGATCGTGGTGACCGTCCCGCCGACGGCGAAGACCAGGCCGATGAACAGCGTCTTGGCCGCCCCCCGGCCCGGTCCCTGGTCGACTGCCACGGCCGCGGCGATCAGCGGCACACCGGCCACCGAGGCCGGGGCCAGGGCGTGCAGGCGCGCCAGCGCTCCGCGCAGCCGCAGCACCGCGGCCGCGGACAGCAGCACGCACCCCACGCCGGCCCACAGCAGCACGAGCACGATCACATGGCGTGGCGTCAATCCGAACTCCCTCCCCCACCCCCGGTCTGGCCAGCCGGGCGGGGTCTCGTCAGTTCTCGGGCGTGGAACCGTACGGGTGGGCGTCGTGGCGGCGGCCGGCGACGAAGCGGGCGAAGACAAGGGTGCCAGCGGGGGCCAGGACGGCCAGCATCAGCGCGAGGTCTTGATAGGAGGACCGGTCGTACGCCATCGGGAGCAGCAGGAACACCGCGCCGGCCACGGTCGACAGCATCGACGCCCCGAGCAGTCGGCGCACCGCGGTGCCGCGCGCCGCGACCCACAGGCACGTCGGCGCGGGAATCGCCAGCAGGACCAGGGCCGCCTCTGTCCAGGCGTTCACCGCGCGCCGTCCGTGCGGGCCACGGCCTCCTCGACCGGTCCCGGGGTCGGGCGCAGAGCGTGCACGACGACCTCGTCGTCGCGGGGCACGTCGATCACGCAGGTGTCCGGAGAGGCGGCGAGCAGCGTGCCGGCCCACCCGGCTCCCGCTCCGGGGCGCAGCCGGATGCGCCGTACCCTCCCGTCTCCGTGACCGGGGGCCATCGCGGCCGTCAGCACGGCCAGACCGCGCACGACCGAGCCCGGCAGCGCGAGGAGCGCACGCACCGCGCCACGCCCTCCTCCGACTCGGACGCGTGCGGCCAGACGCATCCTGCGGGCCGCGACCGCCCCGCCCGACGCGGCGGGAACGGCGACCAGCAGCTCGACGGGCGAGACGGAGCTGATGAACACCACCGTCAGCCCCGTCAGGGCAGCACCCCACACCACGATCTCCACCAGCCGGGTGAGCACCTGACCTCCTGTAGTCCTCCGGGCCGTTGTTCGGTTGCCGGCCACCTGGCGACTCCGCGGCGCAGGCGGTGCCTCCGCGCACGCCGTCCACCGCCCGGCCGTGTCATGGCCTCCGGGTCAGTCGGGAGGCTCCGACGGGCGGGGGTGCCCGGGCTCCGGAGGGGCAGGCTCCGCGGGCTCGCCCGGGCCGGGCGGGGCCGGCGGCTCAGGGGGCGGTTCGGGCGTTCCGGGAGGCGCGGGCGGATCCGGCGGCACCGGTGGCTCCACCGGCTCCGGCGGGCTGGGCGACGGCGGAACCGGGGTGACATCGGGGTCGGGCGGCACGGGAACAGTACCCACGGTGACCAGCTCCTATCGGCCCAGGGCGTGTTCGAGTTCCTTCTTGTTCATCTTCGAGCGCCCGTGGATGTTGCGCTGCCTCGCCTCGTTGTAGAGCTGCTCCTTCGTCGGCCCCTGGGCGCCGCTGTGCGACCGCAGCCCACCGCGACGGGAGGAGGACATGTCCTTCAGCGAGCTGCGGCTGGCGGTCTTCGACTCCCCGTGCCGGGCCCGCTCCTTGTTCACGGTGCGGGCGGCGATCTCCTCGGCGCGCTTCTCGCTCTCACCACGCTCCAGCGCACTGTCCTTGATGTGCTCGTACTGCCGCTCCCGTTTGGGACTCGATCCGCGAGGCATGGTCACACACTCCTGTCCGATGACTGCGGGGTGCGTGTTCCCCGCATCCGTGAGAGGAACCCGCTACCAGCACCGGGCAAACCGGCTTGCACCCGTCCAGCCGCGCGCCCCAGCGCGTCGCCGAGGCCGCCGAGGGCGTGCGCCACCTGCTGCTGGCGGCTGCGATCCCGGGCCCGGCCGTCGAACCGGCCGTGCGCCCCGAAGTCCCGCCGGGCATCCACCGGCTCGAACAGGTTGTCCGGGTCCGTGGCGCGGCGCCGACGGTCCTCCTGCTGGGAGTCGAAGCCCGTGCGGGCCAGGTAGCGGTCCAGCAGCCCGGGCACGACGGCGTTCGCCACCAGGGTCGCCACCGTACTGCCGCCCACCCAGTACTCCCTCCGCCCGGGGTGGTCGGCGGCGAACAGCACCGCGCGGGCAGCGACCTCGGGCTGGTAGATCGGCGGAACCGGCTGCGCCCGACGGGGCAGGCGGGACCGGACCCAGTCGAACTGCGGCGTGTTGACGGCCGGCATCTGCACCATCGTGGTCCGCACCCGAGTACCGGAAGCGAGCAGCTCGCAGCGCAGCGCCTCGTTGAAGCCCTGGATGGCGTGCTTGGCGCCGCTGTAGGCGCTCTGCAGCGGAATGCCGCGGTAGGCGATCGCCGAGCCGACCTGCACGATCACCCCGGCATCGCGGGGCAGCATCCGGGCCAGGGCGGCCCGGGTGGCGTAGACGTAGCCGAGGTACGTGACCTCGGTGACGCGCCGGAACTCCTCCGGGGAGACCTCGGTGAACGGGGCGAAGACGGAGGCGAACGCGTCGTTGACCCACACGTCGACCGGCCCGAGTTCTTCCTCGGCCCGTTCGGCGGCGGCCTCCACCGCGTGTGCGTCGGCGACGTCGGCCTCGATGGCGATGACCTTGGCAGCGCCGGCCCGCTCGGCCTCGCGCACCGCCGCTTCGAGGCCGGCCCGGCCGCGGGCGATCAGCGCGAGCCGGTCTCCGCGGGCGGCGAACGCCTCGGCGGTCGCGCGGCCGATGCCACCGCTGGCCCCGGTGATGACGATGGTCCGGCAGGCAGTTTCCATACTGCTTCGGGTTTCCGGGAAACAGCGGGGCAAACGGCCCGGCGCCGCGCCGCGTGCGTGGCTGGTCGTCGGGCCGTAGCGTCGACAGGGTGGACATGCCGGGGGCGTGAGTGAGGGAGGCTTCGATGCCGGCCGCAGCGCTGTTCGATGTCGACGGCACACTTCTCGACACCAGCTACTGGCACACCGTCGCCTGGACCGAGGCGCTCGCCCGGTTCGGCCGCACACCGGCGATGGCCCGCGTCCACACTGCTCTGGTCACGTCCGGCGCCAGGCCGGGCGAGGCGCTGTTCGTCGGTGACACCTCATGGGACGTCCAAGCCGCCGCCGGGGCCCAGGTCACCTGCGCGGCGGTGCTCTCCGGCGGTTTCGGCGAGCGGGCCCTGCGCTCGGCGGGAGCCCTTGAGGTCCACACCGATGTCGGCGAACTCCTTGCCCGCCTTGATTCCAGCGCCCTCGCGGACCCGACGCACTTCCAGCCCGTACGCGGCTGAGCGCGCGGCCGTGGACGACTCCCCCGACGGCGGGTACGCGGTCTCCGCGGAGTTCTACGATCTCCTGCAGGCCGAGACCGACCGCCGTCTGGCCGAGCGGCGCTTCACCGAGGCGGCCGAGCGAGCCCGCCGAGCGGTCCTGGACGTCGGAGCGGGCACCGGCATCGTCACCGAGGTCCTGCTGCACGCTTCCGGCGTGCCCGTCCACGCCGTCGAACCGGCCCCGGCCATGCGCGCCGCCCTGCTGTCGCGCCTGGCCCGCCTCGGGGCGGACCAACGCGCTCGCGTCACCGTGCACCCCGAGCCCCTCGCGGCAGCAGGCCTGACGGCCGTGGCGGACCTGGCCGTCGCCTCCAACGTGATCGCCTGTCTGGATCCCCCGACCAGGCGGGCCACCTGGAGGGCGATCTCCGCGGCCCTCCTACCGGGCGGCCTACTCCTGTTCGATCCGCCGCCCGCCGACCTGCCCGGCGGATGCGAGGCGGTGGGACGGATCGGTCCGGTGCGGGTGGGCCCTGACCTGTACAGCGCCGACGTCACCCGCCGGCCCCACCGCGGCGTCCTGCGTGTGGTCTTCACCTACCGCGTCGAACGCGAGCAGGAGCTCCTGCGCGAGGCCCGGGAGGCGTTCGACATGTGGCCTGCCCCGCCCGAGCGGCTCACCGAGGAACTCGAAGCCGCAGGACTGCACGTTGTGCAGGCCCCCGGATCCGACCTCGTGGCGGCCCGCCGCCCCGCTCTCTAGACCCGACCTCGCCCGCCTGCGGGCATCACGTTCCGGGTGCCACTGCTGCTGGACGGCCCCGGCTACCGGTGCCGCGCGCATCTCACGCGGCCTTGGTCCCGTGCCGCACCGGATCAGTCGTCCGCTTCGCCGGGTGGTGTTCCGCCTGGCGCCCCGCCAGCCGGCCCCTCACCGGTTTCCGGTATGCCGCGGCCCCCCTCACCACCGTCACCCGCGGCTGACCGGTCGCCGCCGGACAGCGCCCACCCCACGAGGCTTCCGCCGTACACGGTGAAGCCCACCCCGATCAGCCAGGACTGGACCACCAGGACTGCGCCGACCGTGCCGTAGGAAACGGCGTTGGAGACCAGCAGCGGGGCGAAGACCAGCCGGGAGAACAGCCGGAGGCCGGCCAGGGCGACCATCGTGGCCACCGCCCCGGGCACCAGCCCTCGCCGCGGGGCACGGGCCCCGAGCAGGAAGCGCGGAAGCCACCAGAACAGCAGCAGACCGCCCAGCACCGTGGCGAGGATCCGCAGGGTCGGTTGGACGGCGGTGTGCTGCCACGGCACGCCGCTCCAGGCCGCGAGGACGAGATAGCCGGTCAGCCCGGCCAGCGCGACGACCTGGCGCCCCACCCGGTGCCACGGTCCTCGCGGCAGGCCCCAGATCCGCTCGTAGGCGCCCTGCATCGCACCCGTCAGCGAGACGCCGAAGAAGGCCAGCGCGGCGAGGCTGAACCCGGTGGTCGTGCTGAGGACCTGCCCGCGTGAACTGAACAGCGTCTCGACGGCCTGGCCACCGCGCGGCGACAGCCCCAGGCCGTCGGTGATCCACTGGGCGATCCCGTTGCCGCGGGCAGGGGAAGCCGCCGCGATGACCATGAGCAACGGCACCAGGGTCACGAAGAACAGCGCGGCGAAGGCCAGCGAACGCTGCATCAGCTCGATCTCCAACCCGCGCCCCCACGCCCGCCCGCACACAAAGCGCAACCGGTGCCAGACCGCTCTCACAGTGCACGCCTTCGCACGCCGGTCAGGTGCCAGAACCCGGGGCATCCGGCCGGCGCCGAGCGCCCCGGCGCCGCGAAGTACCCTGCCGTGCCGCCGCAACCACCTCTGCCTCTCGAAGGCGTCTGCGCCCGAAGGGGCCACCTGCCGGGGCCGGACCCTGTAGCGGGGCCTCTCCCGTGTGCGGACGCGGCTTCAGCGGCCATAGGTCGGACAGCCCGGGTCAGCGGTTCAGGGCGGGCAGGACCAGCTCACGGTAGGCGTCGAAGAAGACCTCCTGATCGGGGCCGATCTGTCCGACGTAGACCTCGTCGAACCCGGCGCGCTCATATGCGCGCGCTGTCTCCACGTGCTGCTCCACGTCGTCGCCGCAGGTGACCGCGTCGGCAACCATGTCGCGGGTGACGAGCTGACTTGCCTGTTCGAAGTGCGCCGGGGTGGGCAGGAGCTGGGCGAGCTCGCCGGGCAGCAGCTCGGTCGGCCACAGCCGGTGCACCACGTCCACGGCCGTTTCCCGGTTGCTGCTCCAGCACACCTTCACGCCGCCCACCACCTTCTTGCCCTGGCCCCCGGCCTCGCGGAACGCGCCCACGAGGTCGGCGTCCGGGGTCATGGTGACGAACCCGTCCCCGATCCGGCCTGCCAGCTCGGCGGCCTTCGGCCCGAACGCCGAGACGTAGACCGGCAGCGGCTGGTCTGGGGCGGTGTAGAGGCGGGCGTTGTCGACGGTGTAGTGCCGGCCGCGGTGGCTGACCGGTTCACCGGTGAACAACTTGCGCATCACCTCGACGGCCTCCTCCAGCATCTCGGCCCGCACCTCGAACGACGGCCACGCATCGCCGTGAACGTGCTCGTTCAACGCCTCCCCCGTCCCGACACCGAGAGCGAAGCGCCCATCCAGCAGAACGCTGGAGGTGGCGGCGGCCTGCGCGGTCACCGCCGGATGCAGCCGCACCATCGGACAGGTCACCAGCGTCGTGACCGGCAGCGAGACGGCCTGCGACAGCGCCCCGATCACCGACCACACGAACGCGCTGTTGCCCTGCGCGTCATTCCACGGATGGAAGTGATCGGAGACCGCCAACCGGGTGAACCCGGCCTGCTGCGCGCGGCGGGCCTGATCGATCAGCTCCGCGGGGGTGAACTCCTCACACGACAGGAAGTAGCCGTACTCGGCCAATCGGAATCCGCTCCTTCGTGAACGTCCTCGCCCCGCCTCGGGTGGCGGCGGCCCCCGGGCACTGTCGCCACCACGCTAGGCCGATGCTCCTTCGAGTGCTCCCTGACAGCACCACAAGGCCGACGGACTCGACCGCGAACGGGTTAGTGGGACAAGATCCACGCCTCGGGCGAGGAGGGCCGGCGCCTCGGGACGATCCTGGCCCCGCCGCTGGACGGGCGCACCGGCGTCGGCCGGTGAACCCGGACGCGGCGAAGCGCGTACTGGGCCGGCAGGTCACACCCCGGTGACGATGCAGGAGAAGATCAAGCAGGTCCACGACTTGGTCACGGACGAGACGGTCACGGCGCAGGGCGGTTGACGATGAGGATGGCGGTGCCGCGCAGGCGGTCGGCGGTGTGCAGGGCGATGGCCGCCCGAGCGGTCCGGGCGGTGACCGTGGAAGCCTTCAGGCTTCGGCTCGCGCTCACCTGGCCGGGGGTTCGATCGCGAGGGTGTGCCGGAAGATACCGCGGGGGTCCCAGCGTTCCTTGATCTGTTGCAGGCGGGGGTAGTTGGCCTTGTAGTACAGGGTGTGCCAGGGGATGCCGGAGGTGTTCCAGGCCGGGTCGGCGAGGTCCGTGTCGGCGTAGTTGATGTAGGAGCCGTCGCTGACGTCGCCAGGGACGGGGACGCCTCCGGTGTCGCGGTACACGTCCCGGTAGAAGTCGCGGACCCAGGCCAGCCGGGCGGCGTCGTCCGCCTCGTCGGCCCAGACGGTGAAGTAGACGGCCTTCATCACCGAGTCCCGCTGGGCGACGGCGGTGGCGTCGGGGGCGACGGCGTTGACCCGGCCGCCGTAGCCGATGAGCAGCATGCCGCTGTCGGTGCCACCGGTGTCGTTCGTCAGGTGCCGGTAGACGGTGGAGAGCTGGGCATCGGTCAGCCCGCGGCGCAGGTATCCGGCCTTGTCCTTGTACCGGCGGGTGGCGATGTCGCCGGCCTCTCCGGTGCCGGGCCAGGTCGCGGCCTGCAGCCAGGGCAGGGTGCCCCGGAGCGTGGCGGGCCGGGTGGTGCCGGTGCCCGCGGTCACGGCGGAGAGGAAGTCGGTCAGGAGGGCCTCGGCGTCCGGGACACCCGCGTCGAGCTGTACGACCAGCTCGAAGGTGCCGGTGGCGCGGTGCCCGGCGAGGAGCACCGCGTACAGGTTCGCGGCGGGCGAGCCGGGCGCGCTGTTGCGCTCGTGCCAGGTCCCGAAGTTGCGCAGCAGGGCGCTGAACGCACGCTCGTCCATCCTCTCGTCCCAGGGCCAGACGACCAGCGCCTTCAGCAACTCGCCCGGCGCGGTGGGCAGTAGACGCGCGGGGTCGTCGTGCGGCGGGACTCCGTCGCCCTCGGGCTGCGGGGAGCGCAGCCAGTACCGGGTGACGACACCGAAGTTGCCGCCCCCGCCACCGGTGTGGGCCCACCACAGATCGTGGTGCGGATCGCCGGGATCGCGGGTGGCGACGACCGCGCGGGCGGTGCCGTCCCGGTCGACGACGACCACCTCGACGGCGTGCAGGTGGTCGACCACCGAGCCGTGACGCCGGGACAGCGGACCGTATCCGCCGCCGACCAGGTGGCCGCCCGCCCCCACCTCGGGGCAGCCCCCGGCCGGGATCGTCACGCCCCACCCCTTGAACAGGGTCCGGTACACCTGCCCGAGGGTCGCCCCCGGCTGCACGGTGAAGGCGCCCATCGCGGGATCGAAGCCGACGGCGTCCATGGGGGAGAGATCCAGCAGGAGCCGCACCTCGGGGTCGGCGGTGAAGTCCTCGAAGCAGTGGCCGCCACTGCGTACCGCGATCCGGCGTCCGGTGCGGACGGCGTCGGAGACCGCCCGCACCACCTGCTCGGTGGAGCCGGCCAGCCGGATCTCCTGCGGGCTGCCGACGAAGCGGAAGTTGTCGCCGCGCGACAGGCTGTCGTAGCGGGCGTCCCCGGGGCGGACCACGACCGGCCCGAACGGCGCCGCACCCGCGCCCTCGCCGCCCGCATCCCCGCCGCCCCCGCCCTCGGCGCCCACCGCCTGGGCGGACCGGCCGGGCGCGGACCCGGCGGCGGCGGCGCCGACGGCGATCGCACCGGCCCGGGTGAGCAGGTGGCGGCGCCCCAGTTCCTGGTCCGTCGACCGTTCCATCGCGTCGTCCCCCTCCAACGTGCGGGCGTCCCTCGGTGCCCGCACGCTACCCGCCCGCGCGGGCCAAACCACCCCGCCGCCCCCGACACCCAGCACAACTCACCGGAACGGGCCCCTGGTTAGGAAACCGGAAGCGCCAGAGCAGCGGAGCCTTGCCCCAGACACCCGCTCGTCGCGGAAGCCGTTCCGATCACTGTCGCCGTGACAACGATCCGAACGGCACTCGGCTGTAAAACACCCATGAGAGAAGCTCTGACCAGGTATTTCAGATTCAAGGACAGCGTCCTGAGTCGGTGAACGGACAGAGCCCACCGGCCTCGCCTTGACAAGTGCGGACGGCCAGTCGGCCCCGTAGGTCCGGGTCTGCCCGCGCAGCGGGACCGGGACTCCTCCTAGGCAGGTCGCGCGGCCGATTCGGGCTCGGGTTCAGCGCTGCGGGAACCGGTGCTGTTCGATCAGGTGGACGAAGTCTTCCCAGAACGAGGCACCGGGCTGCCGGTCCGGGCCGCACAGGGCGACCCCGGCGAGCTGCTCCGCCTCGCGGGCCCCTGCGGCCCGCACGAGCGCCGTGCCGGTGCCGAGCACGGCCATCGGTTTGCCGTGCCGGAGTGCCTCGTTGACGAACCGGACGGCGTCCGGTTCCACGACGAGCGCGTCCTCTGCGCCGTCCGGCACGACCGCGGCGTCGTACAGCACCGAGGCGGTGGTCGCCAACGCCCGGTCGACCTCCACGTCTTGGCCGTCGCTGCCGGCCACGCTCCCGCCGTACCGGGCCAGGGTCTCCACCGTGGCGCCCTCGGCCTGCAGGGCGGTGCGCGCGGCCCGCACCTGGGCGGCGTCCACGCCCTGCGCCACCAGGACGGCGACCTTACGGGTACGGATGCCGTGGCCGCGCAGTTTCTCCAGGCTCAGCGCGGGCGAGACCCGCTCCCCCGCTGCTCCGGCCTCGCGGTCGCCGGTGGACCGGTCCGGTGCGGGCTCGGGCTCGGGCTCGGGCTCGCCGATGCGGCGGGCGACCTCCACAGCCAGTTCCTGGTCCACGCGGGTCAGGTTGGCGACCATCCGGCGCCGCACGGCCTGGTCTCCGACCTTGCCGAGCTCGAAGGAGAACGCGGCGATGATGTGCTTCTGCTCCCAGTCGGCCATGCTGCGCCAGAACAGCGCGGCCTGGCCGTAGTGGTCGGCGAAGCTCGGACTGCGCCGGCGGATCGCCTGCCCGTCGACACGCTCCTGGTAGTGCTCGAACACCCCCTCGGCGAGGTGCCCGCCACCCAGGGTGGCCGGGCATCCACCGCCGACCGAGTTCGGCGCGTAGCTCGTCCCGGAGTGGATCACCTGCTGGCCGTAGCCGTCGCGCTGGTTGGTGCGCACCTCGGTCAGCGGGCGGTTGACCGGCAGCTGGGAGAAGTTGGGGCCGCCCAGGCGGATCAACTGGGTGTCCAGGTAGGAGAAGTTGCGGCCCTGCAGCAGCGGGTCGTTGGTGAAGTCGATGCCGGGAACGATGTTGCCGGTATGGAAGGCGACCTGCTCGGTCTCGGCGAAGAAGTTCTCCGGGTTTCGGTCGAGGACCATCCGGCCGACCGGCCGCACCGGCACGAGTTCCTCCGGCACCAGCTTCGTCGGGTCCAGCAGGTCGAACGGGAACGAGAACTCGTCCTCCTCCGGGATCAGCTGGACGCCGAGCTCCCACTCCGGGAACTCGCCGGCCTCGATCGCCTCCCACAGGTCCCGGCGGTGGAAGTCGGGGTCGCGTCCGGCGGTGATCTGGGCCTCGTCCCAGACCTGGCACGCAACGCCGAGTTTTGGCTTCCAGTGGAACTTGACGAAGGTGGCGCGCCCGTCGGCGGTCACGAGGCGGAAGGTGTGCACGCCGAAGCCCTGCATCATCCGGAAGCTGCGCGGGATCGCCCGATCGGACATCGCCCACATCAGCATGTGGGTGGACTCCGGCTGCAGCGAACAGAAGTCCCAGAACGTGTCATGTGCGGTGCCGCCGGTGGGGATCTCGTTGTGCGGCTCCATCTTCACCGCGTGCACGAAGTCGGGAAACTTAATCGCGTCCTGGATGAAGAACACCGGCATGTTGTTGCCGACCAGGTCGTAATTGCCGTGCCGGGTGTAGAACTTGGTGGCGAAGCCGCGGACGTCGCGCACCGTGTCGGCGGAGCCGCGCGGTCCCTGGACGGTCGAGAAGCGGACGAACACCGGGGTCCGGCGGCCGGCCTCCTGGAGGAAGTCGGCGCAGGTGAACTCGGCCAGCGACTCGTACGGTTCGAAGAAGCCGTACGCGCCGGCACCGCGGGCGTGCACCACCCGCTCGGGAATGCGCTCGTGGTCGAAGCGGGTGAGCTTCTCCCCCAGGTGGAAGTCCTCCAACAGCGTCGGGCCACGCTCGCCCACGGTCAGGGAGTTGTCGGTGTCGTCGACCCGAACCCCTTGATCGGTGGTGAGCGCACCGTCCGGCTCCGGGGCCCGGAAGGCGTCGAGCGCGAGGTCCTTGGCATCGCGCTCGCCCCGCGAGGAAGGGCCTGGCTGGGGAGCCTCCGTGACCGGGGGCGCCTGGGGGCGTCCTCCAGGCGGTCCGGGATTGGTGGTCATCAAGCTCTCCGTCCTGGGCCGGTGCGAGACAGCTCACGGCCGCCCGCCGGACAGCGGCTCAACCGGCGTCCCAAGCTCGGAGCCTATTGGCGCTTGGGCGGCCCCGCAGCCCGAGACCGTGCCCGGGTAAACGGAGCGTTCGACGGTCGGTCCAACCCGGGGCCGCGGCCGGGCCCGGCGAACACCTCCGCCACACCGGCTCGCACCGCGTCGGGGGCTGCCACGCCGGGTTGCCACGCGGCTGTGGACCAATCGGGGGATGCACCCCCGGGCCGCCGTCGGGTGTGGGCGCGCCCCGTCAGTCCTTGACCACCTGGTAGATGCCGTAGATGACGCCGGGAACGTGGCCGCACAGCTGCAGAAGGAACGCCCAGAGCACCTTGATACTCGGGCCGTCCTTGATGAGCACCGCGAGCCACGGCAGGACCAGGCAGAGCAGTATGAGCAGGACCTTCACCATGATCGTTCCTCGATTCACGACAGCGGACCCAACTCATCGAGGAGGAGTTGAGTCCGCAGGTGGAGCCGCGGGCATCGTCCTCGTCCTGCCCGGCTTCCTTGGCGGTGGGCGGGGCAGCTCAGAGCCCGCGGGATCCCACCAGGCCCACTCGGCCGGGCGCTCAGTGCTTGAACGCGTCCTTGACCTTGGCGCCGGCCTGTTTGATGTTGCCCTTGAACTGGTCGCCGCGGCCCTCGGCTTCGAGGGCGCGGTCGCCGGTGGCGCGTCCAACGTTCTTCTTCACGCTTCCCTTGACCGCTTCGGCCTTGTGGGCGGCCTTCTTGCCGATACCCATGACTGGTTCCCTTCGTGAGTTGGCCCTGACGGGCAGGCTCGGGGCCTATCGGCGCCCGGTACCACGCCCGAGGAGGCGGTGTGGTCCGTGGTGCCCCTTGCCAGGCGTACCCGGGCGCGCCTTCGCTTTTGCCCTGGGCCATCGGATTGAAGCGGGCGCCGGCCGTATGCTCGCTGGTCCGCTCCTGCTTGCGGACGAGACCGTCCCGCTGCGCGGCGAACGCGTCGCGCTGCGGCGAGCTCGTCGCGGTCCTGGGTCGCCGATGCCGCCAGGAGGACAAGTCCGAGAACAATGATCATGACGCACTCCCAGCCGGGTCACGTCGTATGCCTCCAGTCAACTCCGGCACTAGACTGGTGTCTACACCGTAGGCCTACGAGGTTCACGCCAGTGCGAGCCGCCAGCGAGAGAAGGTTCGACGTGGCCCCTCCTCGGATCGGCCCGGCCGTCCAGGACAACGATCCGCCCGCGAGCCCGAGGCTCAGCCGCGAGCGGATCCTGGCCTGCGCACTGGAGATCATCGACCGCGAGGGCATCGAGCAGCTGTCCATGCGTCGCCTCGCCCGCACCCTCGGGCACGACCCGATGAGCCTCTACCGCCACGCCGCGAACAAGGCGGCCCTGCTCGACGGCGTCGCCGAGACCGTCCTCAACGAACTCACCGTGGACTCCACCGACCCGGACTGGGCCGCCCAGCTGCGCGCCGTCGCACGCGGCTACCGCCGACTCGCCCTGGCCCACCCCAACGTGGTGCCGCTCCTGGTCACCCGCCCCCTGGCCACCCCGCTCGCCCTGCGCCCCAAAGGTACTCTGCGCCCGCTGGAGGCCATCCTCACCCTGCTCACCCGCGCCGGATTCAGCGGCGCGGACGCTCTGCACGTCTACCGCGCCCTGTTCGGACTCCTCCACGGCCACGTCCTCAACGAACTGCAGGAACTCGTCGACAACCCCGACGAGACCGACGACATGCTGCGACTGGGCCTGTACCGGCTGCCGATCGGCGAGTTCCCCCTCCTGCGAGGCCTCGCCGGCCCTCTCGCTTCCTACGACGGAGCCGCCGAGCTCGAACGCGGCCTCGACATCCTCCTCGCCGGCCTGGCCACCACACCTCAGTAGTGCGCCGAACCCGGGAGTCGCGCCATCGCGGCTGATATCTCGCCCCCAAACCGGGCATCCGCGAAAGCAAGTGCGGCATTTCCTCCGCATCGGCGAAGGCCGCATCGGAAGAGGGGGAAGAAACGGAGGTCATCGTGATCGTCCTCGGAGTCATCCTCCTTGTCATCGGATTCGTCGCCGGAATCGGCATCCTGTGGACCATCGGCATCGTCCTGGCCCTCATCGGCCTCATCCTGTGGATCATGGGCGCGGTCGGCCACGAGATCGGCGGCCGCCGCCACTACTGGTAGACACCAGCGGAGACCAGCCATCGGTCCTGTCACGGCAGCGCAGTCCTGCTGGCCGCGACGCCAGTCATGCGCCGCACACGTGGACGGTTCGATCCATGCCGTCTGCCTGGACCGGTTCTCCGTTGGTCAATGGCCTGGCGTCGACGCCGGCCGTGCCGACTGCGGTCGCCTTGCTGCCGGTGATGCGAGCCTCTCCCTATCCGTCAGGGCCCTGGGCACGACGATGCCGCCGGGACTCACCAACGGCATCGTCGCTGCTCCGGCATCCGGATGCGGTGGATCGCGGCGGTCTCAGTGACCGGGTGCGAGCGTGGCGGCGGCTTCGAGCATCAACCCGTGGACGAACGCTTGGGGCAGGTTGCCGCGCAGCTGGCGTTGGGCGACGTCGAACTCCTCCGCATAGAGGCCGGGCGGACCGCAGGCGGCACGGTTGCGTTCGAACCAGCGCACGGCTTCGACGTCGTTGTGCTGCTGGTGTTCCGCCAGGGCCATGACGAATCCGCACAGCAGGAAGGCGCCCTCGGCGTCCTGAAGGGGTCTCCGGTCGTGGCGGAACCGGTAGACGTGGTGGTCCAGCGCGAGATCGGCGTGCACCGCTCGCAGGGTGGCGATGGTGCGCGGGTCTTCGGCAGGCAGGGCGCCGCGGATCGCGGGCAGCAGCAGGGCCGCGTCCACGCCCGTCCGGCCAGGGGAGCGCTGCCACCGGCCGGTGGGGTGCAGGCTGTCGGCGGAGGTCTCCGCGAGGATCGCATCCGCCAGCGCCTCCCAGCCGGCGGCGCGCCCGCTGCTCGCCCGGGGTGCTGCGGCGGCGACCGCCCGCAGACCGGCCGCGCAGATCAGGCGGCTGTGCGCCCACCGGTCGTCGTGCAGCTCCCAGATCCCGGCGTCCGGCTCGCGATGCCGGGTGGCGATCACGTCGGCGGCGGTGAGCGCGGCGTGCCAGCCGTCGGGGTCGAGCCGGTCGTGGCGGGCGGCGGCGGCGAGCAGCAGCAGGCTCTCCCCGTACACGTCGAGCTGGAACTGGCGGTTGACGTGGTTGCCGACGACGTCGAAGCCACCCGGATAGCCGGGCAGGTCGAGGGTGCGCTGGTCGGGTACCGCCGCACCGGTCACGGTGTAGGCGGGCGCGAGAGCCGGGCCGTGTTCGAGCAGACGGGCGGTGACGAACCGTACGGAGTCGTCCAGCAGCGGGTGCGGCCCCGCGGCGGCGACGGCCTGGCCGATGTAGGCCTGGTCGCGGATCCACACGTACCGGTAGTCGTAGTTGCGGCCCGTCTCGGCGCGTTCGGGCAGACTGGTGGTGGCCGCTGCCACCGTGCCGCCGCCGGGGCCTGTGAGGCCGGCCAGGACGCTGTAGGCGTGCCGGGCGTCGCGTCGGCCCAGCGTGTTCGCGAGGGCGGGCACGCGCGCGGTCCAGGCCGCTTCGGTGGACCGCCACAGCACGTCGGCCGTCTCCGGTTCGGGCAGGGGCCGATCGGAGATCTCCAGGACGAGGTCGTGGTGCTCACCGGTCTCCAGACGCATCGTGGTGGACAGCGCCGCATCGCTCGGCCGGGCGTCGGGCGCTCCGCTCCAGCGCAGGTGCAGTTCTCCGGCCCGGGCCGTCCAACGCCCCTGCCCGTCCCTGCGGACCTTGCGCAGCCGGTGTGTGCCGAATCCGGGCGCCGGGTGCAGGTGGACGTCGAGGCGGGCGTCGCCGTCGACCGCCAGGATCCGGCGCAGCACCACCGCGTGGTGCCGGTCACCGGGGCAGGCGAGGGCTTCGCGGCATTCGACGACGCCGCCGGTGGTGATCCAGCGGCTGCGCCAGATGAGGCTGCCGCTCTCGTAGTAGCCGCCCCAGACGAACGGGTCGGTGGGGGTGACGGTGTACCAGCCGGGGCCACCGATGAGGGCGGCGAAAACGGCGTCGCTGTCCCAGCCGGGTGCGCACATCCACACGATGTCGCCGCGCGGTCCGACGAGGGCGCCGCGCTCGCCGTCCGCGAGCAGGGCGTAGTCACGCAGCGCGTGAGGGGCGGGAGAGCCGGCGATGGGGGCGGTCACGTTCTCGTCTCCTGGGGTACGGCGGTGCGGGCCGCGTGTCCCCGGCCGGGTGGACGCGGAGCGCCGGGAATGTGCACGGTCCGCGGAGGCCGACGGCCGTCGTCGGGAGCGGGCCGGGTCTCCTCAGGCGCGGACACGGTAGCGCTCCGCCGTCTCGGTGCGGATGGCCAGGCCGAGGCCTGGCTCGCCGCTGTGGCCCGGGCGGACCAGTCCCCCGGCCGGGTCGAGGGTTCCCTCGAAGAGGAGGTTCTCGATCCGGACATGGTCGTGGAACCACTCCAGGTGGCGCAGGTTCGGCACGGCGGCCGCGGCGTGTGCGTGGACGTGCGGGGCGCAGTGTCCGGACAGCTGGAGTCCGTGGGCCTGGGCCAGGGCGGCTGCGCGCAGCCAGACGGTGATGCCGCCGCAGCGGGTGGCATCCGCCTGCAGGCAGTCCACGGCCGGGGCCATGCGGGCGAAGTAGGGCAGGTCGTATCCGTACTCGCCGGCCGCGACGTCGGAGGTGACGGCGTCGCGGACGTGGGCGAGGCCGGTGAGGTCGTCGGAGGAGACGGGCTCCTCGAACCAGCTCGCCCCCAGGCCGGCCAGCGCCTGTCCGACGCGGACGGCCTGTTTGCGGGTGTAGGCGCCGTTCGCGTCCACGTACAGGGCGGCGTCGTCGCCGACCACCTGCCGGGCCTGCTCGGTGCGTTCCAGGTCACGCCGTTCCCGGCTGCCGCGGCTCTCGCCGATCTTGATCTTGAATCGGTGGAAGCCCTGTTCGGCCCAGCCCGCGAGCTGCTCGGCGAGTTGCCGGTCGGTGTAGGTGGTGAAGCCGCCGCTGCCGTAGAGGGGGACCTCATGGCGGGCGGCGCCGAGCAGGTCGACCAGGGGCAGGCCGAGCAGGCGGGCCTTGAGGTCCCACAGGGCGATGTCGACGGCTGAGATCGCGCCGGCGACCAGCCCCGGGCGGCCGACATTGCGCACCGTGCGGCTCATCGCCTCGTTGGCGGCCGGGACGTCGAACGCCGGGCGGCCGATGACCGTGTCCCGGAGGTGCCCGGTGATCACCTGGGCGGTGGCGGGGGCGCCGTAGGTCCAGCCCAGGCCGGTGGTGTCCCCGCCGTGGACACGGACGAGGATCATGGTGATGGAGTCCCAGGCGAGAGTGCCGTCGGCTTCCGGAGCGTCGGTGGGGATGTCGAGGACCTGCACGTGCAGGGACTCCACGGTGGCGGTGACGGTCATGGCGTCTCGTCGGCCGCGTGCTGGGCGGCGGCGCGGGCGAACTGCAGGAAGTCGGCGCCGGCCAGGGCGGCCAGGGTCGCGGTGGCGAGCCTGGTGGCGCGCGGAGCGAAGACGGACCCGACAGTGCCCGCGGTGGCGACCCACAGGCCGGTGCAGAACGGGCAGGTGACCAGCTCGCCGACGGCCTTACGGGCTCCGGTGCCGCGCACGTCCTCCTCCAACTCGGCCGGGCCGGAGGTGCCTTCGAAACGGGTGAACGGCGCGCGCAGCGGGCTGGTGACCGGGTCCTTGGCGATCAGGCGGGAGAGCTGGTGGGTGGCCAGCGCGTTCAGGGCGACGTCCCACGGAGTCGGGTAGGGCAGCTCTCGGCGAAAGGCCCGGGCGGCTGCGGCGGTGCCGAGCACCGCGGTGGCGTACAGGGCCATGAGGCCGGTGTAGGCCGCGAGCGGGCGGTCGTTGTCGCCGGTGTAGGCGCGGGCTTCGCGGTGGAGCCGCTCGTACAGGGACCGCATGGTCTACCTCCTCCTGGCGCGGTGGCGCCGCGCGGCGGCAGCACCGGCCGCCGCCAGGCCTGTCATCGCGCCCGCGACACCTGCGGTCAGCAGGCCGGCCACCGCGTTGCGGGGTTGCGGGCGCGGGATCGTCTTCTCGGGATGGTCGGCGGGCGGCGGCCCGTCCAGTGCCAGGGCGAGGGCCTCGGCCACGTGCACGGCCAGCCGTCCGGTCGAGGACTGTTCGATCTGGGTGCGGCAGCTGAACCCGTCGGCCAGGACGAAGGCGCCGGGGGCGGTGTCGCGCACGGCCGGAAGGACGCCTTGCTCGGCGATGGCCTGGGACAGGTCGTAGTGGCCCCGCTCGAAGCCGAAGTTGCCGGCCAGGCCGCAGCAGCCCTCGTCGAGCACGTTCGCGTCAAGCCCCGCGCGGCGCATCAGTTCACGGTCGGGGTCGGTGCCGAGGACGGCGTGCTGGTGGCAGTGGGTCTGCACGGTCGCCGCCCGGCCGATCCGGGGCGGTTGCCAGCCGTGGGGGGCGTGGTTGACGAGGTGTTCGGCGAAGGTGCGCGTCTGCGCGGCCAGGCGGGCGATGTCCTGGTCGCCGTCGAGCAGGTCGGGGGCGTCCGCGCGGAAGACCGCGGTGCAGGAGGGTTCGAGCCCGATGATCGGGGTGCCGGCCTCCAGCCAGGGGCGCAGGGTCCGGATGGTGCGCTCGAGGACGCGACGGGCGGTGGCGAGCTGCCCGGTGGAGATCCAGGTCAGGCCGCAGCACACCGGCCCCTCGGGTACGGCGACGTGGAAGCCGGCGTCCTCCAGCACGCGGACGGCGGCGTCGGCGACGTGCGGATGGAAGTGGTTGGTGAAGGTGTCCGGCCAGAGCAGGACGGTGCGCGGGTCGCGCGGATCGGGCTCCGCCCAGCCCTGCCGATGCCGGGTTTCCTGGAACGATTCGGCAGCGAAGAGGGGTGCGGCGCGGCGCGGGTCGATGCCGGCCAGCCGCTTTCCCAGCCATGCGAGGCCGGGGGCGTGCAGGGCGGCATTGGCCAGGCCCGGCGCCGTGCGGGCCAGCCGTGCCCACAGCGGGAGCCAGCCCATCGCGTAGTGGGCGGCCGGGCGCACACGGCCCTGGTAGCGGTGGGCGAGGAACTCTGCCTTGTAGGTGGCCATGTCGACGCCGACCGGGCAGTCGGACTTGCAGCCCTTGCAGGCCAGGCACAGGTCCAGTGCGTCGCGGACCTCGGTGGAGCGCCATGCGCCGGTGACCGGGGAGTCGTCGTGGCCGCCGAGCATCTCGAACAGCAGCCGTGCCCGGCCGCGGGTGGAGTGCTCCTCCTCGCCCGTCGCCCGGTAGGAGGGGCACATCACCCCGCCCTGGTGGGTGCGGCAGTTGCCGATGCCCACGCAGCGCAGCACCGCGCGGGTGAAGTCGTGGTCGTCGTCGGGATACCCGAAGTGCGTCCGCAGCGGTCGGGGCCGCCAGTCGGCGCCCAGGCGCAGGTTCTCGTCGACGCGGTGGGGGTGGACGACCTTGCCGGGGTTCATCCGGTCGCCCGGGTCGAACAGGGCCTTGACCTCGCCCATCGCCTCCACGAGCCCGGGGCCGAACATGCGGGGCAGGAGTTCGCCGCGGGCCTGCCCGTCACCGTGCTCACCCGACAGGGAACCACCGTAGGAGGCGACCAGGTCGGCCGCGTCGAACAGGAACGCCCGGAACGCCTCGACGCCCTTGCCCTCGCGCAGCTCGAACGGGATCCGGGTGTGGACGCAGCCCTGCCCGAAGTGCCCGTACAGGGAGGCCTGCTGGTAGCCGTACCGGCCGAACAGCCGCTCCAGGTCGCGCAGGTAGTCGCCGAGTTTCTCCGGGGCGACCGCGGAGTCCTCCCAGCCCTCCCACGTCTCGGAGCCGTCCGGCGGGCGGGCGGTCACGCCCAGACCCGCCTCGCGGGCCCTGAGCATCTCCCGCTCCCTCGGGGGATCGTCGGACAGCGCCACCGACGGGTCGTCCTCCTCGCGGCCGATCGCCCGCAGCAGCTCGAACGCCCGCGCGTCCGCCTCCTGCTTCGTGTCGCCGGTGAACTGGACGAGCAGCCAGCTGTCGCCCTCGGGCAGGCTCTCCAGCGAGTCCAGGTAGGCGTGCTCCTCGCGCATCAGCTGCGCCATGCGCCCGTCGATGGCCTCCAGCTGGGTGGGGCGGCTGTGCGCGAGCAGGTCGGGGACGGCGTCGGCGGCCTGGTAGATGTCGTCGAAGCCCAGGACCAGCAGGGCCTCCGCCGCCGGCACCTCGACCAGGTGCAGTTCGGCGTGCAGGAGCGTCACCAGGGTTCCCTCGCTGCCGACCAGGGCGCGGGCCACGTCGAAGCCGTTCTCCGGCAGCAGGGCGTCCATGTTGTAGCCGGAGACCCGGCGCGGGATCTTCGGGTAGCCACGCCGGATCTCGGCCAGGTGCCGCCCGGTGATGTCCCGCAACCCCTGGTAGAGGCGGGCGCGCGGTCCTGCTTCGGCCGCGATCCGCGCGTACTCGTCCTCGCTGGTGGGACCGGCCCAGAACCGGGTGCCCTCGTAGGTGAGGACTTCCAGGCGGTGGACGTTGTCGGCGGTCTTGCCGTAGGCCTGGGCGGACGCTCCGCAGCTGTTGTTGCCGATCATGCCGCCCAGCGCACAGTGGCTGTGCGTGGACGGCTTCGGCCCGAACCTGAGCCCGTGCGGAGCGAGTCGGCGGTTGAGCTCGTCCAGGACGATGCCCGGCTCGACCACACAGGTCCGCGCTGTGGGATCCACCGAGACCAGCCGGTTGCAGTACTTGGTCCAGTCGACGACCACCGCCTCGTTGGTGCACTGCCCCCCGAGACTGGTACCGCCTCCGCGGGACAGCACCGGGGCGGCGAACCGGGAGCAGACGCCCACCGCGGCAGCGCCGGCCTCGACCGTGCCGGGCACGACCACCCCGAGCGGAACCTGACGGTAGTTGGAGCCGTCGGTGGCGTACGCGCCGCGGCTCCCCGCGTCGAAGCGGACCTCACCGTCCACCTCGGTCCGCAGGGCCGGCTCGAGTGCGGCCAGGTCCACCTCCTGGCGCCCGGACACCGGTCAGCTCCGTCCACTGCCGGGCAGGAACTCCTGGACCTTCGCCTTGACGCCCTGCTGGACCACCGATCCCCGGTCACTGTCGCCCCTGAGCACCGACAGGGCGGCGGCCTTGATCTGGTCCCAGGTGGCGTGCGGCGGGATCGGCGGCACCGCCGGGTCGGTGCGGAAGTCGATGACGAACGGCCGGTCCGCGGCCAGTGCCCGGCGCCACGCCGGCTCCACGTCCTCCGGCTTCTCCACCCGTACGCCGCCCAGACCGAACGTCCGGGCGATGTCGGCGTAGCGCACGTCCGGAAGGCTCTGCGAGGGCTCGAACTGCGGCGCGCCCTGCATCGCCCGCATCTCCCAGGTGACCTGGTTCAGATCGTGGTTGTTCAGCACCGCGACGACCATGCGCGGGTCGGCCCACTCCCGGTAGTACTTCGCTGCGGTGATCAGCTCCGCGAGGCCGTTCATCTGCATGGCGCCGTCGCCGACGATCGCGATCGCGGGCCGGTCCGGGTGGGCGAACTTCGCGCCGATCACGTAGGGCACCCCCGGCCCCATGGTCGCCAGCGTGCCCGACAGCGAGCCGCGCATGCCGCCGCGCATCCGCAGGTGGCGGGCGTACCAGTTCGCCGCGGACCCGGAGTCCGCGGCCAGGAGCGCGTTGTCGGGCAGCAGCGCGTCGAGGGTGTGGACGACGTACTCGGGGTTGATCGGGTCGGCGGACACGTCGGCTCGGCGCTGCATGACCTCCCACCAGCGCGCCGCGTTGTCCTCCACCGTCTTGCGCCATGTGCCGTCCGCCTTGCGCTCCAGCAGCGGAATCAGCCGGCGCAGCGTCGAGCCGGCGTCGCCGACGAGGTTGACCTCGAACGGGTAGCGCAGCCCGATCATGGACGGGTCCAGGTCGATCTGCACCGCGCGCGCCTGGTCGAACTCGGGCAGGAACTGGGTGTAGGGGAAGCTGGAGCCGACCACGAGGAGGGTGTCGCAGTCGCGCATCATCTCGTAGGACGGGCGGGTGCCGAGCAGACCGATCGAGCCGGTGACGTACGGCAGGGTGTCGGGCAGCGCGTCCTTGCCGAGCAAGGCCTTCGCCACCCCGGCGTCGAGCAGGTCGGCGACCTGCTCGACCTCGGGCCGGGCCGAGCGGGCGCCCTGCCCGATCAGCATCGCGACCTTCTCCCCGGCGTTGAGGATCTCCGCCGCCCGGGCGAGGTCCGCCTCGGCCGGTACCGGGGCGTAGTGCGGGACGCCGAGGCTGGAGGGGACCTGCTTGAACGCGTGCGCCGGCGCCTCGTAGTCGAGTTCCTGGACGTCGGCCGGGATGATCACCGCGGTGACCGTGCGGCGGGTCGCCGCGATGCGCATGGCGCGGTCCAGCACGTTGGGCAGCTGAGCCGGCACGGTCACCATCGCGCAGAACTCCGAGGCCACGTCCTTGTACAGGCTGGCCAGGTCGACCTCCTGCTGGTACGAGCCGCCCATGGCGCTGCGGTCCGTCTGCCCGACGACCGCGACGACCGGGACGTGGTCGAGCTTGGCGTCGTAGAGGCCGTTGAGCAGGTGGATCGCGCCCGGCCCGGAGGTGGCCACGCACACCCCGGTGCGGCCGGAGAACTTCGCGTACCCGACGGCCTGGAAAGCGGCCATCTCCTCGTGCCTGGCCTGGATGAACCGCGGCCGGTCCTCCGCCCGGCCCCAGGCCGCGAGCAGCCCGTTGATGCCGTCCCCGGGATAGGCGAAGACGTACTCCACATCCCAGTCGCGCAGGCGCTCCAGCACGTAGTCGGAAACCTTCATCACCGAACTCCTCCACAGCGCGGGCGTGGCTCCTGGTGGGCGAACGAGGCCCGGAGAGCGGCTAACCGCTCGCGCCGCGATGAAACCGCCGAAGGTGATACCGCCCGGTGTCCGTGCGGTATCACCTGCCGGCCCGCAGGCCGTGGGCGGGCATGCCGGGCTCGGCACAGACGCTGCCCTGGACGGGGCCCGGCGGCGACCAGTCGAGGTTCCGGTGGAACGGGTGGCCCTGCCCCACGGCGGAGAACGGGCCGATGCGAGTGTCGCATTCAGGGGAATTCACCGGGTATGCGCCTTTTGAGGTACCGGTGATTCGTCAGGGACCGGACACGAGGAGGCACAGCCGATGGCTGTGAGACACGTCCTGATAGAGCGGGCTCCGCAGGCGGTGTGGAGCGTGTTGGGCGACCCGGCCGCGTACGGCCGGTGGGTGCCCGGCACGGAGCGGACCCGCCCGGGTGAGGGCCGGTGGCCCGCAGTCGGGTCGAGCCTGCGCTACACCGTCAGCGCCGGCCCGTTCCGCTACGAAGGCCACACCGTCGTACGTGTGTGCGACAGCGGGCACCGGCTGGAACTGGAGGCTTTCGCCGGGCGACTCGGCACCGTCCGGATCGCCATCGAGCTGATCGCGTGGGGCGACGCCACCCTGGTGATCGTCGACGAGCACCCGCTGCGGGGCCTGGGCGGGAGCCTCCACACGGCGCCCGCGGACCTGGTGCTGGATCTGCGCCACCGCCGACTGCTCGCCTGCCTCGCCCGCACGGTCGAGCAGAAACCCCGGGCGGCCGACCTGGAAGCGTCCGCGTCGGGGGGAGGTCCGTCATGGCCGACGCCGTCGTGATCGGGGCCGGGCCGAACGGCCTGGTCGCCGCGAACGTGCTGGCCGACGCCGGCTGGGAGGTAGAGGTGCTGGAGGCCCAGGACCAGGTCGGCGGCGCTGTCCGCAGCGACCGCGGCGTCCACCCCGACTACGTCAGCGACCTGTTCAGCTCGTTCTACCCGCTGGCCGCCGCCTCACCGGTGATCGCGGCCCTGCGCCTCGAAGAGCACGGCCTCGCCTGGAGCCACGCGCCGATCGTGCTCGCCCATCCCCTGCCCGACGGCCGCTGCGCCCTGCTGCGGCGCGGACCGGAGACGAACATCGACGACATCGGGCGGAGCTTCGGCCGGCCGGACGCGCTCGCCTGGCGACGGCTGTCACAGCTCTGGCAGGACCTGGACCCGTGCCTGGTAGGGGCGATGTTCGCGCCGTTCCCGCCGGTACGCGCCGGCTTGGCGCTGGCCTCGCGTCTCCGGGCGCCGGGCCTGCTGCGGCTGGCCCGCTTCGCGGCGCTGCCCGTACGGCGACTGGCCGAGGAGGAGTTCGACCGGGATGGCCCGGGGCTGCTGCTGGCCGGCTGCGCGCTGCACGCCGATCTACTGCCCGAATCGCCGGGCAGCGCCGCCTTCGGCTGGCTCATGGCGATGCTCGGCGAGCAGTACGGCTGGCCGGTACCGGTCGGCGGAGCCAGCGCCCTCAGCGGCGCCCTGGTGCGACGCCTGGAATCGCGCGGAGGCACGATCCGCTGCGGCACCGCGGTCAGCGAGGTCGTCGTCCGCGCCGGCCGGGCGCTGGGCATCCGCACCGCCCAGGGAGACTACGTCCGCGCGCGCCGAGCCGTGCTCGCCGACGTGCCCGCTCCGCACCTGTACGGCCGCCTGGTCCGGGAAGGACACCTGCCGCCCGGATTCCGCGACGCCGTACGCCGCTTCCAGTGGGACTTCGCCACCGTCAAGGTCGACTGGGCCCTCGACTCGCCGATCCCCTGGACCGCCGAGCAGGCACACCGGGCCGGCACCGTCCACCTCGGCGCCGACTGGACGGAACTGAGCGACTACGCACTCCAGGTCAGCACCGGCCGTCTGCCGGCCCGCCCCTTCGGGCTGCTCGGCCAGATGACCACCGCCGACCCGTCCCGCTCACCCGCGGGCACCGAATCGGCCTGGATGTACACCCACGTCCCCCAGCACATCGCCGACGACCTCGGGCCCGACGGCATCACCGGGTCCTGGGACGACAGGGAAAGCGAAGCCATCGCCCGCCGCATGGAAGCACAGGTCGAACGCTTCGCCCCCGGCTTCACCGACCGGATCCAGGCCCGGCGCGTACTCACCCCGCCGGTGCTGGAACACCTGGACCAGAACCTGGTCGGCGGGGCGATCAACGGCGGCACCGCGGCCCTCCACCAACAGGCGCTGCTCCGCCCGCTACCCGGCACGGGGCGGCCCGAGACCCCCATCCAGCGCCTCTACCTCGCCTCAGCCTCGGCCCACCCGGGCGGTGGCGTGCACGGCGCCTGCGGCGCGAACGCCGCCCGCGCCGCGCTCCGCGCCCAGGGAGCCCTGACCGGCCGGCTGCTGCGACCCGCCCTGGCCCGCGCCCAGCTTGCCCTGTCCGACCCGGGCGGGGGGCGAGACGGCGTGACGCCGTCGGGCGGGCGGGACCCGCAGCCCGGGTAGGCCGGGACTGCAGGGGCTGTCACTGCGGGGGGCGGCCACCGCCGCGGGGGGCACCGAGCCCGGATACGGCAGCCCGGCGCGCGGCGGCCGTGCGACGCAGCACGACCTGGGGCAGGACGAGCCAGCTGGTGGCGAACCAGATCAGGCAGGCCGCACTGAGGCCCCAGGCGGCAGCCGGGCTGCCGGTGGCGGTGCGCAGCAGGAGCAGCAGCGCGGCGGCGATGGTCAGGGCCAGGGTGATGAGTCCGACGGCGATGAGGCGACTGGCGACGTGGACCAGTTCGGGTTTCATGCCGTGGCCGGTGAGGAAGCGGTGGAAGGCCACGGGCGCGATCAGGGCTCCGGTGGGGACGGCGCCGAGGACGACGGTGGCGACGTAGAGGTTCTTGTCGAAGTCGGGCAGGGCGGCGAAGCGCGGGGTGAAGGCCACGCCGATGAGGAATCCGAACAGGATTTGTGCGCCGGTCTGGCACACGCGGACTTCCTGGAGCATCTCGCTCCAGAGCCGGTCGGCCCGTTGCTGGGGCGTCTCGTCCCGACCCGGTGCGCCGTCGTTCTTCGTCAACGAATCCTCCCCGCCTACAGGCGGTCCTTGTGGCGGCTGGTGCGGGCCCGTACGCGCAGCAGTTCCTCCCCGTGGGGCGCGATGGAGCAGGGTGAAGGCGGCGACCCGGAGCAGGGTCGGTGGAGGAGAAGCACCTGATGGCGCTTTCCACGTCGCCGAGCGCGACGTTCACCGGCACGTCGGGGCGGGAGTGCCGACTTTCCCACCGGAGCGGGTGATCAGGCTGGGCACCGGGCGGCTCCTGTGGGGTAGCGGCCAGGGCGGGCACTGGTCAAGGAGAGCCGCAGGTCAGGGACGGTCCTCGTGATGGCCGCACAGCCACGCCAGCGCCTGATAGGTGCCCAGGGCGTACGCGGGGTCCGTGCGTTCTTCCAGGGCATCGCGCAGGCGGACCGCGGCGGCCTGGCATTCGGCCAGCAGCTGCGCCCGGCACGGCCCGGTGGCCCCGAGCGCGGCAACAGCGGTGACCGGTGCCGCGATCTGGGCTCCGGTGGCCCACCGGTAGGCCCCCAGGACCCCGTGGTCGAACCCGCCCCAGGGCTGGGGGCGCCGATTGGCGGTCTCGATCGCGTCGAACACCTCGTCCAGCGGGCGCACCCCCACCGCCGGGATCGTCGTCTCGTCACTGGTCATGCCCGCAACCTACGACGACTCGCAGCCACTCGCCGCCGGGCCCGACAGCCGGATAGTGGACCGGCAGGGTTCCGGGCCATCGGATCCGGCGCAACCGAGTGAACCCCCCTGCCAGGCAGCGGCCCAAAAGCCGAACGCGGCATCGCCTCGGCGGTCCCGCGCCAAGCCCCCTCGAACGCTCCGCGGCCCCACTCTGAACGGCGCTTTCGCGCTGCGGCGGCGCCAGAGCACAACCGAGCGCTGCCCCCGGCGGATCGCTCAGTCGCTTTCCGCAGGCAACGCAACCCGGCGCACCTGCCCGGCCTCCAGTTCGACGACGACGGCCAGCACCGGATGCAACCAGCGCACCACCGACCGCGCGCCCGGATGCGGCTGCCTAAGCAGCCCGGCGACCAACGCCCCGAGCTCCACCCGCTCCCGCTCGGAGATCTCCCCGGTCACCAGCCGCCGACCGTCGG
Organism: Kitasatospora sp. NPDC058184; assembly: GCF_042883725.1. Classification (NCBI taxonomy): domain Bacteria; kingdom Bacillati; phylum Actinomycetota; class Actinomycetes; order Kitasatosporales; family Streptomycetaceae; genus Kitasatospora; species Kitasatospora sp. NPDC058184. Next base: position 89,928 of record NZ_JBHVVE010000017.1, read on the forward strand.
TGAGCACGACCAGCAACCGCTTCCACTCGCCCGGTTCGCCGACAGCCCCGGTCACCCAGCCCTTCACCGTGACCCACCCGGGTGCCGCTCCGACGCGGACGGCACAAGCATCAGCAAACTCCCTCCGTACACGGGACGCGATCATCCGAGCATGCCACCACGCATCGTCGGAGACGATCCGCACGGCGGCTCTGGCCCGTCGTTTCCCACAGGTCCGTGATGAGCAGCCGCCCGCCGGAGGACCTGCCCTGCCCGGTACGCATACCTGCCGGACAGGCCGGTGGTCCGCGCCGGCCGTGTGCTCCTGGCGCTCCCGGCAGGCGGAGAATCACGTTGCGGAGGGCGTCGGCGCGCTCGTCCCTGTCCGGCCTGCCGAGCTCCACCCATGTGGCTTCGACATGCAACACTCCTCGAAAGCAAGGGAGTTGTGCAGATGTCCGGCCTGCCGACTGGCGCGTGGGCGCTGGGGTAGGCGCGTTGGCATGCGTCGGCCCACCGGAGGCCGACGCACACAGCCGTCGCAGGAGGGTGATCCGATGCAGAAGTCCGCTGTCCGCCCGATGCCCGTCACGTTCCCCGACAGCCCGCTGCCCGACGTCCCGGTCGACGTGGAGCTCCGCTTCGACACGGCCCTTCCGTATGCGGCATGCCTGGTGTTCCCGCTGACCCCGTGCGGCTGCACCGGCTCCGACGCCGAGGTGTGCTGGTACTTCAGCCGGGATCTGCTGGACGAGGGGCGCCACGTCCCCAGCGGCACCGGGGACGTCAAGATCAGCCCCGGACCGGTCGGCGAAGTCCTCATCACCCTGCAGGGCCCCGACGGCCGGGCGGTGCTCAGCGCCCCGGAGGACGTCGTGGCCGCCTTCCTCACGGACTCGTTCACGCTGGTGCCCGCAGGTTCGGAAACCGACCACCTTGATATCGACGCCACTCTCGCCCGGCTGCGCGCCGCCGGCTGACCGCACGAAGTGCGCCGGCCGGGCGCCCGGCCGGCGCACGGGTGCCGATGTGCGCCCCGGTCACCTATGCCAACGAGGACGCCTGGGATCTCCTCGGGCACTACGTCGCGTGGCTGGCCGCGGGACTCGCGGCACTGCTGGTCAGCCTCACCGCGCGGCTGTGACCTGCCCCGGCAGCTCCGGCCCGTCAACCACAGCCGGGCCTTCCTCTTCCGGTCTCATCTTGACAGAGAGGGGAACAGGAATAGGCCGCTCCTCTTCCTGATTGGTCTTTGCATACGGTCGTGCGAAGGGGGTAAGGGTGGCCGATCTGAAGGTGTTCCGGCGGGGTGCCGATGGCCGGGATGTCGAGCTGCAGGGTTCGACGGTGGCGCGGGAGCAGCAGGAACTGCAGCGACGGGTCGAGGCGGCGCTGGAGCCGATGCTTGGGGTGCGGTTCCTGGCATCGGAGTACGTGACGGGGCCGTGGCACCAGGGGCGGATCGACACGCTCGGGCTGGACGAGGACGGCGTGCCGGTGATCATCGAGTTCAAGCGCCGGCGGGATGCCGGGGTGATTACCCAGGCGGCGTCCTACCTGGTCTGGTTGCTGGCGCACCGGCACGAGTTCGAGGCGCTGGTGCGTAGACGTCTGGGCGCCGATGTGGCGGAGGCGGTCGATTGGCGACGGCCTCGGGTGATCTGTGTCGCGGGCGAGTTCTCCCGCCATGATCGGGCTGCCGCCTCGCTCTACCAGCGGGACTACCGTGTGGACCTGGTGCGCTACCGGGTCTTCGGTCCCGACCTGCTGACGCTGCAGCTCGTCGAGACCGTCCCGGGCTTCTCCGCCGCAGGGTTCGCGCCGATGCCGTCCGGTGCGGGCGAAGCTGCGGACGACGAGCCGGACGTTGTCGCGGTACCGTCGGGGTCCTCGCAGGTGGAGGTGCCGGGGTGCCTGCGGGAGCTGTACGGCGAGCTGGACGAGGCGCTGACCGCGGCGGGCGAGCTGGAGGTGGTGCTGCTCAAGCACTACATCGCCTACCGGCGGCTGCTGAACGTGGCGTCAGTGATCTTCCGGCCCTCCGTGTCGCACAGGGCGATCCTGGTGTACCTGCGGCTGAACCCGGACTCGGTGGAGCTGGAGGAGGGCTTCACCCGCGACGTACGCGGCATCGGTCACCTGGGGACGGGTGACCTGGAGGTGCGAATCGCCTCGTCGGCGGACGTGGAGAAGGCGGTGCCGTTGATCCGGCGGGCGGTCGAGGAGTCCTGAGGGCCTTGGAAGGGCGGCTGGAGCGTGGTGCTCCGGCCGCCCTTTCGCGTCTTCGGACGATCGCTGTGGCGGCGGTTCTCATGCTCACGCCTCCGGTCCGGCGAGGGTGAAGTCGTCCTGGGTCTGCTCTGCTCGCAGTCGCTGTTCGGCGATCTCGGCGTAGTGCGGGGAGAGTTCGACTCCGACGAAGCGCCGGCCTTCGCGCAGGGCGGCGACGCCGGTGGAGCCGCTGCCGGTGAAGGGGTCGAGGACGGTGCCGTCCTCGGGGCAGATCCGGACGAGCTGCTGCATGATCTCCAGCGGCTTCTGGGTGATGTGCACCCGGTCCTTGCGGGGCTGGCTGGCGATGAAGTGGCCGGGCAGATAGAGGTCGCGGCCGTTGTCGAGGGTGCCCTTGACGCCCCAGGTGATGAACTCCGCGGACTGTTTGAAGCCGCCCTTCCTCGGGCGGCTGGCGGGCTTGATCCAGGGGATGGTGCCCTGCCAGGTCCAGCCGGCCATCTGTAGAGCGTCGCTCGTGGTGGGCTCCTGCCGCCAGTCGGAGAAGACCATGGCGACCGAGTGCTCGGTGCTCGCCCGGTAGGCCTCGGTGAGGAGTTCGGTGAGCCAGGCGCGATAGGAGCGCTGGTCGCGGTTTTCGCCGGGGAAGGTCTTGAGGTCGTGGGCGGAGCCGCTGGTGACGTACTTGGCGCGGGCGTCGCGGCTGGTGCGCTCGGAGCTGGTCCGGCCGCCGCTGTTGTACGGCGGGTCGGTGATGACCGCGTTGACGGATTCGTCGGGGAGGTTCTTCAGTACGGCGAGGGCGTCGCCTCGGTGGAGGGTGAAGTCGTTCACGGGGGCCTTCCTCGGGCAGGGGTGTACCGGCTCCGGGCGGCGCGCCGTGGCAGCCGCCGGGAGCGGTGGTGCAGGGGACGGTAGCCGCGATCGGCAGCCGTGCCTAACGGACAGCACGAGGACGTCGGGGCTGGTCGGGGCTCGTTTGGTGCGGCCGGAGTTCGCGTCTACTGTCTCGCCATGCCAACCGGGCAGCGGGCCAAGTCGGCCCGGCCCGAGGCGCATTGGCCCGCGCTGTCCCGCCCAGGCGAGACCGCGCGACGGAGTGCGCGAATCTTCCCTACGCCCGAGGGGTGCCTCGTGTTCCAGCTGAGATTACGAGCGCGGCCGGCTGCCGCGCGTGACCCGAGACCGGCGTCCGGGAGCTACCAACTCCCCCGACCCGGACCCGCCCTGAACGGCGGTTTCACCACCAGCGCGGTGCCGGCGACTTCTTCGCACGAGGAGCCGGCACCGCGCTCTCCTACGAACCCCGCAAGGAGCCGCTGCGATGCAGCATGCCCTGGCACACCCATGCCCTCATCCGCCTCCGCCGTTGGCCCGGTTCCGGTTCGGTGATCGGCGGGCACCGTGAAGAAGGCGGTCAGCGCACTCGTCGGGGCCGTCGCCTGCGGCCCGCTGATGCTGGCCCTGCCGGTGGTGATCGCCGGCGCGGGCAACGCCTCGGCGACGTCCGCCTCGTGTCCGCCCGGCGGCGGTCCGCAGGGTGTGGACAGCTCGGCCGTCGCGGCGCAGGTCGAGGCGATCCTGAAGGGTTCCAGTCCGCTCAGCGCCCCGAGCGTGGCGGGGCTGAGCAAGCCCGACGAGCAGATCCCCAACGCGAAGACCATCCAGGCCACCGGTGTCGCCCTGCACATCCCGATCCGGGGGCAGGTCGTCGCGCTGGCAACGGCGATGCAGGAGAGCGAGCTTCGCAACATCCGCTACGGCGACCGGGACTCGCTGGGCCTGTTCCAGCAGCGGCCCTCGCAGGGCTGGGGCACGCCGGAGCAGATCATGCAGCCGGTGTACGCCTCGACGAAGTTCTACGCGGCACTGCAGGAGGTCAACGGTTGGGAGTCGATGACCGTCACCCAGGCCGCCCAGGCAGTGCAGCGCTCCGGCTTCCCCAACGCCTACGCGAAGTGGCAGCCCTTGGCGGAGGCCCTGCAGAAGGCCATCGCCCCGCTGCTCTCCCCCGCCACCGGCACCTCGCCCACCCCAGCGCCGACGCCGACGACGGGCAGCACCCCAAGCCCGACGCCCAGCAGTGGGGGCTGCGGTACACCGACGGCAGGTGGTGACGGCACCGACTTCGGGACGATCCCGCCCGGCTCGCTGCCGGCCGGATACAACATCCCGACGGACGCGCCTCAGCCGGTACAGACCGCGATCCGCTGGGCGCTCGGACAGTTGGGCACCCCGTACCAGTGGGGCGGCACGTGCGCGAACTCGCACGGCGCGGACCCGATGGGCAGGTGTGACTGCTCCTCCCTGATGCAGGTGGCCTACCGAACCGGCGGGGTCTCACTGGAGCGGACCACCTACGACCAGGTCAAGCAGGGCACCGCCGTCTCGGCGGACGCGCTCAAGCCCGGTGACCTGCTGTTCACCCGGGGCACCGCGGCCGTGCCGGAGCACGTCGGGATGTTCATCGGCTCGGGGCTGATCGTGCACGCCCCGAAGACCGGCGACGTGGTCAAGATCTCGACTCTCGCCTCGTGGCGGGCGGAGATCCTCGCGGCCCGCCGGGTCGTCTGACCCGCACTCTCCTCCCCTCCCTCTTCTCCCCTTTTCTCCGGGCTGCCTTGGCATGCCTTGATTCGAACTGGAGTTCAATCTTGTATCTCGCGGACGCCGTCGTACAGCTCGCCTACGACCCCGGAATCACCCCCAACGAGGGTGGCCTGCCCGGCCTTTCGGTCCTCAAGCAGGTGATGGGCTCGCTGAACTTGTTCGGCATCATCGCGGTCGTCGGCGCCCTGGCCGTGAGCGCCGGTGTGTGGGCCTGGGGCCACCACAGCGGCGGTCACCAGGCCGAGGCCAACGGCAAGAAGGGCGTGCTCGTCAGCGCCGGCGCCGCCCTCCTGCTGGGCGCCGCGAACGGCGTGGTGAGCTTCTTCTCGACGCTCGGAAGTCAGGTCAAGTAATGCAGAAACGTTCATTCAATGCCGCCCGCGGTGGTCTTTCCAGCGGCGCGCTGGTGCGCCGCCGGGTGCTGTTGGGCACGGCCGTCCTGGTGGTGCTCGTCGTCTGCTCCGGGATCCTGGCCTACGTCACCCGGGACGGCCGGAGCTCCCCCGAACATGCTGCTGCGGCCAGCTCGCCCGCGCCAGGCCCGTCGGGTTCGGTTTCGCCGGGCGCGCGCTCGGCCGCGCTGCCCGGGCCGCCGTCGACGCACGATCCGATCGCGTTCGCGAAGGCGGCGGCGGTGGCGCTGTGGTCGTACGACACCCGCTCGTCCTCCCAGCCCGAGCTGGTGGCCTCCCTTCACCGGTGGCTGACCGACGAGGGCCAGTACGCCGACGCGGACTCGGTCGACCGGCTGGTCCCGTCGCCCCTGCTCTGGGGGCGGATGGCCGACTCCGGGCAGTTCGCCTCGGCGACCGCGGCGGAGGCGCACTTCCCGGAGTCGTTCACCCGGGCGCTGCAGGCGGATCCGGGGGCGATCTCGCAGGCGTACGTCTACGCCGTGACGGTCTCCGGGAAGCAGTCGATCTCCTGGAACGGTGCCCCGGCCGGCGGCGCCGAGGACCGCTCGGCCACTCTCGCCGTCCAGTGCCGTCCTGACCGCCCGTGTGCTCTGGCCGGTGTGCTGCCGGCCGTGGCGCCCTGAGCCCGGGAGGTACTCGTGGACATCTGCAACCTCCCGATGATCGCCCAGGTCTGCACCGTCGTCGACGGCATGAACTTCGTCAGCGACCCGGGCAAGAGCATCACCGACGGCATCGGCGCGTGGATCGCCAAGTCGATGGGTGAGCTGGCGGCCAGCGCCGTCGACCTGTGCGCGAAGGCGGTCGACGAGACCACCGCGATCGACCTGTCAGCGCCGTGGTTCAGGGACAACTACCAGCTGATCCTGCCAATCGGGCTGATCCTGACCGTGGGCACCTTCTGCGCGCAGCTGATCCTGGCCGCCTGGCGCCGGGACGAGCGAGCGCTGGCCAAGGCGGCGTGGGGCACGATGACCGGTGTCCTGTTCGCCTTCGGGGCGATCAGCTTCACCGCGGTAGCAGTGACGACGGTCGACGCCTTGTCGGCCGGGTTGTTCCAAGCGGCGCACACCAGCGTGGCCGACGCCGTCAGGCGCATGATCAAGGTCACCCAGTTCGGCGCCATGTTCCCGCTCGGCTGGGCGATTCCCGCCCTGGTCGCGGTCGGCAGCGCGATCGGGGCGTTCCTCTACTGGTGCGTGATGGTCGCGCGCAAGGTCGGCGTCCTGGTGCTGGTGGCGCTCGCGGCGTTCGCGGGTGCCGGCGGCGGCTGGGAGGTCGCCAAGCGCTGGCGGCGCGGCTGGATCGAGGCCACCGCCACCCTGATCGTCAGCAAGCTGCTGATGACGGTGGTATTCCTCGTCGGCGTCTCCGCGCTCGGCAAGACGGACGCCAAGGACGGGATCGCCGCGCTGTCCGACGCCCTGGCCGGCGTCGTGATCATGGTCATGGTGCTGCTGTGCCCGTACGCCGTCTACAAGTTCGTCCACTGGGCGACGGACGGCGGTGGCCACGACGACGTGCACCGCACCGGCATGGCCGGGATGGCGACCGTGGCCGGGGCGGCGAAGACCGCCGGTTCCCTGGCCATGCAGTCCGGCATGGGGATGCCGGCGCCACAGGGACCGCCCCAGGTTCCCGGGGTCGGCGGCGGCGGTGCTGCCTCCGGCATCGACCCGACCGGCCGGATCAGCGCGGACGGCATCGACGCCGGCCCCGCGCAGCAGCCGACGAAGTTCCGCTTCGGCGAGGACCCGAACGCCGGCGGCGACCGCGGCCGCGCCCTGGTCACCCGGCCCGGCATCCCGTCGCTGATTACCCGGGCGTCCGCCGGAGGCGGCGCCGAGCGGTCGAAGTCCGACGGCGGCGAGGCAGCCCCGGCCCCGGCCGCCCCGCGTGTCCAGGGTGCCAACCTGGCAGACTCCGTCGCTCCGTCTGCTGTCGGGAGTTCTCCGGCTTCCGGTACGGCCTCGGCCCCGAGCGTTCCCGCTCCTCCGGCACCGGTCGGCCCCGCCGTTCCCCCGCTGCCGGCACCGGCTGCTGGTAGTCCGGGCCCGGCTGGAGGCCCGGATCCGGGACGCTTCGTCTACCCGAACCGGACCGCCGAGCCCGGGTCCTGACCAGTATCCTCCTTCCCCGGGGTGGGCGGCCCAGCGCCGCCCGCCCCGGGCCCACCATCCCCGAAGGAGCCCCGCGATGACGTCCAGAAGAGCGCCGCGCCCCCGCCCGCCGCCCGCACGCGCCTCCCTGGAACCCCGATGTCCTCCACTCCGAAGTCCGACGCCACCCCCGCGTCCGTCAAGTTCCCCCACCGCTCCAAGCGCGGCATCCTGCTCGGCCTCAGCGCCCCGCAGCTGGTCGCCTCCGCCGCCACCGGCCTGCTGCTGCTCGCCGTCCTCACCACCCGCGGCGTCACCGGCGCCCTCCAGCTCATACCTGTCTGGGCCACGGTCGCCGCCGCCGTGTTCGTCCGCTACCGCGGTCGCACCCTCGCCGACTGGGCGCCGGTCGCCGCCCGCTACGCGCTGCGCCGCCTGCGGGGGCAGCTGCTCTGGCTCGCCCGCCCCTCCTCCCGGCCGGTGCGCGAGGGCCTGCTGCACCTTCCCGGCAGCGCGGCCAGCCTGCGTGTGGTCACCGCCCCTGACCGCCGGTACGGCGCCGTCCACGATCCGCACGCCGGCACCCTCACCGCGATCGTCAAGGTGAGCAGCCGCGCCTACGCCCTGCTCGACCCCGGCACCCAGAACGCCAACGTCACCGGCTGGGGCCGCGCGCTGGCGGCCCTCGCCCGTACCGGCCAGGTCGCCCGCGTCCAGGTCATCGAGCGCACCGTCCCCGACTCGGGCGACGCGCTGCGCCGCTACTGGGAGGAGCACGGCCGCCCCGACGCCCCGCTGGCCGGCGCCCTCTACGGCGAGCTGATCCAGAACGCCGGTCCGGCCGCAGCCCCGCACGAGGCCTACGTCGCCATCGCTCTCGACTTCAAGGGCGCCCGGCGGCTCATCTCCCAGGCCGGCGGCGGCCTCACCGGTGCCTTCGCCGTCCTCGCCCAGCTGACGAGCTCGTTCGAGCAGTCCGCCCGCACCGCCGGCCTCAACCCGACCGGCTGGCTTTCCACCGCCGAGATCGCCGCCGTCGCCCGCACCGCCTACGACCCCAAGTCCCGCGCCGCCCTCGACCGCTGGTCCGAGGACGGACGCCCCGGCGCAGCCCCGGCCGCCGCCGGACCGGTGGTCGTGGTGGAGAAGGCCGACCACATCTCGACCGACTCCGCCCACCACGCCACCTACTGGGTGGAAAACTGGCCGCGCACCGAGGTCAACCCCGGGTTCCTGCACCAGGTGCTGTTCGCCTCCGGGGTGCGCCGCACCGTCTCCCTGTCCTACGAGCCGCAGGACCTCGACTCGGCGATGCGCGACGTGCGCCGCAAGAAGGCCTCCGTCATCGCCGACTCCGCCGAGCGTGCCCGCAAGGGCCAGGTCTCCAGCGAGGCCGACTCGGTGGAGTACCAGGACATACAGAACCGAGAGCGACAGCTGATCGCCGGCCACGCCGACGTCGCCCTCACCGGGCTGCTGACCGTCTCGGCCGACACCGAGGACGAACTGCGCTCCGCCTGCGCCGTGGTGGAGACCGCCGCGGTGGGCGCCCAGCTCGACCTGCGCCCGCTCACCTGGCAGCAGGGCGAGGCGTTCACAGCCTCCGCTCTGCCGTTCGCTCTCGCCGCCTGACGCCGGCCCTCCCACCTTCCGAAAGAGCACCCCGATGCCGGCCACCACCCCTGTCGTGCAGGACTTCGTCCCGTACGCGACCGCCGCGATCGACTTCCACCGCGCGCTCAACATCCCCACCGGCCCGCTGGTCGCCTCCCGCGCCGAACTCGACTCCCTGCACGAGCACCTGGTCGCCCTGCACGCCCTGCTCGACGCACACGCCCAGCGCACCAGCCCGCTGCTGCCCGGGGAGGGCGACCATCTCAAGGCCGCCCGCACCCGCCTGTGGCAGGCCGCCGACCACCTCCACGCCGCGTACCACAGCGCGCCCCGGCCCGGCACCGGCGAAGTCCCTGCTCCCGAGGCGTGTCGCACCCGCCGGCCCGAGGGCGCGCCCGAACTGACCATCTGCCGCCGCCACCAGCAGACCGCCCACCTGGTGCGCCGCCGCGCCACCCCCGCCGACCTGCACTCCCCGTTCACCGGCCTCGTCCGCCACTGACTTCCGAAACCCGTGATCATGTCCAGGAACCGCGCCACCGCCTCCCCGCTCTTCGTCCCCCGCAAGACCACCCGCGCCCAGCAGCGCGCCGCCCGCGCCGAGTTCGCCGAGGCCCGCACCAAGGCCCGCTCCGCCCAAGCCCCCGCCCGACGCCGCGAACACGAGGGGCCCGACCCCGACCTGCGACCCACCTACCCCGCCTCCGGGCGCCCGGGTCCCGCCTCCGCCCGCGGCGGCAAGCTCCGCCTACCCAAGCACCGCCTGACCACCGCCGTCGCCGGCGGCGCCTACCCCTTCCTGGCGGAGGCCGGCCTCGGCGCCGAGGGCACCTTCATCGGCCGCGACCTCCACGCCGAAGGCTCCTTCTGCTTCGACCCCTTCGCGCTCTACAACTCCGGTCGAATAGAAGGGTTCACGAACCCGAACGCGATCCTGTGCGGCGTCATCGGCATGGGCAAGAGCGCGCTCGCCAAGTCCATCGCCACCCGCTCCATCGCCCACGGCTACAAGATCTACGTACCGAGCGATCCGAAGGGCGAGTGGACCGGGCTGGCCCAGGCCCTCGGCGGGCAGACCATCGCCCTCGGCCCCGGCCTCCCCGGACGGTTGAACCCTCTGGACGCGCCGGAGCGGCCCGCGGAGGTGAGCGAGGAGGACTGGAGCACCGAGGTCCGCAAGCGCCGTCTGCTCCTGCTGGCGAGCCTCGCGGCCACCGTGCTCAAGCGCGATCTACTGCCGATGGAGCACACCGGCCTCGACGTCGCCCTGGACCTGGTCGTCGCCGATGCCGAAGCTGCCGGCACGGTGCCGCTGCTCGGCGACATCGCCCACGTCCTCGGCCGTCCCGAGCGCCTCGACGCCGCCCTCGGCAACCAGGGAGGCGGCCTCGGCCACGCGACCGACGACCTCGCGCACGCCCTGCGCCGCCTGGTCCACGGCGACCTGAGCGGCATGTTCGACGCCCCGTCCACCGTCACGTTCGACCCGAACGCGCCGATGCTCTCCATCGACCTTTCCCGTCTGGGCAGCAGCGGCGACGACACCGCCCTCGTCCTCGCGATGACCTGCGCGAGCGCCTGGATGGAGGCCGCTCTCACCGACCCCGCCGGCGGCAGGAGGTGGGTGGTCTACGACGAGGCGTGGCGGATCATGCGCCACGTCGGCCTGTTGGAGCGCATGCAGCAGCAGTGGAAGCTCTCTCGCGGGCTGGGAATCGCAAACCTGCTGATCCTGCACCGCCTGTCCGACCTGCTGTCCGCGGGCGACGCCGGATCGCGCGGTCGCGTCCTCGCCGAGGGCCTCCTGGCCGACTGCTCAACCCGGATCATCTACCGCCAGGAACCCGACCAGATCCCCGCCGCCATAGCCCTGCTCGGCCTCACCGGCGTCGAAGCCCAAGCCATCGCCGCCCTCACCCGCGGCCGCGGCCTGTGGAAGGTCGCCGCCCTCTCCTTCATCGTTCAGCACCTCCTCCACCCCATGGAAAAGCAGCTGTACGACACCGACTTCCGCATGGCCGCCTGACCGCCCCGGCCCTCCGAGAATCCTTAACTCACATGCCCAGCACCGACATCGAGTCCTACCTCGACCACTCCCACCTCACGGCAGCCGACTTCACGGCGTTCGAGCAGCTGCTCGCCGCCCAACGCGACCGCCGCCCGTACACCGATTCCGACTGGCACCTTGTACTCAGCTCCAGCGGCCGAGGCGGCGACGGGCGGTGGGAGTCCACCTACGCGCTGTTCCGCCCGGGCGGTGCCTTCGGCACCCCGACGCCCGACGACGAGACGTACGTGCGGGTGTACTTCGACGAGAACGGCCGAGCCCTGCCCGACCAGCCCCACCGCCCCGCGCCCGTCCCTCCGTTCGCCGCAGAGCTGGTCGAGCACCTGCCCGGCTGGACCGTCCAGCCCAACCCGCTCGCCCCCGGCCGGGACCTCGCCGAACTCCGCCGCCAGGCCTGGGGCTGGGGACGGCTTCCTTGGAACACCGTCTCCGCTCCGCACACCGCCTTCACCCTCACCGGCCCGAACGGTGAACGCCTCCTCGCTGTGCGGACCGGCGTGGACGCCCCGCTCCTCGTCGGCGCTGCCCGGCCCGACAACGTGCCCGCCTACGACCCCAGGGCAGTGCACCTGCCCACGCCCGTCGCCTTCCCCGCCGGCGCACCGCCGGCCGCCGTGGCGGCCGAGCTCACCACCACCCTGGGGCCGCGCTGCCAGCAGGCCGCCTGGAAGGCCCGCGCGAGCGCCGCCACCCACGCCGTCGAGGCCCTGCGCCGTCTGAGCACCGCCTACATCCCGGCCCCCGGCGACCCCTGGGGCCACGGCGAGATCGGCTCCTTCGACTCCCAGGAGGGCCGCAACCGCGCCGCCTGGCCGTACACCGAGACGCTCATCGACCAGGGCCCGTACCTCGTGGCCGGCATCCGTTCCGCAGCGACGATCGAGGACCACCTCGACCCCGCCATCGGCCCCGACCTGCGACAGCTCCACGTCACCGAGACCGCGCTCGACAGGCTCCGAGAGGTCCGGGACGGCTGGCGCGCCGACATGGCCGCGATCACCGGAGACCGCGCCGCCGCCGAGCGAGCGCGGGACCGCGCCGAGGACCTGCGCAATCAGGAGGCGTGGCAGTGTGCCGCGCCGCTCACGAACGGCCCGCTTCCCGCGCTGGCAGCACACGTCGCACCAAGGATCGGTTCGCCCGAGCCGAACCGCGAACAGCAGGTCAAGGCCGCACTCGCGCGCACCGGCCCGGTTCACGGCCCCAGCACTGCGGCGGCAACGTCACCGGTCCCGCCGACGCCGGGTGCACTCCGGTGCGCGCGGTGAGCGTCTAGCACGGCTTCGCAGCCGGACCAACTCCCCGGTCTTCGGCATCATCAGCTCCCCGCCCCGCTGCGGCCCGTCCGCGTACCCCGCAGGAGCACGCCATGCAACCCGACCAGCTGACCGTCCTGTTCGCCGAGAACGGCTTCGGCGTCACCGCCCACGTCTACGGCCCGGACACCCCGCCCGGCCGCGACACAACCGGTCCTGGCCGGCACTACGCCCACGTCACCCGACCCCTCGCGCAGCGGGGCCTTGAGACCGGGGTCGACTTCGGAGCGGACGACCATGTCGTCGTCGCGCAGCTGCACGACGGCACCTTCCTGTCGATCTCACCCCCGCCGGACGGCGGACGCCCCGAAGTCCCCGGTTTCCCGGACGCGTGGCTCGTGAGCCGGTACGCCCCGGGCAACGCCGAGCTGCCCGAAGTCCTCTACGACAGCCGGCCTGGCGGGCCCGACGCCCGCAAGCGGGGGAACGTGCCCGAGCTGCTCGCCGCCGTCGACGAGTACCTCGACGGCCTGGGCGTGCCGTCCCGCCAACAGGTCCAGGCCGTACGTGCCGGCGCCGAGTCCGCCCTCCACCGCGCGGGGTTCATCCCCGTCGTCCGTGTCCACGAGACCCATCACCGGCTTCCCGTCGCCATGGTCGACCCCGGCGAGCGCCGGAGCGCCGTGACGCGGGCCGTCGACCACCTGCGCGCCGCGGGCTACCGCTTCACCTGCCCGGCGGACCTGATCGACCACAGCCTTCCGCCGACGCTGCCCCCGTCCCGGTCGCTGGCCCAGGTCGGCGAGGCCGTCTCGGCAGCCGGGCACACCCGCGAGGTGGCCGACGCGCTGAGCGAACTGACCGCTCCCGGCGACGGCGTCCTCGACCAGGTCGTCGGCGTGCTCCACGAAAGCGCCTCCTGGTGGGAGGGCCTGGGCGGCGCTTCCGATCCGCACTACGCCGCCCGTCTGCGCCACATCGCGGACATGGCGGACGGCTACGTGCGGGAGATCCGGGCGATGCGCGGCGACCTCGCCGACCGGCACGCCGCTCACCCCAGTCGCGCCCGGCCCGCACCCCGGGTCCCGGCCCGCCTCGACACCCGGGTGCTCGCCGCCGTCGCCACCTCCCCCACCGCCGTACGCACCCTCACTGGTCACCCGGCCGAAGCCGTCCTCGCCGCACCGGCCGCCGTCCGCTCCGCGGGTCCGCGCCGCTGAACCCCTGCCCGGGAAGGACAACCGCCGTGCCCCGCCGCCGCAGACCGCGTTCCGCCCACCGCTCCCACCGTCCGACCACCAAAGCGGAGCCCCACCGTGTCTGCCGCCGAACCCACCCAGCTTCCCCACGTCGCCATCGGGCACCACCCGAACCACGGCATCGTCGCCTCCCTGCCCACCCAGTCCCCGGCCGCCCAGTGGATGCTGGAGCGCCTCGACTTCGAGCGCCTCCCCGGCTACCCCACCCTCTACACACTCACCGACCAGCACCTCCAAGCCCCCGAACGCGCAGCGTGGGCTGCCAAGCTCCTCACCGACGCCGGCTATCGCGTCGACACCGACATGGCCCTGGCCTCCGAGAACACCGGTCGGCAGAAACGGGCACAGGAACGGACGGCCGCCGCCGAACCGACGCCCAGCCACCAACCGGACACCGGTCCGGACGTCGCCTTCGCCGAGCATCCGACGCTGGGCATCGTGGCCGCCGTCAACGACCACCTGCCCTTCAATCCGGGCATCTTCCTGGACACCGACGGCTGGCGCCACCACCGGGACCTGGACGTCTACTTCCCGCCGACCGGCACCCGGGCGGAGTCGCTCGACGTCGTGGCGCACACCGTCACGGGACTGCGGCGCGGCAACTTCCAGGTCGCCCTGGAGCCCCGGCTCGCCGAGGACGTCGCCGCGCACCGCGCCGAGGTCCGGCAGGCGTTCACCACGCACAAGTTCCGCGTCGACGAGGCCGCGCTCAAGGGCCCCACCCACCAGCCCGCTCCTGCCGCCGCAGTCGGCACCAGCAGGCCCCCCGCGGCCGTCGACCCCCGCATCGCCTTCGCCCGTACGCGCTGACCAACCCCGCACCCCCTCCGACGACACCCAGTTCCTCCACCGCCCCAGCACCCCCCGCTCCCGCGCCTCTCCCAGGAGCCGGACGTAGCCTTCGCCGTCCACCCCAAGTTGGGCATAGTCGCCGCTCTCCGCGACCACCTGCCCCGCGAGCCGGCCGAACTCCTCACCGAAGCGGGATGGCTCCACCCGGCGAACCTCGACATCCTCCGAGCGCCCGGCGACGGCCTCGACGCCGTCACCGAGGCGACCATCCGCCTCCGGCGGGGCCGGTACACCGTCGCCGTCGAGCCCGCCCTCGCGGACACCGTCCTCACCTGTGCCACCACCGGTGACCACCACCGCTGACCAACCAGCACCACGAACAAGGGACAGACGAGCATGGCAGTGAAAAAGGTCTGGACGATCACCCACGCGTGCGGGCACGAGGCCGAACGCGACCTCGGCGCCCGCCCGGCCGACCGGCGAGCCGGCTTCGCCGAGTGGCTGGCCAGGCAGGACTGCACCGACTGCTGGCGCGCCGCCCAAGGCGACGACGAGACGGGCAAGGCCGAGTGGCTGGAGGCCAAACGCGCCGCCGAGCAGGCTGAGTCGGAAGCCTGGTCCCAGCAGTACCGGATGCCACCACTGGAGGGCACCGACCGCGGCATCGCCTGGGGCATCCGGTGTCGCCACCAGGTCCTCGCCGCCGCCTACACCGCCCTCGTCCTCGACACCGGCATGCCGGATCCGCAGTGGGAGCAGATCGAGGACCAGGCCCGCACGATCACCCGCGCCGGCTGGTGGATCGACCAGCGTGCCTCCGAGCCCGGCGATCTGCCCGAGCTGCTCGACGCGGCCGTGGACACCGACCGGCCGACCGAGAACCCCTTCGTGTGAACCCCCGGTGCCCTGCCCCTGCGGGCAGGGCACCGAACCAACTCCCCTTCCTCGCCGTCCGATTCGAGAGCACCACGACGGCCAGCCCCCCTGCACCGCAGCGTCCGGCGCGCCGAGGACACCACCGATCCGCTCGCCGCACCTCGCTGACGCTCGCGGAACACCCCGGCCGGGCCCAGCCGCCTCCTACCACCGACTTCCAGCCCGGCCAAACCGCCGAATCCGCGGATTCTCGGTCTCCCAGCCCGCCCGCCGGGCCCCACCGCCCGTCCGAGAGGGGACGCCGTGATCGCCCACCTGCAGCGCGCCACCACCACGGCCGCGCTGATCCCCACCCTCTACGGCCTGGACGACCCACGCGGACGGCTGCGCCCCAGGCTGATCGGCGCCGACTACCGCGGCGCCGACAAACAGCTGCAGCTACCCCTGTTCGGCGACCCGCACGAGGTCCTCGGCGGCGGCGTGCTCGACGCCCCGGCCCTGCGGATCGGCTCCCGGGCGCCCGAACTCCCGGTGTGGATGTGCTCGGTGCGCTCCGACCCCCGCCAACCGGACCTGAGCGACGCCCAGTGGGCCGACGTCGCCCGGCGCCTGGTCACCGCGACCGGACTCGCCCCCGTCGACGACCGGAACGGCTGCCGGTGGGCCGCGATCCGCAATGGCGACCGGTCCGTGCACGTCGTCGCCACCGTCGTACGCGAGGACGGATACATCCACGGCACCTACCGGGACCCCTTCCACATACAGGCCGAGTGCACCCGCATCGCCGGCGAACTCGGCCACCTCACCCGTACCGTCACCACTTCCAAGGACCACCGGATGCCCGCCATCACCATCGGCGCCGGGCCCAGCGGCAGCGTCGTCGCCACCGGCACCAGCGACGACCTCTCGGCCACCCTGCTCCGCCACGCCGGGTTCAAGCAGATCGACGACTGGCACGGCCGCCGCCACCGGCTGCCCACCACGACGCCCAACCACGAAGCAGCCGCCTGCGCCACCCACGCCGCCGAGATGCTGCGCGCCGCCCGCTACAAGGTCGACCTCGACCCCCGGCTCGACGTCCAGCCGCTCGCCACCGCCGGCCAGCAGATCCTCGATCTCAGCGATGAGCTGCGCGGCAGCACCGACTTCGCCGAGCTCGCCGGCGTGCTCGACCGACTCCTCGACCCGGACGACGGGATGCTCGTGCGCCTCCAGGAGGCCTTGGAGACCGCCTCCGAACAGATCACCGATCTCGACCCCGACCAGGTCGAACTCTCCGACCGATTCGGGTCCTCGTCCGACCAACTCGTCGAGGTCCAGGCCGAACTGGACGGGGCCGTCGACGAGGTCCGGCGCGCCGGGTCCCGCGCGCCGGGCGCCACCGACGGCAGGGGCACCGACGACCTGCGAACCCGCGCAGCCCTCGCCCGCAGCACCACCCCCGGCATGTCCACCGCAGCCGCCCCCACCCGGCTGCCGCCCGCATCAGCTACATCGGCCCGGCCTGCCGCCCGAGCCCGCTGAATCGTTCCGCCAGCCAAGCCCCGTGGAGAGCACCGTGATCCGCACCAGAGCCGATCGCGCCCCGCCCACCGCCCGCTCGTACCTCCCTGGACCTCCTCTTGCCTGCCCCTCGCACGAGCGCGCCGTCAACCACCACCGGCACGGACGCGCTGCTCTACCTCCTGTTCGGCGTCCTCGGCGCTGTCCTCGCCTTCGGCTCCCTCGCCTGGCTGACCGGCAACCTCACCAACGCCCTGGCCGGCTCCGGCCCCTGGGCATCGTTCAACGCCACCAACGCCCTGCTGCACCCCAACCGGCTGTGGCCCCACCTCGGCCCCGCCGCCGTCCTGGTCGGCGCCCGCCTCGTCCCCGGCGTGCTCACCCTCGCCTCCACCGTCACCGTGCTCGCCCTGTGGCTCCGCCACCGCGCCGGGACGAAGAGTGGTCTGGCCCGGGCAGCGGACATCGCACCGCTGCTGGACGAGGAAGTCACGGACAAGGCCCGCAGCCTGCGCCCGAGCCTGAAGGACGAGAAGGAGGTCGCGCCGGCCGACCGCGGTATCCCCATCGGCACGCTCTCCCCGGGCAAGGCCGAGGTCCGCGCGAGCTGGGAGGACGTGATGGTCGCGATCATGGCGCCGCGCTCTGGCAAGACGAGCGGCATCGCGATCCCCGCGATCCTCGCCGCGCCCGGGCCCGTGCTGTTGACCTCGAACAAAGCCGCCAACGACGCCTACACGGCGTGCGTGGACGCCCGGGCGAAGGTCGGCAAGGTCTGGACGCTCGACCCGCAGCAGATCGCGCATCACCCGCGCGAGATGTGGTGGGACATCCTCGCCGACGCCCGCGACCTTGCCGGCGCCAAGCGCTTGGCCGGGCACTTCGTCACGGCGAGCGTGGACGAGTCCAGCGGCTCCGACTTCTGGTCCACTGCCGCGAGCAACACGCTGGGGGCCCTGTTCCTGGCTGCCGCGAGCCACCGCCGTCCGATCACCGATGTGCTGGCCTGGCTCGCCTCGCCTTCCGACCGCACCCCCGTCGACCTGCTCGGCGACGCCGGCCACCACGCGGTCGCCGCCCAGCTCCAGGGCACCGTCACCGGGGCCACCGAGACCAGGGATGGGATTTTTGAGACGGCGCGGCAGTACGCCAGCTGCCTGCTGGACCCGGAGATCGCCGCCTGGGTCACCCCCACCAAGGGCGTACCGGAGTTCAAGCCGTTCGACTTCGCCTCCTCCCGCGACACGCTGTTCCTGCTCAGTAAGGACGGCGGCGGCTCCGCCAGCGCGATCATCGCGGCGGCGGCCGACGCGGTGATGCGCGCGGCCGTCATCGTCGCCGAACGCAACGGCGGCCGGCTCGACCCGCCCGCCCTGTGCGTACTCGATGAAGCGGCGAACGTCTGCAAGATTTCGGACTTGCCGGACCTCTACTCCCACCTCGGCAGCCGGGGCGTCATCCCGATCACCATCCTGCAGTCTTACCGCCAGGGCCAGCGCTGCTGGGGCGAGGCCGGCATGGATGCCCTGTGGTCCGCCGCCACTGTGAAGGTGATCGGCAGCGGCATCGACGACGCCGACTTCGCGGACAAGCTGTCGCGGCAGATCGGCGAGCACGACGTGCAGACCGTCTCGGTCTCCAACTCCGACAGCGGCAAGTCGACTTCGGTCTCGATGCGCACCGAACGCATCCTGCCGCCGGACGAGATCCGCGCGCTCCCCAAGGGCAAGATCCTGCTCTTCGCCACCGGCATGCGGGTCGCGATGCTCGACCTCAAGCCCTGGTACAAGGAGCGCTCGGCCAAGGAGATCGGCCCGGCTTCCTCCCGCGCCACCAAGGCCATCACCGAGCGCGCGCTCGCCAAGGCCGCCCACAGCCGCGACGACTTCACCCTCTCTGCCTGAGCACCCCGCCCGACGGCGCCGGTCGACAGCACCCCCAGCCGGCGCCGCACGTCCTTCCCCACCTCGCCTCGATTCCCCTTGCTCTCCGGGAGTTCTGCATGTCCGATCCGAACGCCGTCAAGCGCCCGCGCGTATCGGCTCCGCTGTCTGGGGCGCCGGTGTTCCGGCGCGGGGGCCACTGGTGGCTGGTCACCGGGGCCGGTTCCCTTCTCGCCTCCGATCCCGTGTTCACGGGTGAGCTGGACCGGTTCGCCGCTGCCAGGGCCGCCGCCGACCGCGAGGTCACCCGTCTGCGGGCCGAGGGCGACGGGGCAGCGTGATGGACCCGCTGCTCACGGGGGAGCAGGCCGTGCTCGGCGCGGTGCTGCTCGATCCGCGCCAGCTCGATCGCCTGGGCTGGCTGGAGCCGCGCGACTTCTACCGCCCGGCCCACCAAGCCCTGTTCGGCGCTCTGCGCACCCTCGGTGGTGCCGGGCACCCCGCGCTCGCCGCCGGGGGTGCCGTGCCGCTGGCCTGGTTGAACGACAGCCTCGCCGAAGCCGGTCGGCACGTCCAAGGTCTCACCGCCTCCTACCCGCATGCCCTGATCGCGGCCTGTCCGCGCCCGGCCAACGCGCCGGTCTACGGCCGGATGGTGCTCGAAGGCTCCATCCACCGCACCGTCGCCGAGCATGCCGCCCGCCTGCTCGCGGTCGCTGAGGAGGGCGCCCGGCAGCACGAGGCCGACGGCACGGTCGCCCAATCCGACGTCCTGGTGGGCGTCCTGGTCGACCTCGCCCGGCGTTGGGGAACCCCGCCGAGGCCGCAGGGCCCTGCCGTGCCGCCGGCCGTCGTCGCTGCCGCACCTGCGGCGGGCCAGATCGAGGACGAGCGGTTCCTGCTCGCGCTGCTCGTCCACCAGGACGGGGCGATCGGCGAGGTGTTCGGCTGGCTGCGGCCCGGCGACTTCGCCGACCGGGGCCACGGCCACCTCTACCGCTGCCTCGGGGCGCTCCACCACCGGGGGGAGCCGATCGACCCGGTCACCGCGCTGTGGGAAGTGCAGCGGCGGGGCCTGCTCGCCAACGGCACCCTCACCGGCGAACGCCTCTCCGCCGTGCTCGGCAACGGCGCGGCCGGCTCGGCCGAGTGGCTCGGCGAGCAGCTCCTGCGCGGCTCCCTCAACCGCACCGCGGCCGTCGCAGCCCGGCAGATCGCCGCTCAGGCCGACGGCGACCGGCTCGCCCCCGGTCAGCTCATCGGCCAGGCGCTGCATGCGCTCGGCCCGGTCGATCAGGTGCGGGAGCGCTGGCGCACGGCCACCTCCCCGCCGGACTCGCAACCGCGGCCGCGCGCCGACCAGACCGCCCGCGTCAGCGCCGCGCTCGCCCGCAGCCCCACCCGAGCCGCCGGCCGCACGATGCCCGGTGCCGCCTCCGCCCGAATCCCGTGCGTGGTCACTGCCCCCACTGTCCCCACCCGCCCCCACCGGAGCTCCTCGTGAACACCCCCGTCAGCGAATCCCTCGCCCTGCAGTCCCTGGCCCTTCGCGTCAAAGCACAGGAGGCGAAGCTGCCCGCCGTGACCAGCCCGCCGGCCCGGCTCGCCGAAGCCTCCTCCGTCGGTCGGCAGATCACCGAACTCGGCCACCTGATCGCCGAGATCGGTCAGGCCATCGAAGCGCGGGTGGCCGTGGAGCCCGTCCCCGAGCATGTTCTGCGCACGGCCTGGACCTACGGCGAGGTCGCCGACCGGATGGGCCAGACCGTCTCCGCCCTGGGCGCGGCCACCGACCAGCTGGCGACGGTCGCCCACCTCGATCCCCTGCGCGGCCGGCCCGACGTCGACCAGGCCCTGGCAACCGCCGGCCAGGTCATCAAGGAAGCGGTCTCGACCGCTCACAGCGAGTTGGCGGAGGCCCAGCGGTCCATCCGGACGACGGTCTCGATCATCGATGGACAACAGGCTCGGGTCGAAGCCGCCCGAGCCCGCTCGGCCCACGTTCCCTCGCAATCCACGCCGTTCGCTCAGGCTTCCGTCGTGGCAGCGCCTGTGTCCCTGTCTCTTGTACGCTCGCGCTGAACTCCCGGCCGGTCCCGCCGGACTCAACACGGCTTCTTGTCACCTATGGGACAAGCATCGGAGCGCGGGAGCTGATCGCGACCGGTAGACCGCAGCTTGGGGCTCCAGCAGGCAGACTGGGCAACACCACCTATCGACGAACGGGGGCCGATGGCCATCAAGGACCCGGACCGGAAGATTCTCTGGGGCAGGTCCGGGAACGAGTGCGCGTTCCCGGACTGCCGCCAGAGGCTCACCGACGACGTGGGCGCCGATCCCGACTCGCGGAACCCGGTCGTGCTCGGGGAAGAGGCACACATCGTTGCCAGGGAGGACGACGGACCGAGGGGCGATCCCGGCCTCCCGCTCTCGGACCGGAACTCGTACACCAACCTCATACTGCTCTGCCCTACGCATCACACGCTGATCGACAAGGAGCACGGGCGCCACTTCCCCGTCAATGACCTCCTGGCCATGAAGCGTGCGCACGAGGACGCCATCGACCGGCGACGGGAACCCTCGGATGGGACGCCGGAGGAGTGGCACAGGCGGGACGCCCTGCTCGCCGGCCTATCCGCCAGTCGAGGCCGACTCATCACTCGCTGGATCGCAGTGGGGTTGACTCCCGAACAAGCCGAGGGCCTGGCCAACGACGATGAGATCGGTGTGTGTCAGAACTTCACCCAGTTCCACATCGGGCGCAAATTCGCGATTCTGACAGGCGACTTCGGCTCTGGCAAGACCGTCGCCCTGGAACGGGAGTACCAAAAGGCGGCGGTCCGGGCCATCGACGACCCCGATGCGCCACTACCGATCCACTTCACGGCTAGGTCAGCCGGACCCGACCTTCTGCGGGCGCTCGACGAACGGCTCACACGCATTCCCAGCAAGCACCATCAGGTGACGGTGTTCCTCGACGGCTTGGACGAGTTCGGAGCCGAACGCACGGCCGAAGTTATCGACGAACTCTGGTCCTGGCTCTACAGCGCATCTGGCCGGAAGGTCTTGGCCACCAGCCGCCCGGACCCCAACCTCCGCGCCGACTTCTTCACCCTGCCTGCACTCTCGGATGCCGAGCTCCAGGAACTCCTCGATCGTGTGGAGGCACCAGAGGACCTGGCGTGGCATTCCAACGCTGATATCCGCGACGCTCTGCACCGCCCGCTCTTCGCGCTGATCGCTGCCGACTGCCATCGGTCCGGATCCGAGGTACCGCATTCGCGAGGAGCGTTCCTTGCCGCCCTCGTCGAACGGGCTCTCACCCGGTCCGCAGGCCTTGGTCTTGAGACATACACCCTACTCGCCCGACTCGGCCGTCTCACCCTGGACGCCGGAGGATCCATCGCGGCCAGCGAGGCTGGCAACAGGGAGGATCTGCAGAGCCTTGTTCGGACCCGTTTGGTCGTCCACCGAAACCGCACGCTCTCCTTCGCTCTCCCAGTACTGGGACAGTATTTCGGTGGCCAGTACATCCTGGACAACGGTCTACCGGAACTCTCGGGATTCACGCCACAGCGCCGGGACCGGTGGAGAGACGCTCTTACGTTCGCCGTCTCCAACGGATCGTGGGACCGGGTGACGGCCCTACTCCGCGA
Source organism: Kitasatospora sp. NPDC058184 (assembly GCF_042883725.1). Taxonomy (NCBI): domain Bacteria; kingdom Bacillati; phylum Actinomycetota; class Actinomycetes; order Kitasatosporales; family Streptomycetaceae; genus Kitasatospora; species Kitasatospora sp. NPDC058184. Next base: position 112,171 of record NZ_JBHVVE010000017.1, read on the forward strand.
CCTCACGGCAGTCGACCCCGGTCTGGCCTCGTGGATCATCGACAAGGCCGTTCCAAAGAACCCCCTCGCGTCGACGGCGGCCCTTCCCGAGGATCTCGAATGCGCCCGGCGCCTGTCCACGACGCTTGACAACTGGCTCAGCGGACTCGGTCACGCAGCATCTCTGCTCAGCTGTTCAGACGAAGCCGGACGTGGCCTGCCTATCGGGGTCGGATCAGACGCCGGTAGTTCCAATATCGGCGTCATGTTCGCCGCTCCCGTAGTACCTGCAGACCGGCAGCGCTTCTTCGCAGTCACCGCACGGCCAGACCTAGAACGTGGCGAGATAGCGGGCTACAGAATCCTCTCGCTCCGACCAGCGACCGTCCCTTCTGATGTCCCCGCCTGGCCGTGGCAATTGTCTCTGTCCTGGGTGAAGGCGAGCATGGCGCAAGTGCTCACGCACCGAGCCTTTCCCTTGCCCGAGAACGTGACTGCTGTCCAGGAACGAACTTGGAACATCGCCAGGCTACTGACCGGGAAGGTCGGCTTCGGGTCACGCCTCCCCATCCCGCTCACCGATGTCATCTCGGCGGTCGACGAGATCTTCCGGGAGACGCCGAACATCGCCCTGGTCCGATTTCGAGGTGGCGCTGTCGTACTGCGGTCGGAGCTGGCGAGGCTCCGCGACCAGTGCGTCGGCCAGCGTCTCCTGATCACTCGTGACGGAATGATCCATTGTCCATACCCCGTGCCGGACGTCCCAGGGCCTGACAGGACCTCATGTGATGTCTCTGCTGCCTACAGCCCTGATGTACTGATCGACATGGTCAGACAGGTCTACTCCGGCGCGCTGTCCATCTACGAGAGCATCGTCACGGAGTACCTGTCGCCTATTCGACGGACCCTGCAACTCGGCGGCGCGCTGCCGGTGCGGTTCGCCTGCAAGATCAGCTGGCCTCCTATCGGGACCGACCGGGTAGATATGGGGCCCCTTCTCTTGCGTACCGTCCTCCCGCTGACACCTGGTTCCACGTCCCAGGTCGATGTAACGGAGGTGGAAGACGTCAGCGCCGAGACCGACTATTGGCCCGACTGGTTCGGATCCATCGATAGCCACGCCGAGTTTCGCCGCCTTCGCCCCGAAGCGGCTGCCTGGTCCGGGCGAAGCACCGTCCACGAGGTCCTGTGGATATTTGGGGAGAGCCCGGCTACGACTCTTGCCTACAACTGGCTCTCAGCAGACCTCAGAGCGATCGGGCTCTCCGATTCGGTCAACATGTCTTTCGGCTAAATCTCTTGTTGCAAAAGGCCCAGGCTGGATAGGTAGGGGTGTGGCCCGACCTGCTGGCCATACGTTTCGGATTCGATTGCACAAGTAGGCGGCGTCCTGCACCGCGTGGTGCAGGACGCCGTCTTTCTCTTGGCAGTCATGGAGGACCTTTCAGGTCTTCATGCCGATGAACATGGGATCAATACGGACTCGGGTTGGGTAGCCGCCGTTGCGGAAGTCGGCCGACCCAACTCGCCGCTCTGGACAACGGAGTTGGGTTCCAGCAGGCCGTCCACTCCCCAGAGCAACGGGCTCCGCCTTCTCCCAGAGCGCCGTGTCCGACTACGAGGCTTCTATCTCATTCTTGCGGCCGTACCAAATCCCGGAATCCGCGGACTCTTCTCTCCGCAGCCGCACCGAACCGAGGGCTGTCATGCCTGCGCATGCCCCGGTCCGGCGCGCCCGCGCGCCGCCGGCCGTACGACCGAAGGACCTTCTCCTTGAGCACCACCACCGCCTGCGGCCCTGCCCAGGACAGCGGCTACCGCGCTGTCCTGGGCTCGCCGCACGTCACCCGACTGCTCAGCGGCACCCTGATCGGCCGCCTGCCCACCGGCATGGCACCGATCGCGATCCTGCTGCTGGTGCGCGCCGAGCACGGCCCGCTCGCCCTGGCCGGAGCCCTCGGCGCCCTGTACGGCCTCGCCTCCACGCTCGGGCAGCCGCTGCTCGGACGCCTGGTCGACCGCCACGGCCAGACCCAGGTCCTCGTCGCCGCCACGGCCACGGCGAGCACGGCGTTCCTGCTGCTGCCGTGCACCGGCCCGACGCGCCACCCGGTACTCGCCGCGCTCACCATGGTGGCGGCGGGGCTGGCGACGCCGCCGCTGGAGGCAGGCCTCCGGGCACTGTGGCCGGTGCTGCTGCCCGACGCCGGGCACCAGCGCACCGCGCTCTCGCTGGACAGCAGCACCCAGGGCCTGGTGTTCGTCGCGGGTCCGCTGCTGGCCACCGGCTTCGCGGCCGGTGCCGGAGCGACCACCGCGCTGGTGGCGACCGCGGCGCTCGGCCTGCTCGGCACCGGCCTGGTCGTCACCGCCCGCCCCTCCCACGCCTGGACGCCGGCCGAGTTCACCGAGGCGGTTCACTGGACGGGTCCGCTGCGCGTGCCGGGTCTTCGGGTGCTGTTCGCCGCGCTGATCGGCACCGGTGTCGCGCTCGGCGCGGTCAATGTCCTGGCGCTGTCCGCCGCCGAGCGCCACCACGCCGGGTGGCTGGTCGGGGTGATGCCGGCCGCGCTGTCCATCGGCAGCATGCTCGGCGGCCTCGCCTACGGCCGCCACGCCTGGCCCGGCGCACCCGCCAAGCACCTGGTCGCCGCCTCCATCGGCTTCGCCGCCGGATGGCTGCCGCTGCTGCCCGCCCCCGCGCCCGCCGTCGCCGTCCTGGGCGCCGTACTGCCCGGAACCTTCCTCGCGCCGCTGCTGACCGCCGCGTTCCTCACCGTCGACCACCTCGCCCCCGAAGGCGAAGCGACCGAAGCGTTCGCCTCGCTGATCGCCTGCATCGGCGTCGGCCAGGCCGTCGGCACCGCCCTCGCCTCCCTCGCCGCCACCGTCGGCCCACAGTTGCTCGCCCTCGTCCCGCTCGCCGGGGCCGGCGCCGCGCTGTGGCTGCTGCACCGCTTCAACGACCGCCTCTCCGCCTGACCACCAAGCTCATCCCGAAGGACTCGCCGTGAACACCTCCCTCTTCGCCGCCGCAACTCCCGCCACCCGCATACACGTTGTCTGGGACTGGAACGGAACAGTCAAAGACGACCTCGACGACCACGTCGCCGCGCTGAACGCGACCCTGCCCGCCCTCGGTGGCGCCCCGGTCGACCGGGAGACCTACCGGGCCAAGCACACCGTCCCGATCCCCAACTTCTACGCCCGCCTACTCGGCCGCACGATCACCGAGCAGGAGTGGATCTCCAGCGACAACGCCTTCCTCGCCCACCTGCGCGCCCAGCCGGTGCGCGTGCGCGACGGCGCACCCGAGCTGATGACCGCCCTGCGCGAGGCCGGCCACACCCAGTCACTCCTGTCCCTGTGCCCGCACGACACCCTGGTCCGCGAAGTAGAGCAGGCCGGCATCGGGCACTTCTTCACCCGGTACGAGGGCCGCACCGGACCCTCCGGCGGCACCAAGGCCGCCCCGCTCACCGCCCACCTGCACGCCCTCGGCCTCACCGACCGGGCGCACCGGGTGCTGCTGGTCGGCGACGCCGTCGACGACGCCACCGCCGCCCACGCCAACGGCGCGCACGCCGTGCTGCACACCGGCGGACTGCACCACCCCGCCAAGCTCGCCGCCTCCGGCCACCCGCTCACCGGCGCCCTCGCCGACGCCGTCGCCCTCGGCCTGCGCCTCGTCCAGGACAACAGCACCCAACTGGCCTGCGCCTAGCACCAATCGGCGGCCGGATCAAGCCGCCTTTCCCGCGTTCCATCTCCCTCAACGACTGCTTCACCGGAGCCCTGCCGTGACCCGAAGAAGACCTTCCGACCCCGACCTCCCCGTCCGTCCGAACCTCCTGGATGTGCCATGTCCGAGTCCGATCCGCTGCCGGGCGCCTCCGAGCCCGAGCCAATCCGCATCCCCGACGAGGACCTCGACGACCTCGTCAGCGCCCTGAACCGCACCATGGCCGAGGTCCGCCAGCACGGCGTGATCCTCGACCGTCTCGGCTCCGAACCCGACGACGAGACAGGGTCCGGCTCCATCGAGCCGGGCACCGGCGGCGAGGACGCGCCCGAGGCCGCTCCGCCGCTGTTCATCCTCGCGATGGGCGGCGCCCAGTACGCCGCCGAGCTGGCCGAGCTCTCGTTCTGGGTCACCCACATCCTGCTGCCCGTCTACGGCCGCGAGATCGGTTCCACCCGCCCGTGGTGCGCGAGGTGGCCCGAGCACCCCGAAGCCGTCGCCCGCCTCCACGCGCTGTGGCTGGCCTGGCAGCAGCTGACCGCCGCCGAGGCCGGCCAGGGCGGCCCTTCGATGTGGCATCGCGACCACCTCGACCACGCCATCGCCCAACTCCGCTCTCCGGACGGTCCGTTCGCCGCGTGCACTACGAGCCCCTCCCGGCCGGCCCACCGCGTCCTGTCGACCCCCGACCAGCTGGGACTCGCCGCATGAAGGACACCGACTTCCGACTCGACGACCTCGAACCCTCCGACGAGCACACCGCCGAACTGTACGACTCCACTTGGGTCAGCGACTTCAAGACGATCTCCCAGCACGATGTGGGCGACCGCAGTTTCATCATCGCCTTCGATGCCTCGGCCACCTGGGGTTACCCCAACATGCCCAACATCGCCTCCTTCGATCTCGTGCGCGACAGCAGCCAGGCGACCTTCAGCATGCACAGGTCCAAGCACGCCACCTTCTCGTTCGCGCAGAACTGGCTCGTCAACCGCGGCTGCCCTCCGGACGCGCTCGCGCCGACCATCGACGTCCCCAAGCCCGCCGACGAGCTGACCGTCCAGGTCGAGGACCGCATCCGGCGCTCGGGCGAGGGCCTTGCGGTCGTCGACTACCAGGTCATCGACGGGTCCGACGTCGAGGGCTGGAGCATCGCCGTCGACCGCCAGGACAAGGAGCTGCCCGTCCGGCTGTTCCTGGAAACGCTCCAGCCCGACCAGTACACCTACACGGTGCGCGAGGGGGCGTTCGCCAACCACGCCGCCGCCGAGAACTGGCTGGAGCAGCGCTCCACTCCGCTGCCCGACGCGCCGGAGTACCGCCTCGATGCAGCGGCCCTGCGTACCCGCGCCGCCCTCGCCCGCAGCACCACCGCCCCGGCCGCCGTCACCGCCGCCGACGTTCTCGCCGCCGCGCCCGCAGCCGCATCCGTCGCACAGCCCGATCGGGGGCGGTCGCTGTGAGTCGCGCGAAGTTCGGATTCTCCGCCCACCCCGACGCCATTGCCGACCTGCGCCAACTCCCCGACGCCGTCCGCGACCAGGCGCTGCTGCACCTGCAGGACCTCGTGCACGGCGAGCGCGTTGCCAAGCGCCTCGACGGCCGGCTGGAGGGCTGCCACAAGATCTACCTCGGCGTCGGCGACCAGTGGGCAAGCCACCGCCTGGTCGTGCAGTTCCGCGACGCCCCGCCGGCCTCGAAGCACGCACGCGAGGTCCACCTCGTCGCCGCTGGCCCGCGGCTGGACTACGCGGTTTACCGCTCCGCCCAGAACCGCCTGGACCGCACCGGCCTCAACCTCCCCGCCGGCCTCAGCCCCGCCGAGGACGCCCGGGTGCGCGCCGCCCGCGCCCGCTCCACACGCCTGGCACCCGCAGCTGCCCCCGGCCCCGCCTACACCACCACCTCCCCCGGTTACGCCACCACCCCCGCTTCCCGAAAGGCCCGATGATGGCCACCGTCCCCGCCCACGCCGAACTCGCCACCTGGCTCGTCGAGGCCGCCGAAGCCGTCTCCGGCATCGTCACCACCCAGCACTCCACGCCGCTCTCCCGCTCCTACCTCCACCCCGTCCTCGGCCCGCTCGCCGCCGGGCCCGAGGTGCTCACGGCCCTCGCGGACCGCATGGAGGACCTGCTCGACGAGGAGCTGCCGACCGCCCCGGCCACCCTGTTCACCCTGGCCTCCTACGCCTCCGCCCTGGGCTGGCTCACCGAGTCGCTCTCCGAACTGACGCAGACCGTCGACGTCCTGGCCACCATGGCCGGTCTTCCACCGCGCCCCGGTGCCGCGCCCACCGTCCCCGGGGAGCTGGAGGGCTTCGACCTCTCCGGCTACACCCCGCGCGACCAGGAGACGGTCACCACCCTGGCGGCAGAAGCCGCGCTCCCGCCCGGCCTCTACCTCCAGGTCCTGGGCCGGGCAGAGGGCGCCGCCTCGGACTTCACCGAAGCGTGCATGGAGATCGTCGGCGCCCTGACCGAGGACGCCCACGAGCTCCTCAAGGAGTCGGTCAGCTTCGTGCGCCTGGGCGGCAACGGCCCCGACAGCCTGCCCACCCTGGTCCGCTCCCTCATCGCCCGGATGGAGACGACCGAGTGAACCCGCACGACCAGCTGGCGAAGCCCGCCGCGCACCGCGTCTACGAGCGGCTCGGTGTGGACGACGTCTGGACCCTGCTGCGGCGCGAACCCGAGGAGAGTCCCGAGGCCAGCCTCGCTTGGTACCTCGCCGCGTCCGTCACCGCCATCGACGGCGTCCACCGCGAGCTGACCGCCGCCGCGAAGACGGCCGTCGAGACGCTGTCGCCCGTCGAGCGCGGCGAGTACGCCGGGCAGCCCACGGACGAACAGGGCACCCCACGCAGGGCGTTGCGCGAGGTGCAGCTCGGGGATCTGTGGATGCGCGAGAACGTGCTCTGCGGCAAGGAGGTCATCCACGGCAACGGCCGCGGAGCGCCGGTCAAGGCCGAGACCGTCGAGCCGCTGGTCGCCGCCGGCCTGATCGCGGCCGACACCGCAACGGACGCCGCCCGGGTGGGGCGCATGGTCTCGCTCACCCCGGTGGGCCGGAAGGCGTTGGAAGCCTCCCCAGCCGCCCGCCTGCGCGAGGCCGCCGCCCTCTACCGCAGCGTGGCCCCCGCCGCTGCCCCTCCAGCCGCCTCCGCACCGCTTGCCGCATCCCCGGCGTGGACCTCGTCCTCCGCCCGCACGCGCTGACCAGGAGTTCCCCGGATCATGCCCGCCCAGCCGACCACCACCATGACCACCGCCGACGCGGCACGCGTGGAGAGCGTCCTGCGCCAGCTGGCCCCGAAGTGGTCCACGCACTTCGTCCACACGATCGCCAAGTACGGCCCGGAGATGCGCGTGCGCGACATCGCCCACCACCATCCGGCGGTCAACCAGCCGTACGTCAGCAGGCGCCTCTCCGCCATGGCGGACGCCGGGCTGGTGGACCGCGACGCCACGTTCGACCGCTGGGCGCCGTACAGGCTCAGCGTCGGCGCGCGGACGCTCGGCCCGCTCTACCGCGCGGTCACCCAGTGGTCCTCCGAACACCTCGACCACGCACCGCAGGGCCGGTCCGACCGGATCGAGGACGCCCTGCGCCGTCTGCACCTGGTGGACACCACCGAGGTGGTCCGGCTGCTCTCGGAACACGGGAGCACGCGGGTGAGCCACCTCGGGGAGCGCGTCGGCGTCTCCGAGCGACTCATCGCCACCCGGCTCAACCGCATGCAGGCCGACGGCCTGGTCGCCCGCGCCGGCTCCCGGCACGGCGACCCCTACATCCTGACCGACGCCGGTCGCGCCCTCGCCCCCGTGTACACCGCCGTGCAGCAGTGGGACAACCGGCACTCGGCCGCCCCGGCCGTTCGGATGCCGGCCGCCACCCGGACCCTCGTCACCGGAGTGGACACCGTACGAACCGCGGCGGCACTCCGGCGAAGCCCCGCCCCCACCAATCTCTTCAGCCACGCCCCCGCCCCACAGCCCCGCGTCCCCGCAGCAGTGACAGCGGCTTCCCGTCCCTCCCGCGGGCGGTGACCGCCGTGAACACCCGCCCCAGACCCCCTCCCCCATCTCCGACTCCCCGCTCCGCACACCGCCGCACCCGTCCTCGCCGCCGACGGCATGCGGGCCCGCTCCCCGTTCAGGATCCTCCCGGTGCTCTCTACCTCCCTCTTGCTCGTCCACCCGCTTCGTCTCGCCGGCCCCGGTGACCAACGGCTCATCACTGACGCGCTCGACACCTCCCCCGGCTGGGACCGAGACCGCTCGTCCGACGGAGCACTCCGCTTCACCAGCCCCTGCCGAACCGCCATCATCACCGGCGGACCTGCGCCCGGCCGCCCTGGCGCCTGGACCGTCCACGGCTACCGCTCGCCCGGCTCCGCCCCGCTGTGGCGTGCGGCGTTCGCACCCGGCACTCCCGCTGAGATCACCGCCGCCTTCATGACCACCCTCGTCCACGGCCTGCGCAGCGGGCACCGCGACTACCTGCATGGCGGCCCCCACCACCTCCCGCGCACCCCCGCCTCCGTCCTCGCCGACCGCGGCTGGTGGCCTGACCAGAGCCCCCCGGGCTTCCACGACCAGGTCGCACCCGACCGGACCGCCGTCTACCGGCACCGCGTGGGCCACCAGCCGCCCGACGCCGAAGCCGCTGGCCAGACCCCGCCGGCCTGGAGCATGCTCGCGGGCAACCTGCGAAACCCCTCCTGGCGTGCAGACTTCACCACCGGCGTGCCCTTCTACCCCCTCGTTCGCGCCACTCTCCTCTTCAGCTCACCCGCACCCGCGGTGCGGCAACGCTGCGATATCCCCGCCCACCACCTGCCCCACCTCACCGCCCGGCCGCCCTCCGAAGCCGCCGGCGCCCACCCGGCACCCCGCAGTCGGTCGGCCGCGCCCGCCACCCCGTCCGCCGCCCGACCCGTACCCACCGCCGCACACCGCCGCTGACCCTGGACGATCCGATGCCGTACACCCCCGAGAAGCCCCGCGAGTACCGGATCACCCCCCGCTACCTCGCCAACGGGGACGCCAACGGCTCCCCGGCCATCCAGCGCCTTCTGGACGCCGGTTGGGCGCTCAGCAGGGACGAGCTGGCGAACACCTTCGTCACCGCGCCGGACCTGCGGGTCCGCCTGGCCTTCCTGCCCGAGGGCGAGGACTCGACGCTGTGGAAGATCAGCGCGGGGTCGGACGCCTTCGCCCCACCGCAGTGGCTGGTCACCTTCGACAACCGCACACCACCCGAGGTCGTCGAGGACTTCACCGCCGCGCTCGCCGCCGCCTACACGCAGGGCCCCGAGGCCTGTCTGGGCGACGGCGGCCGAACGTCCGGAGCCGACACCACCCTCCGGCTCCTGACCGACGGCTGGCGCCTGGACCCCGCCACCCCGTTCCTGAGCTACCAGTCGCCCGACCGCCTCATCCAGCTCCACCGGCGGGACAACCCACTGCGGCACGAAGCCGAGATGGCCGGCGACACCGAGCGCTGGCTGTTCGAGGTCGGCCCACCCCGAGGCGTCTGGTACGCCACCGCCTCCTCGCGTCTGCCCGAGCACCTGCTCCAGACCCTCACCACCGCCGTCACCGACCCGGTGCCGGTCCACCGGTACATGCGGCGCGTCGACCTGGAGCACCTGCCCGCCGTCGCCACCGCGACGCCGACGGCGCCCAGCCCCCTGGAGGTGGCGCGCGTCCGGGCGGCCACCTCCCGCTCGCTCTCCGTTCCCCGCACCGCGCCGTCCGCGCTCGCCTACAGCACCACCACCCGCCCTCCGACACTCCCGGCCGCCTCGGCCGGACGCTCCCGCTGACCACCCGCACCCCGGAGGAACCCCGTGCCCGACGCCGCCGCCCTGGAGCACGCCGACACGATGATCGAGAAGGCCTGGGGCCGACCGATCGCCGAGTTGGAGAAGGCCGCGATCCGCCGCCCCGTCGAGGGCCCCTTGCTGCGCGCGGCTATGCACATCAGGGGCTGCCTCACCGTGGTCTCCAACTCCGTTGCCGTGCACCAAGAACGGCTGCACGCCCTTACCCAGCCCGGTCACGTCCCCGCCTTCTACGACCTCGACCGGATCACGGAGTCGGCGAGTGCCCTGCGGACCGCCCACGCCGAGAGCAACACTGCCATGCAGGCAATCCGCCACCTCGTCGACACCCGCGAACTCGCCCTACAGGCCCAGCACGGTCCCGACGCCGAGCGCGTGAAGGCCACCAGCGCGCGCAGCACGCACGCTCCGCGCCCGCTGGCTCTTCCCGCAGAGCGGCCCGCCCCGCCGGCCGCAGCAGGCCCGGCTGCCTCGACCGCTAACCGGCGGTAGCGGCCGGTCAGTCTGCGGCCCGGTCGTGGTGGGCGCCCGGGTCGGCGGCGCCCACCACGCGCGCCAGTTCCTCCAGCGTCAGCTCCACGCGTCGGCCGTCCACCAGCCGGGCCTGCGCCGCCCCAGCCTGCGCCCGCTCGGCACGGCTCGTCGTGCTCACGGCCCACTGGCCGTCGGCGATCATGGCGATGTCGCCTCTCGTCCATGCCCGGCCCGCGCTGCGGATCTTGCGCTCCAGCGCCGCTATGTCGCGACCTCTGCTTGGCTCCAACGCCGTTTCCCCCTTCAGACCTGCGTACGGCCCCGCGCCGTAGCCCCGCTACAGCACCGAGCCCTGCCGATCCATTCCCGCGTCGGTTCGCCGACGGCAGACCGGTAGCCGCCGGAAACGACTACGAGCTTCGGCCGGTCGCATGTCAACGTACTCATGTCGCCGAAACCGCAGGTCAACGAAGGGATCCGGCCCTATGAGCACGTCCGGAAGCCTCCTACCCGCCCCGTCCGCCCCGTCCGCCCCGCCGTCCAGGAGCGCGGCTGGCTTTCCTCCGACCACAGCGCGGAGCCGGTCCTCGCCCTGCTCGACGGCCTCGGCTGGGCCATCGTGGACACCCCCGGGGCCAACCTTCACTGCACCAGCCCGGACGGGCGGGTCTACGTCGGCTGGCTGCCCGAGGACCCCGGTTCCTGGCACCGCGGCATCGTCTGGCGTGCGCAGGTCCGTCCCACCGACGCCGCCGCCTGGACCCAGGAGTTCGGCGTCCACACACCCTCCGAGGCCGTCGCCGGATTCCTCGCCGCGCTCGTCGCCAACCCGACCCGCTGACCCAACACCCCTGAACGGAGCACCAATTGGCCACACCCCGACTGGACCGCGCTATCGTCCACGGCACACCCCGCGACCCGCTCGGCCTCGCCGTACAGGACAGCCGAATCGTCTGTGCCGACAGCTTCTGCCTCTCGGTGATCGCCCCCGACCCCGTCGACGTCTTCCTGCTGCCCGCCCTGACCCTGGAGGTCGGCTTCCCCACCTTCCGTCCCGAACCGTGGGACACCTGGCGCACCTACCTCGACCCGGGGTCCGAGGAGGATGACCCCACCGAGGCCGTGTACCTGTACGTCCCCGGCGCCCTGGTCCGGGACCTGATCGAATCCCACGGCGGCGAAGCCCGGCTCCTTCCCAGCCAACGCAGCTGACCGGCGGCTCCCACCATCGACTTCGCCGAAGGGCACCACCCTGACGATCACCATCGATCTCACCCGCATCCCCGGCCCGGCCATCGCCGTGCTCGGCCTGGCCAACGCCTTCTCCGTCCCAACCGGGTCAGCCACGTTCGTGCTCAGCCTCGCCCTCAGCTTGAGCGGCCTGCTGCTGACCTTCGACGACGTCCACGAGGACGGCCTACGCCGGGACACGCTGGTCGTCGCCCACCTCGCCAAGAGACCCGGCGGCGCCCGCGTCGGCCAGATCGGCACCGCCCTCGGCCTGCGCAACCACGCGGTCGCCAGATCGCTCGACCGCCTGGTCACCGACGGCCTGGTGGCGCTCGAAGCCGAGGGCGAGCCGCTGGCCCTGCGCTCCTATCGCCTCGCCGACTGATCACCCGCGCCCCGAAGGAGGCACCACGAGTACCCACCACGTCGACTTCCACCCAGTGGTCGTCACCGCCACCACCGAGCACTGCGCGAGCCGCCGCATCCTCACAAGTCCCCACCTGCGGATCGTCCGCGCCGACCAGGTCCGGCCCGACGACCTGATCGTCTCCGCCTTCCAACCCTCCGTGCCCGGCCGCCTTGCCCGGGCCGACTACTTCGCCTCTGGCCCCTACCCGGCCCGTCCCGGGCCCTACCACCCGGGCTGCGGCTGCGGAGTGTGCGGCCTGCCGAAGGTCCAAGGCCCGAACGGCACCGTCGTCCTCACCACCGGCTACCCGTGGGACACCTGCGACCCGTGGCCCGCCGACGACCTCCTCCTCATCCGGCCCCGCCTCCACCTTTCGTGACCACCACCGCTGTCGCTTCACCCGCTCACCGCATCGTCCATTCCTGGAGAACCGCCATGCCCCAGTACCTCACCGTCGGCCACCTGGTCGCCAAGCTCCAGGCCCTCGACCCGAACCTTCGGGTCCGCCTCGCCGTGAACCCCGACTGGCCCTTCGCCCACTACGTCGGCACGGACGTCGTCGTCCAGAACGGCATCGCCTACATCAGTGAGGACGGCCAAGAGGACTACCTCCCGTCCGACGTCCGCGACCAGCTCGCCTGGGCCTGACCCTCGCCGCCGACCGAAGGAGAGCCCTATCCCCACCGGCTACCGCCCCCACCGCCCCCGCCCGCTCGACCGCTTCGCCCTCCACCCCGTACCACCGTGGGCAAGCGGAGCACTCGTCCACAGCGTCCCCGCCCATACCAGCCACCCGATCAAGGTCCTCTGGGTCCCGAACACCGCGCCCCGGCTCCCCTTCGGCCGCATCCTCCTGCGCTGGGAGCCCGCCCCCGAGGCCGGCTGGGACGTCACCGCCCGCCTCGGCCTCGCCACCACCGTGGTGCCCCTCGCCACCTGGCCCGCCGCCGGAGACGACTGGCCCCGCCTCGTCCGCCCCACCCTGCGCGAGGTCACCGGCCTGTGCTCCGCCCTCACCGTGGCGACCGCCGCACTCGAACTCGCCAACCGGCTCGCCGACTCCTGACTGCCACCGACGAAGGCCGCCCCTGCGCCGATCCGGCCGGGGCGGCCTTGCTGTACCCCCACCTACCCGCCGCTACATACACTCATCACCGGAGCAGCGAGGAAGGACAACTGCCATGGCCGCCGGCCAGCCACCCTGGGGCTACACCGAGGTCTCCGCGCACCTGGGCATCAGCGTCGGCGCCGCCCGCAAGCGCAAGAGCAGAGGTGCTCTGCCCGTCCCCGACGACGGCGTCCCGGACCGCCCGCGTTGGAGGCCCAGCACCTTCAGATCTGGAAGCCCCGTGGCCAGGGCTACCGCAGCGACCTCCACACCGACCGCACCGACGTGCCATCATGACCGGCACCCCGATGCCCTCGCCTCCGTTCCTCGCCCCGGATTCCGCCGTCCTCCAGCTGATCGTCGCCAACGCCGTGCACACCGGTGCAGCCACCGTCGAGCAGGCGATCCTGCACGCGGCCGTCGACTGCTGCTACGAGGGCCACGTTGAAGGCGAAGGCGCCTGCCCCGGCTGCGACTTCCGAGGCCGGTGGTAGCAGCGGGCCCCTGTCGGAACGAAAGGACGCCCCACCCATGACCGCTCACCCAACCCACCGTCCCGGACTACTGATCGGCCTCTGCACCGTCGCAGCGACCGGCGCTGTCACCGCCGTCCTCGGCGCCATCGACAGCCGGTACGGGGTGTGCGCTGTTGGCCTGCTCATACTGGCCGGCGGCGCACTGGCCGCGTACCGCACCGCGCTGGCGGCCGAACGCCGGACCGATGAAGCCGTCCGCGACCGTCTGCGCGCCGATCCCGGCGCCGGACCGGACGCCATCGCGGCGGACCTCGGCCTGCGCCCAGCCGCTGCACGACTCAGCCTCCACCGACTGGACGCCGCCGACCGACTTCCGTCAGCCCGCCACGGCGCTGACCCTGGAAGCTGACCGGAACGAGGCGAAGAACCGGCGTTTCTAGCGGCCCTTCGCCTCGTTCGGCTATACCGCAGAGACCGAGCCATGGTGCGCCACGCTTTTCTCACCGGTGTCAGCGCCCCGACAGCGCCCTGGCCGCTCCTGTATCCCGCCTGGCCGGGTTCCAAGAAGTCGCGCTCCGAAATGGGGCGCGATGGATCGCGGGCAGGGCGCGCGTCGGCGCTGAGCAACCGATCGGCGTAGCCGTGGAGGCGGGGAGTCTGGATGATAAGAGACATGCATACTTTCCGTAGTCGGATGACTTCTTTGAGTCGTGGCGCCGTCGGTGCTGTGGCGGTCATGTCCGTGCTGCCTTGCAGCCCGGCCGTGGCGGCCTCGCCCGTCGTTCCCGCCGCGGTGCCGCACGGCGAGCAGGCCTTCACCCCGGGGATCTACACCTTCGTGGTTCCGTCCGGGGTCACGCAGATGACCATCCGGGTCTGGGGCCGCGGCGGCGCCGGGGCGGGCGGAGGCGGCGGAGGCGGCGGCGGGGGCGGCGGTGGCGGCGGCTATTACGCGATCCTGGTCACCAGCCCGGTCATGGGCGGTGGCGGTGGCGGGGGCGCTGGTGGCAGCGGCGGCAGCGGGGGCGGTGGGGGCGGAAGCGGGGGCTACTCGGAGTGCACCGCCACCGTCGCAGCGGGCCAGACCTTCCGCGTCCTCGTCCCCGGATCCGGCCGCCGGAGTGTCGGTGGCGGCGGTGGAGCGGGCGGTGGCGGCGGCGCCGCAGGAACCGCCTTCGCCAGCGGCCAGACCGGTACCGCCGGCGCGGGCGGCGGCGGGGGCGGTGCCGACACCTTCATCACGCTCGCCCAGGTCTCCGGGCCCAGCGCCCGGGTCACCGCTCGCGCGGGTGGCAACGGGAGCGCCGGACGCCCGGGCCCCGGCGGCGGTGCCGGGCAAGGAGGGGAGAACGGCAAGTTCGGCGGTTCGGGCGGCGCGGGCGGTTCGGGCGGCGCTTCCGGCGGCCTCAGCGGAGTAGGCGGTGCCGGCGGCGGGGGCCGCAGCGACGCGGGGCGCTGTTCCGGCACGGGCTCGGCGTTGCCCGGCAGTTCCGGGACCACCGGCCCGGCAGGTGCCGCTGGTGCCGGCGGTGTCACCGGCGGTCAAGGCACGGCAGGTCGGCCCGGTTCGGGCGAGCTTGGCGGCGCGGGCGGCGCCGGCGGGGCGGGCGGCGCCGGGGGCGTGCCGCCGACGACGACTGTCACTCCGCCCGCCGGCACCGGTGCCGGAGGCAGCGGGGGCAACGGCGGCACCGGCGGCACGGGAGGCCAGGGAGGAAACGGCGGCGGCCCGAACCCCAACCCGAGCCCGCAGTCGGGCTTCACCGGCGCCAGCGGCACTGGCGCCCAGCAGGGCAGCCCGGGCGGCCCCGCCTACGCCCTGATCAGCTGGTAGGAGTTGCGGTTCGGGGCCGCAGCCTTGGGCCTCCGACGGCATCTCACCACGCTGGACAACCTGAAGACCCGGGACGCAGCCCTCATGGTCTGACTACCCGAGCCTCCAGGACGGGCCCGACTCCTTCAGGAACCGGGCCCGAACCGTGTGTCCTGGAACATCGGCTCCGATCGGCGCCCGACGTTTCGATCCGCACGAACGAACCTCAGCCGCCACGTTCGTCGACCTCAGCGAGGCAAGCGACCTGCGGCTCGCCACATCCACCGTCATCCCGCGGCCTTCGGCGAGACCGTCCGTACGGGCTTGGAGTCACAGGCTGGGCCGATGGAATCCCTGGTCACGGCCGTTCACGCACGGCACCGAATATTGCATCCGCTGCAATACCGCGCGTTATACCGGCAGAGAGTGCTTATTCCCGGAGTGTCGCATTCGTCCAGTGTTGGGCAATCTCACTGGGTTCTCTGCGTGGGCTGGGGGCTGTTCCAGCTGGCGAGGAGGTCGAGGGTTTCAGCGTCGCGGCTGCCGGGCGGGACGGTGCAGAGGATGAGGTAGAGGCCGTCGCCGGCAGTGAGTTGGGTGGTCTCGTAGGTGAAGGTGAGATCGCCGACGAGGGGGTGGTGGATGCGCTTGGCACCGGCGCGGTGGCGGCGGACGTCGTGGCGGGCCCATCGCTGGCGGAAGGCGTCGCCGCCGCGGATGGAGAGTTCGCCGATCAGGTCGGTGAGGGCCTTGTCGTGGGGGCTGCGTCCGGATTCGGCGCGCAGGGTGGCGACGTTCTGGTCGGCGACGGCGGCCCAGTCGGGGTAGAAGGCGGTGGCGGCGGGGTCGAGGAAGGTGAAGCGGGCTGCGTTGGCCGGGCGGGCGGGGCTGTCGAAGATGGGGGCGAACAGGGCGCGGGCGAGGGTGTTGGCGGCCAGGAGGTCGAGGCGGGCGTTGCGGATGTAGGCGGGAACGCCGCTGATCGTTTCGACGAGGTTGCGCAGGCCGGGGCGGACGGCCTGGCGGGCGGGGCGGGCCGCTCCCGCTGCGCCGGTCGCCGTGGCGTTGGCGGCGCGGACAAGGTCGAAGAGGTGGGCGCGCTCGGCGTCGTCCAGCAGGAGGGTGCGGGCGATGGCGTCGAGGACGGCGTCGGTGGCGCCGCGGGCGTCGCCTCGTTCGAGGCGGGTGTAGTAGGGGACGCTGACGCCGGCGAGCTGCGCGACTTCCTCGCGGCGCAGGCCGGGGACGCGGCGGGTACGGTCGAGCGGGGAGGGGGTGAGGCCGGCCAGCTCGGGGGTGACGCGGGCCCGGCGGGTGGTGAGGAAGTCGCGGATCTCGCTGCGTCGGTCCATGCCCTCGACACTACGGCCGCACCCCTCACGGGACACAGGCGTGGGGGTCCTTGTCAGGGTCTGCTTCACCGCCCCGCTGACGCCCGGGGCGCGGTTGTCTGGAGGGCATGACCGATCCGACCACCCGAACAGACGCCTCGATTCCCGCCACCGCTCCCGCCCACGCCCACGGCCGGCAGCCTGTCACCGGCCCGGCTCCGGTGCCGGGTGCGCGGTTCGCGCTCGGGGCGGCGCTGCTGGGGTTCTTCGTGATCACGCTGGACGCGCTGATCGTCAGCGTCGCGCTGCCCGCGATCGGCTCCGACCTGGGCGGCGGAATCAGCGGGCTGCAGTGGGTGGTGGACGGCTACACCCTGATGCTGGCCGCATTGCTGTTCTCTGCCGGGTCGGTCTCGGACCGGATCGGCGCGAAGCGGGCGTTCGGCCTCGGCCTGGTGCTGTTCCTACCGGCGTCGACCGTGTGCGGGCTGGCACCGACGCTGGGGGTGCTGGTGGCGGCCCGGCTCGTACAGGGCGCGGGGGCAGCGGTGATGATGCCGGCCACCCTGGCGCTGATCCGCGAGGCGTTCCCCGACGCCGAGCGGCGCACCCGGGCGCTGGCGCTGTGGGCGGTGGGCGGGTCGGTGGGCTCCGCCGCTGGCCCGCTGGTCGGCGGGGCGTTGGCCGGGTGGGACTGGCGGTGGATCTTCTTCATCAACCTACCCGTCGGCCTGCTGGCACTCGTGCTGCTGGGCCGCGCGCCCTCCTCCCCGCGGCGGTCGGTGCCGTTCGACGTGGTCGGCCAGGTCGCCGCAGTGGCGGCGCTGGGCGCGCTCACCTACGCGCTGATCGAGGGTGGCCAGGCCGGGTTCGCCAGTGCCCGGATCGTGGGGGCGCTGGTGCTCGCGGTGGCGGCGGCGGCCGTGTTCCTGGTCCGCCAAGCGCGGGGGCGGGCACCGATGATGCCGCTGGATCTGTTCCGCTCCCGCCCGGTGGTGGCCTCGCTGGTGGCCGGGTTCGCGCTGAACGTCGGCTTCTACGGGGTGACGTTCCTGTTCAGCCTGTACTTCCAGACCTTCCGGGGCATGTCGGCGGCCGTCACGGGCCTGCTGTTCCTGCCGATGACGCTGCAGAGCGTGGGCGTGTCCTTCGTCTCGGCGGCGGCCACCCGCCGCTTCGGCGCCAAGGCCACGATGGTCGCCGGGCAGGTGGCGATGGGTGCCGGGCTGGTGGTGCTGTGCCTGCTGCCGGCCACCGTGCCGGTGTGGGTGGTCGCGCTGGCGCTGATGCCGGTGTCGTTCGGCGGCACGCTGGCGGTCCCCGCGATGACCGGCCTGATGCTGGGCTCCGTCCCGGCCGAGCGGGCCGGGCTGGCCTCCGGCGTGCTGAACACCCTCCGCCAGGTCGGCGGGACCGTGGCCGTCGCCGTCTACGGCGCCCTCGTCACCGCTGGCCCCTTCACCGCCAGCATGCGCACCGGCTTGATCGCCGCCGCCGGCCTGCTCGCCGCCACCGCCGCCCTCGGCGCCCTGCGCGCCCGCACCCCCCGTACCTGACCCTGCCCCGCCCGGCGGCCGAGCGGATGCCGCCGCCGACCTGCTCAAGGAGATTTGGACCCATGCGAGCAACCGTGCTGTACGGAGCCGGAGACGTGCGTGTCGAGAACGTGCCCGACCCGGTGATCAAGAACCCCACCGACGCGATCGTGCGGGTGCTGCGAGCCGCGGTCTGCGGCAGCGACCTGCACCCCTACCGCTCCGCCCCCGCCAGCGGCACCGGCCGGCAGATGGGCCACGAGTTCCTCGGCACTGTCGAGGACGTCGGCCCCGAGGTGACCGGCCTCAAGCGCGGCGACCTGGTGCTGTCCCCGTTCACCTACGCGGACAACACCTGCTGGTGGTGCGAGCACGGCCTGCAGACCTCCTGCCCGCACGGCGGCCGGTACGGCTTCGACGGCGTCGACGGCGGCCAGGGCGAGGCCGTGCGCGTCCCGCAGGCCGACGGCACCCTCGTGAAGATCCCCGCCGCCGTAGACGAGGCGCTGCTGCCCTCCCTGCTGACGCTCACCGACGTGTTCTGCACCGGCCACCACGCCGCCGTCACCGCCCAGGTGAGCCCCGGCAGCAGCATCGCGGTCGTCGGGGACGGCGCGGTCGGCCTGTGCGCAGTCCTCACAGCCCGGCGCCTGGGCGCCGAGCAGGTGATCCTTATGGGCCGCCACACCGACCGCACCGACCTCGGTGTCGAGTTCGGCGCCACCGGCGTCGTCCTCGCCACCGGCGACGAGGGCGCCGAGCAGGTACGGCAGCTGACCGTCGGCCGCGGCGCGGACGCCGTCCTGGAGTGCGTCGGCTCGATGCAGACCCTCACCACCTCCTTCGCCGCTGTCCGCGACGGCGGCGTGATCAGCCGCGTCGGCGTCCCCTGCTACACCGACGGGCCGATCGGCATGGAAATGATCATGCGGAACATCACCCTGACCGGCGGCGTCGACCCCGCCCGCCACTACATCGACCAGGTTCTGCCCGACGTCCTGGACGGCACGATCCGGCCCGGCCGCGTCTTCGACCGCACCTTCCCGATCGAGCAGGCCCCGGACGCCTATCGCGCCATGGCCGACCGGCACGTCCTCAAGGCCCTCCTCACCCCCTGACCACGCGCTCCCGGACGCACTCTGTCCGGCGACCGGCGACACACCCCGCACAGCGAAGGAAGAACACCGTGCAGCACGTCACCCTGAACAACGGCCTCCAGATGCCGATCCTCGGCTTCGGCGTCTACCAGATCCCCGCCCACCAGACCGAACGCGCCGTCACCGACGCCCTCGCGGCCGGCTACCGGCTGCTGGACACCGCCGCCGCCTACGGCAACGAGGAAGCCGTCGGCCACGCGATCAAGAACAGCGGCATCCCCCGCGAGGACCTGTTCGTCACCACGAAGCTGTGGGTCCAGGACGCCCCCGCCCAGGACAACACCCGCCGCGCGCTGGAGACCTCGCTCGCCAAGCTCGGCCTGGACCACGTCGACCTGTACCTGATGCACCAGCCCTACGGCGACGTCTACGGTCAGTGGCGCGCCATGGAGGCCGCGAACCGCGAGGGCCTTGCGCGGGCGATCGGCGTCGCCAACTTCTACCCCGACCGGCTGCTGGACCTGATCCTCAACAACGAGACCGCCCCGGCCGTCAACCAGATCGAGACCCACCCCTTCTTTCAGCGGACCGCCGACCAGGCCCTGATGGGCGAGCACGGGGTGCAGCACCAGGCGTGGGGCGGCTTCGCCGAAGGCAAGAACGACCTGTTCACCCACCCCGTCCTCGCCGGCATCGGCGAGGCGCACGGCAAGTCGGTCGCCCAGGTCGTGCTGCGCTGGCTGGTCCAGCGCGACATCGTCACCATCCCCAAGTCCGTCAACCCCGACCGGATGGCGCAGAACATCGACGTCTTCGACTTCGCCCTCACCGACGAGGAGCTGGCGCAGATCGCGGCTCTCGACACCGGCAAGACCCTGTTCTTCGACCACCACGACCCTGAGATGGTCGCCTGGCTCAGCAAGCGCCGTCTGGAGAGCTGATACCGACTGGGGCACGGGCCTGGGCGAGGCGCCCCGTCGCCGGCCTGTCAGGACGGCCTGGCGGCGGGGTGCCCGCTACCGCTGGCGAGTGCGGGGGCCGTTGTACTGCTGGTCGGTGACGGGTTCGGCCCAGGTGGTCTCGGGGGTGCCGTCGGCGGTGGCCTCCCACATGGCGATGTGCTCCATGAAGCGGTCGGGGGCGGCGCCGTGCCAGTGCTCCTCGCCGGGCGGGCAGCTGACCGTCTCGCCGGGGCGGGCCTCGAAGAGGGTGCCGTCGCGGGTGCCGATCAGGGCGGTGCCGGAGACGACGTGCAAGGTCTGGCCGACGGCGTGAGCGTGCCAGTGGGTGCGGGCACCGGGGGCGAAGCGGACCAGGTTGGCGCGCATCCGGGAGGGTTCCTGCCCGGCGACGATGACGTCCCACCAGACGTCTCCGGTGAACCAGTCGGCGGGGGCCTTGCTGGTGGGCTGGGGCTGGACGAGTTCCATGGCGGTCGGCCTTTCTCAGGTGTTGGCAGTGCTCGGGGGTTCAGCGGGCGACGTAGCCGCCGTCGACGGGCAGGGCGACGCCGACGACGAAGCTCGCGCCGGGGCTGCACAGCCATAGGACGGCCTGGGCGATCTCCTCGGCGGTGCCGAGCCGGCCGATGGGCTGGTTCGCCTCGGCTTCGGCGCGGTCGAGCTCACCGTTGGCGATCATGTCCTGGACCATCGGGGTGTCGATGGTGCCGGGGCAGATCGCGTTGATGCGGATCCCGCGGGGGGCGTATTCGAGGGCGGCGCTGCCGGTCGGGCCGATCACGCCGTGCTTGGAGGAGTGGTAGGAGGCGCGGCCGGGGATGCCGACCAGGCCGCCGAGGGAGGAGCAGTTGACGATCGCGCCGCTGCCCTGGGCGCGCATGTGGCGCAGCTCGTGCTTCATGCTCGCCCAGATGCCGCGCAGGTTGACGGCGTGGACGCGGTCGAAGATCTCGGCGTCCTCGTCGGCGGCGTCGGCGGGCGGGATCTGGATGCCGGCGTTGTTGTAGGCCGCATCGAGGCGGCCGAAGGTGGCGACGGTGCGGTCGACGGCGGCGGCGACCTGCTGCTCGTCGGTGACGTCGCAGGGCAGGGCCAGGACCTGGTGGCCCTGGTCTGCCAGTTCGCGGGCGGCCTGGTGGAGGGCGGGCCGGTCGAGGTCGGCGAGGGCGACGGCCGCGCCGGCGGCGGCGAAGGCGCGGGCGGTGTCCAGGCCCATCCCGGAGGAGGCGCCGGTGACGAAGGCGACCTGGCCGGTGAAGTCGTAGACGGGGTTCATCGCGGTGTTCTCCCAACAGGTTCGGGGTTCACCGGCCGACGGGGATCTGTGTGCCGGCGGCGTGCGGGGCGGCCGGTGGCGGCACGGAGCCGGTCCGTGGGGCGGGGCCCGGTGCGGGCCGGGCGGCTCCGCGAAGGGCGAGGGCGGCCAGCGGCAGGAGGGTGAGGGCAGCGAGGATGCCGCCGACGAGGGCGGGTCCGGTCAGGCCAAGGCCGGTGCCGAGGGCGTGGCCGGCGAGTGCGGAGCCGGCGGCGATGCCGGTGTTGTAGGCGGAGGTGGTCAGGGCGGAGGTGAGGATGGGGGCGTCGCCGGCGAAGCGGACGGCCAGCGAGGTGACGACGGGGTTGACGGCGAAGCCGGTCAGGGCCATGAGGAAGACCAGGGCGACGGCCGTCGCCGGGTTGGTGGACAACGGGACGAGCAGCAGCAGGACGGCCGCGGTGGCCGCGGCGGCGGTGATCGTGGTGGCCATGGGGCGGCGGTCGCCGAGCCGCCCGCCGATGGTGTTGCCGCCGAGCGCGCCGGCGCCGAAGGCGACCAGCACCAGCGGCACGGCGTTCTCCGGGATGCCGGCGCGGCCGGTCAGCAGCGGCGTGATGTACGTGTAGGTGGCCAGGACGCCGCCCATGATCAGGACGGCGGCGGCCAGTGCCAACCACAGCCTGCCCTGCCGCAGTGCCCGGACCTCGGCACGCGCCGACACCTCGGCCCGGTGCCCGGTGTCGGGGACGAGGCGGCCCACGGTCGAGGCGGCGAGGGCGGCGAGGACGGCCAGGGCCCAGAAGGGACCGCGCCAGCCGGTGGCCTGCCCGACGACGGACCCGAGGGGAACGCCGACGACGTTGGCCAGGGTCAGGCCGCCCATCATGGCGCCCACCGCGCGGATGGAGCGGCCGGGGCCCGCCGCTTCGGTGGCGATGACGAAGCCGACGGCCCAGAACGCGCCGGTGGCCAGCGCGGTGACGAGGCGGGCGGCGAGAACGACGGTGAAGTCGGTGCTGAGGGCAGCGACGACGTGGCCGAGCGCAAAGACGGCCAGGGCGAGGACCAGGGTCCGCCGCCGGGGCAGGCGCAGGGTGGCCAGGGCCATGGTCGGGCCGCCGGCGATCATGCCGACGGCGAAGGCGGTGATCAGCAGTCCGGCATGGGAGACACCGACGCCGAGGTCACCGGCGATCTCCGGGAGGAGCCCGGCGACGACGAACTCGGTGGTGCCCATCAGGAAGGTGCCGGCGGCGAGCACCCACACGACGAAGGGGAGCTTGCCGGTGGCGGGGCCGACGGGGCGGGGCATACGGGCTTCTTTCCGTGGGCGGGGGCGGGTCAGGGGGTGGCTTCGAGAGTGATCTTCTCGGCGCGGGCCAGGCGGCCGGGGTCGGCGTCGAGGTGGCCGAGGACCAGCGACAGCAGTGCGGCCGGCGGGGCGAGGCGGAGCAGGGCGTGGCGCAGCGGGGCGGGCATGGGTGTCGTCCTGGGGCTCGGGTGGCCGGGGCCTGCGGGCCCGGTGCGGGCGGTGGCCCGCCGCCGGGCCCCGGCCGGTTCGACCGTCGCGGTCAGGGCTTGAGGAGGGCCTTGATGGCGCGGCGCTCGTCCATCGCGCGGTAGCCCTCGGCAACCTGGTCCAGCGGCACGGTGAGGTCGAAGACCTTGCCCGGGTCGATGCTGCCGGCCAGGACGCGCTCGATCAGGTCAGGCAGGTAGCGGCGCACCGGGGCGGGGCCACCGCGCAGGCCCACATGGGAGAAGAACAGCTCCTGGCCGTCGACGGCGACCCCGTGCGGGACACCCACGAAGCCGACGCTGCCGCCGGGTCGGGCCGAGTGCAGGGCCTGTCGCATGGACTGGGCGGTGCCCACGCACTCCAGGACGCTGTCGGCGCCGATGCCGCCGGTCAGTTCCTTGATCCGGGCCACGCCCTCGTCGCCGCGCTCGGTGACGATGTCGGTGGCGCCGAACTGCAGGGCGAGGTTCTGCCGGGAGGCGTGGCGGGACATGGCGATGATCCGTTCGGCGCCCATCTCCTTCGCGGCGATCACGGCGCACAGGCCGACCGCGCCGTCACCGACCACCACCGCGGTCGAGCCGGGCTTGACCTCGGCCGCGTCGGCGGCCCACCAGCCGGTGCCCAGCACGTCCGAGACCGCCAGCAGACCCGGCCAGAACTCCTCGCCCGGGGTGCCGTCGATGGCGACCAGGGTGCCCTGGGCATTGGGGATACGGACGTACTCGGCCTGGCAGGTGGACATGAACTCGCGGTGCACGCAGTTCGACTGGAAGCCGCGCAGGCAGTTCGGGCAGGTGTTGTCGGAGGTCGCGAACGAGCCGACCACGAACTGGCCCGGCCGCAGCGAGGTGACGGCGGAGCCGACCTCCTCCACGAAGCCGACATACTCGTGCCCCATCGGGTGCGGGTCGCCGACCGGCTCCGCCCCGCGGTAGGGCCACAGGTCCGAACCGCACACGCAGGTCACGGCCGTTCGGATGATCGCGTCGGTGGGGTGGAGGATCTTCGGGTCGTCCAGTGTCTCGAAGCGGACGTCCCGGGGGGCGTGGATGACTGCGCCGCGCATGAGAGGGATTCCTTCGTGTTCCGGGGCGGACAGCCGGGCGTGCCGGCCACTGCCGAATGCGTGTCGGGCGCGGGCCCGAGGCCGGCGGGGCTGGCCGGGGAGCGCCACGTCTCCAGGAAAGGCGCTTCCGGTGCGCGCAGCGAGTCACCATCAAGGGGTGTACCGGCAGTACATCCCTCCCGGGCCCGGCGGCCCGTACCGTCGAAGGCGTGAACAACAGCCAGGAGGTCCGCGAGTTCCTCACCTCGCGGCGCGCGAAGATCAGCCCCGAGCAGGCCGGCATGCCGACGGGCAGCCGCCGCCGGGTGCCCGGCCTGCGCCGCAGCGAGGTCGCCGCCCTCGCGGACATGAGCGTCGAGTACTACGCCAAACTGGAGCGCGGCAACCTCGCCGGCGTCTCACCTGCGGTCCTGGAGGCCGTAGCCCGCGCGCTCCAGCTCGACGACGCCGAGCGTGCCCACCTGCTGCACCTCGCCCAGGCAGCCGACGGCTCCGACACCCTCGCCCGGCCCCGCCGGCGCACCAGCCGCCAGTGGAAGGCGCACCGGAGCCTGCAGTGGATGCTCGACGCCGTCACTGCAGGCCCCGCGTTCGTCCGCAACGGTCGGATGGATCTGCTCGCCGCCAACCAGCTCGCCCGCGCCTTCTACGCCGAGGTGTACGACGTCCCCGGCAACCAGAAGAACCTCGCCCGGTTCCAATTCCTCGACCCGGCCTCCCGCCGCTTCTACCCCGACTGGGACCAGGCCGCCGACATTGCGGTGGCCATCCTGCGCACCGAGGCCGGGCGCGACCCCCACGACAAGGACCTGCACGACCTCGTCGGTGAGCTCTCCACCCGCAGCGACGAGTTCCGCACCCGCTGGGGCACCCACAACGTCCGCCACCACGGCACCGGCACCAAACGCTTCCACCACCACGCGGTCGGCGACCTCACTCTCGCCTACGAAGGACTCAACATGGCCGCCGAACCTGGCCTCACCCTCACGATCTACACCGCCGAACCTGGCTCACCCAGCGAACAGGGCCTACGCCTGCTCGCTACCTGGGCCGCTACGCAGGAAGCTGGTGCCCCTCCTCGCCAGACAGCGGAGCACTGACCAACGCCACGCCCCCGCTGGGCAACCTCCAGACACCACTGAACCCGAGCTCCGACAGCCCACTAAGCCAACGCTCGAGTTCCTATTGCCGGGAGACCGGGAATCGGCGAACCCGCGCGTTCTCCGGCGCCGCAGACCGAAGGCGTACACCGTCTTCAATGCGACCGCGTCCCGCAGCGCGGCCAGAGCGCCCTTGCGTCGGCGGGCCCGGGTCTCCTCCACCCGTCCGTCCGCCGCATTGAACAGCACCGGCACCGTACGAAGAGGTCCAGATACCGAGCCAGCCACCCGTACCGGCCATCGGTGGCATAGCCGCATAACAGCCGCAGCGCGTCCTGGTATCTCCGCCCCGTCGACACAGCCAGACCCTGCCGGCGCGATCGGAGGCTGTCGATGAACGGCTCCGTCTCCAACGGCGTCCACTGCCACGGGTACTCGTTGGTGTACTCCGCGAAACACCGAACCAGCCGCAGCCGCGGCGCGATCGTCCGCTCAACATCCAGAAACCGGGCCCGCTGCTGCAGCGCCGAGCCCTCTAGCGTCGCCTCGACGGCAGCCGGTTCCGAATCGAGATAGGCGACCCCGGAGGCCAGCACCGGATGGGCTGCTCCCGGCAGGTCCAGCACTCTGTTCACGTTGCATCCAACGCAACATCGTTGCATCGGTTGCGCCCGCCCCGCCAGGAACGCCAACCGGGGGACCGGCCCCAGCCGATCCCCCGGTAAAGTCGCAGCTCACCACCATGCGCAGCACATGCCGGATGTTGCATCCGATGCAATACCGCTCGTTACTCCAGGTAGAGCCCGGCGAAGAGTCCGTCGAACCCCAGCACGCTGCGGGCCTCATCGAGGGTGCGGTAGTGCGTCCAGGTCGGGTCGGCGATCATCGCGTCGAAATCCCGGCGGGTGATCTCCGGCTCCAGCCACTCCGTGCCACAGCGGCAGCCGATCCAGACGTGGCGGCGGTGGTTGATCAGCAGCCAGTCCCGGCGCGCTCGGCAGGTGGGGCAGATGACGGGCACTCCGCGGAGCGCCAGTTCGGTGGGGCACTTCACGAGGCGCACCGCGTCCGGGCCGCTCGGGGGTCGGCTGTCGTACTCCAGCTGCAGAAGGGGGTCGGAGGCGGCCGAGGTGGTGGTGGTCGGGTTCGTGGTGGTGGTGGTGCGCTCGTCGGTTCTGGTCACGGGCTCTCCATTCGGTGCTCAGGTTCTTGCGTAACACCTGGTGGGACCGGGTGTCGAGGGGTTTGTGCCCGCCGGGCCGGTGGGGTTAGCGGCGCGGGGTCGGACGGTGCAGGTCAGGCGCGGGCTGGGCCGGTTGCAGTGCGATGCGCTGTGCGGTCCGGCCCGGCTTCGCGCCGTTCCTGGTGGTTGCCGGGGCCTGGTGCGGGGGCTCGGGGCTCGCGGGGAGGTCAGCGATGCGGCGGATGCGCCAGACCAGGACGTCGTCGCGGTTGCGGGCGGTGTCGAGTTCGCGCCAGGAGGCGGCTTCCTCCAGCAGAGCCTTCGGGTCGTGGCCGGCCTTCTCGGCTTCGGCGAGGACCGCGGCCAGGGCGTCGTGGTCGCTGCCCCGTGCCGACGGCCGCCGGTCGCTGTCGAGGACGGTGTGGATGGTGATTTCGTGGCGGCGGCGGTCGGCCTCTGGCAGAGCTCGGCCTGCTTCGCGCATCGTGCGCATCGGGGTAGCTGCGGCCTGCTGGTAGGCGGTACGCAGGTGGTCGGCGGCCTGGCGGGAGGCGGCGGCCTGCTGGGCATGGCCGCGGGCGGAGTGCCAGCGGGCGGCGGCCAGGGTGACCAGGACGAAGGTCGACAGGGCCATGGCGGTGGCGCCGCCGTCCTCGCCCCGGCCGAGCGCGCTGCCGGCCTGGACGATGCCGCGGGCGGCGGAGCGCAGGGCGCGGATGTCGGCGTTCTCGGCGCGGACGTGGCTGCGGGTGGCGCGTTCGAAGGCTCGGGCTGCGTCTCGGAGTTCGGTCCGGGTGGCGGCCGGGGAGGTCTGGGCGAGGGCGTCGAGGAGTTCGCCCGCTCCGACGAGTTGAGCGGCGGCTTCGTCGTCGTCCTGGTCGAGGACGGCGAGAGTGCTCTCGGCGATGCCGACGGCGTCCCGGCGGCGGCGGGCGGGAGCGGAACGGTCGGCGCGGGCCGGGCGGTCGTCCGGCTCCGGGGTTCCGGTGGTGGGTGCGGCGTCGAGGCGGCGGCGGATTCGGGGCAGGGAGAGGTCGGGGGCAAGCTTGGACCCGGGGAACCAGATGGGCTCGCCGGTGCGGTTGCGGTCGCCGGGCAAGGCGACGTTGTAGCCGAGGACGTCGCCGGAGGGGGCGTGGCGCAGCTTCACTCGCAGGCCGGCTTCGCGTAGGCGGGTGAAGAACTCCTGCTCGTTGTCGGCTCCGGCGAGGGCTTGGCGGACAGCTTCGCGCAGGGTTTCGCGTGGGGGCTCGGTGCGGCCGGTGCGTTCGGCCTTGAAGTGCTCCTGGCTGGTGGGGTTCTTGGCGGCGGTGCCGTCGCCGGGGTTGAGTCGGCGCAGGCCGTACTCCTTCTCGATAAGGCGGGCCTCCGTCTGGGCCTTGCGCTTGTCGAAGCTGAGGCCGGCGAGGCGGCCGTCCTGGCGGACGAGGGTGGCGGCGATGTGGATGTGGTCGTCGGCGTGGCGGACGGCGACCCAGCGGCAGGCGGCGGTGTCGCCTTCGGGGGCGATGCCGGTGGCGTGGACGATGCGCCGGGCGATGGTGGCCCACTCCGTGTCGTCGAGGTGCCGGTCGCCGGGGGCGGTGCGCAGTGAGCAGTGCCAGATCCTGGTGGCCGGTGCCTGCTTGCCGAGAACCCTGACCGGCTGGTCGAGCTGGTTGGCGAGTTTGGCGACCTGGTGGCGCTCCGGGTTGGGGCCCGGGTCGGGGGCGAAGCCGTTCCAGGAGGCGACGAGGTGCTGGTCAATGTGCTCCTCGTGCTTGCCGGGGCCGAAGAGGTAGTCGATGAGGGGGAAGGCGCGGTCGGTGCCGGTGCGGATCTTGGGGATCACCGGCGGATGAGCCAGTCGACGGCGTCATCGACCGCGTCGATGGAGGCTTCGACGCGGGTCAGGAGCTGGCGGAGCTCGGCGCCCGGCTGGCCGCCGGCGTTCACGTAGTGGGCGAGCTGGTTGAGGTTGTTGCCCACGGCGCCGAGCTGGCGGTTGGACTCCATGAGTTCCTGGATGCCGCGCCGGTAGTCAGCGACGGCAGCGCTGGGGTCGGTGCTGGCGGCGGCAGCCACCGCGGCGGCAGCGGTGTAGCCGCCGGGGGCGAGGTCGGCTCGGGCGGCGGCGTGCTGGAGGAGGGACCACTCGGGGTCGCTGAAGCGGGGACAGACGCGGTTGGCGCGCGGCACGCTCTGGCGAAGGCGTCGGCGCGGCGTGGCGCGGTCGGCGGTCGGCTGTTGCTCCTCCTCCTCTGTGGTCGGCACCCCTGGGCCGACTTCCCGGTCGGCGGCAGGCCCCCCTGGGTCTGCCGCCGACCGGGGTGCCTGCGCTCCGTTCGGGGCGCAGGCGGGGTAAGGACTCCTTACCCCACAACTTGCTCCGCCAGGAGCCCTGTTGCGGTCACGCTCAGGTCCAGGGGTGGTGCTGTCCTGGGCGTAGGTGGTCATCGGCTGGCCTCGGTGTCGTGCTGGCGGATGTCGAGGAGGAGTTCCTCGATGAAGTCGAGGGCGAGGACGGGGTGGTGGAGGGTCCAGGGGCGGGAGTGCCGGCCACGCTGGACGCTGCGGGCGCCGTCCGGGCCGGTTTCGACGCGGTGGAGGTGGCCGCGCCGGGTGAGGACGGCAAGCCAGGCGTCCGCCTCGGCCCAGGTCGCGGGGGTGGTGCGCATGGTGGGGTACTCCCGTTCGACGGTGGCGCGGGTGGGTGACCGCCCGGGGTGACCTGCTCGGCCACCCCGGCGGTTGGCTGTCGGTCAGTTCCGGTCGGCGGTGACCGGCTGACCGTGCTGTTCGCGCAGCTGGGCCATCAGGTGGGTCAGGGTCGCGCTGGACAGCGGTATCTGCTGACCCCGGATCGCCTCGGCGACCACCCGGCGGGTCAGCTTGTCCTCCTCCCTGACCGCCTGCCGGGCGATCTTCAGCAGGTCCTCGGTGTCCAGGTCAGGGCGGCGGTCACCGTCCCGGTCGGTGACCGGAGAGGCGGTGACCGGCGGCTTGACCTGCGGTCGGTCAGTGACCGCCCGGACGGTGTCCGGGTGACCGCCCAGGTCAGAGCGCTTGGTCAGGCTGACCGCGCTCACCGGGGTCGGCTGCGGCTTCGGCGTCGGGGCGGTGACCGGGCGGCTGACCGGCTGACCGGGGGCGGGGCGACCGGCACCGTCCTGACCGGCGGTCAGCACCGCCAGCCGCTCGGTCAGTGCGACCTCCTCGGTGGTGACCTGTCCGGGGTCAGGGGTGACCTGACCGGCGTCGGCCTCGGCCGGCCGGTCGCCGTGACCCTCCCGGTCAGCGAGGCCGACCGGTCCGCGGGCGATGAGAATGTAGAGGTGGACGGCTCCGGCCAGGGCGAGCGGGGCGATGGTGGACAGCACCGCGACCACCGTGTCGCCCAGCCGAAGGCCCGAGGTGGCCTTCTGCTCGTTCAGCCGGACGGCATGCAGGGCATTGGCCCACAGGCTCGTCCCGGTGGCCGCGCCGAAGAGCGTCCACACGTAGGCGCGGGCCCTCAGCGGTGCGGCGCGCAGGACGAGTAGGGCGCGCACCCCGTAGGCGATGAAGCCGTCGACGATGATCGGGAAGAGGTAGGTGAGGAGGCCCCTCACGTGGATGGCGATGGCCATCTGCTGCAGCGCGTCGTAGGAGAGCGCGCAGCCGGCGGCGCCGAGGGCGATGACGACGGCTCGGTCCCAGCTGGTGACGTGGACGGCGGTGGGGCTGGTCGCGGTGGTGGTGGTCATGCGGCCGTCCCGAAGGCGTCGCGGACCAGCTGCTCGGTGCTGGCGGCGCCGCAGTCGGCCGAGGCGGTGCGGGAGGCCTTTTCGGCGATCTGTCGGTGGCGGATCGCGCGGCGGGTTTCGCGGTAGAGCTTGAGGGCGTGCTCCGGGCTGATCTTGAGGAGCCAGGCGAGGCGTTCGACGGGGACGTCCTGGCGGTATCCGGCGAGGACGACGGCGCGACGCTCCGCCTTGGTGAGGTGGATGTCGCGTCCGACGAGGGTCGCGTTGACGCGACTGTAGTCGAGGCGGTCGTTGATCTTGGCGTGCAGGGGTTCGCGTTCCTCCTCGGTGAGGCCGCCCCGGATTCCGTGGGTGTCGCCGGTTTCGAGGGCGGCGTCCAGGCAGGCCCGGACGACCGGGCACTGGGCGCACAGGGCCTTGGCGGTGGCGATCTTGTCGGCGTCCTCCGGCCCGGGGAAGAAAGTCTCCGGGTCGACGGCGTTGTACTCGGTCGGGGTGCAGACAGCCTGGTCCTGCCAGGTGTGGTCGCCGAGGGCACGGTGGCGGGCAGGGCGGGTCGTGGTGGTCATGCGGGGTTGCTCCGATCGCTCTCCGCGCGCGGGGTCGGCGTCGGCGAAGATGTGCGCTGGGTCGGTGAAGGTCGGGTGGCTAGCCCGTCGGGCTGCCGGACGCGGCGGCGGCTCAGGCGGCGCGCTGGAGGCGTCTGTGGTCGACCGACTCGAAGGCGACCCGGGTGGTCATCTGGGCGAGCCGGGAGGTGACGCGGTCACCGAGACAGGTGCGGAGGTCCTTGATCGGCAGGTTGCTGGTGATCAGGGTTGGAAGCATGTGGTTGTAGCGGCGGTTGATCAGCCGGTAGGTCTGCTCCTCGACGAACTCCGAGCTCTTGGCGGCACCCAGGTCGTCGAGGATCAGCAGCGGCACCCGGCTGTAGGCCGCGAGCGTCCGCTCGGAGTCGGTTCCGGTGCTGGGGCGGAGTTCGGCGTAGAGGTCAGCGGCGGTGGTGGCGCGCCAGCGCACACCGATGCCGGCCTCGACCAAGCGGCGTACGGCGCCGTACGCCTCGTGGGTCTTGCCCGCGCCGACGACTCCGGCCATCAGCAGGCTGGGGCCGGTGGTGACCTGGCGGCGGGCACCGAGGCTGGGGGCGGCGGCCTGGGCAGCGACCTGCCGCACCCAGGCCAGGACCTGCGGGTTGGTGGCAACCGCGTCGCGGTAGCGCGGCGGCAGCCCTGCGGACAAGGCCTCCTCCGGCGAGTACGGCTCCGGCTCGTCCGGGAGGGCGGCGACCGCGTGCTGGTCGATGCCCCGGGCCGCGAGGATCCGGGCCATCCGGTCGAGCACCGAGGGGGCGGCGGCGAGAGTCTGCGGGTCGCGGCGGGTGCGCATCACAGCTCCTCGGCGTAGGCGGCGACGGCGTCGACCGGGTTGGTCCACGCCTGGTGAGCGGGCACGTTAGGCCGGATTCCCGGCCGCGCCAAACCGGCGCCTCGTGCGTTCATGGCGTCGTTGACCAGGCTCGGTAGCCGGGAGGGGTGGCCCTGGATCTCGGCGAAGCGCCGCAGCCCGGCGCGGACGTGGTCGGCGGCGATGCCCTCGTCCAGCAGGGTCTTGACGACCTTGCCGAGGTGGCCGATCACGCTGCCCGGCGGACGCTCCGCACAGGCGGCGACGTACTCGCCGATCAGCTGGCCGCCCGAGACCGTGTCCGCGTCGGGCGCCTGGCGCCCCGTAGGGAAAGAAGATCCAGGATCCAAGATCCTAGATCCAGGCGCCGAGGGCTCCGGGAGGCTTCGGCGAACCTTCGGGGAGGTTTCGCCGAATGCCGTCTGACCTGCGGTTTTCTGGAGGGCTGGAACCGGCTCGCCGTTGGTGTCGACTGCCGGGTCCGCTGCTTCCGCGGCGGCGGGAGCCGTCTGCGTGGCGGGCGCCGGGAGGGGCTCGTTCAGCCGCTGGAGGGCTGCGGGAGGGTTCGCCGAGGTTTCGGCGAACCCTCGGGGAGTGCTCGCAGTTCCCTCGACTGCGGTTCCCGGGGTGCTGACGAGGGCGGCCTGCTGGATGCACGGGCCCTTGCAGACGCCGCACCGCTCCGGTTCGCAGTGCGGGCACGCGGGCAGCCGGGACAGACTCGGCTTGTCGATCTTCTGGTGCTTGCGCCAGGTCGGGTAGTGGAAGTACTTGCGGCCGTCGCAGCCGGTGTAGCGGCAAATCGCACCGACCGAGGCGAGTTGCCGGAGGTGGTCCTCGACCTCTGAGCGGTTGATCTCGTCGCGCATCGGCCAGATGAGGCCGTAGACGATCGCCGCACTGTCACGGTGGCGGCCGTGGTCGTCGGCGTGGTTGGTCATACCGAGGAAGGTGACCATCGCCGGGATGGAGACCTCGGCCAGCGTTTCGGAGACCCAGGTCTCCGGCTTGACGGACCGTATTCGTGCCACGTCAGCGCCCCCGGACCGAGATGTCCGCGCAGACGGCGAGCTGCCCGTCAGCGAGGTCGAGGATGTACGGGCGCGTCCAGTCGGCGTCCGGATGGGCCCGGACGATCCACCACGCGACGACCCTTCTGGCGACGGGGCTCAGCCGGATCGGGCGCCCGGCGGCGTCGGTGGCACGGGCGTAGGCGTGGGGCCACTGGGTCACCGGGTCAGTGAAGCCGACGGTGACCGCGGCAGCGCCCGGGATCATGTCCGCGAGCTTGGCGGCGAGGCGTGGACGTGCGTCCGTGTTCGGGCAGGCCAGGGTTCCGCTGGGTGCGGCGGGCATGCAATACTCCCTGCTTCGTAGGAGCACGCGCGGCGGTCCTCGTGCGAAGAAGTCCCGCTGCGCGCGTGGGTAGTGAATCGACACCCTCCGGGGCGTCGGGTCCGGCGTCCAGGAGTTGGTAGCTCCGGGACGCCGGTCTCATGTGGGGCCCACCGGGCCGGCGCTCAGCCGCCCGTCCTCCCCTGGCCGCCGGCTGACCGTGCGGCGGGAGCAGCACCATAGGGGCAACGCGGCCGACAGATCCATCCCGTTCTTCCGTACGCGGTCGAGGCTCCGGCAGAGCCCGCAGGCAGGTGGCCTCCGCCCGTGACGGTCAGTGCCCGAAGCCGGTCGCCGTCCCCAGGCCTTCGACAGCCGGGGTCACCGTACGCAGGGAATGAATGGGCGCCCGATCTCACTCGCGGTGACTCTGCCCTTGGCTGCGAGGCCCGGAAGCACCGGTCGGCCCGGCCCCGAATCACAGCCGGACGAAGCTGAAGCTCCATTACCTAATTCCCCATCAAGCAGGCGGCCCGCGATTGCGGCGACAGGGAGACATTAAGTAGCGACCCGGATACAGGTCAACAAATCAAGGGTATCTACGCGGGAAGAACGGAGGCTTTTTCGGAGACTGAGAAATGATCTTCCCGCAAAGCGTGAGGTAACGCTCCGCAAGCAGAGCAGTCAGTCGCGCGTAGCAAAATTCCCCCGAATCCTCACAGTGAGCAAGCACCCCGGCATCGATACTCAGCGTCACGTGACGAATACCACTCGCCAAGAATCTCCATCCCAGCAATGGACTTGGCCCCTATATGCGCAAACAGAATCCGGCGTTCCGTGGCGGGTATATTCGCTGTCCGAGCGACCCGCCAGCGGGAACTCGCCGACAATCCAACATGCAATACTTGGGGCTGATAAAGATGCGCGCAATAGCCGTCCGGGAGTTCGGTGGCCCGGAGGTCCTGGAGCCGACCGAACTGCCCGAACCGGAGAGCCGTCCCGGCCACATTCGACTCCGTACTCGGCTGGCCGGCGTCAACTACGCCGACGTCCACCTGCGCGAAGGCTCGTACCCCGCGCCCATGCCCGCCCCGTTCGTCCCGGGCAACGAGGTGCTCGGCATCGCCGAGGACGGGCGCCGCTACATCGCGCTCAGCCGTGGCGGCGGCTACGCCGAGACCGCGGTTGTTCACCGGAAGCTCGCCTTCGAGGTTCCGGACGGCATCGCCGACCACGACGCCGTCGCCCTCACACTCCAGGGCAACACCGCCTGGCACCTGCTCTTCACCGACCTGCGAGTCACCACCGGGGACACCGTCCTCGTTCCGGCCGCAGCGGGTGGGGTCGGTTCGCTCGCCGTCCAGCTCGCCAAGCACGCCGGAGCCAAGGTCGTCGCCATGGCCTCCAGCGAGGAGAAGCGCCGGATCGCCGCAGAGTTGGGGGCGGATGCCGTCGTCGACTCCTCCACCGCCGAGCACCTCACCGAGCGGATCCTCGACGCCGCCGGCGGCCACGTCACCGCCGCGATGGAGATGACCGGCGGCGACGTCGTCCACGCCACCCTCGCCGCCCTCACCCCCCGCGGACGCCTCGCGGTCTTCGGCTCGGTGACCGGTGCGAACGGCCTCGTCCCCATCACCAGCCTGCTCGCCGGGTCAAAGGCGGTCAGCGGCTTCTGGCTGCCGAACCTCTACGCTTCCCGCACCCACATCAACGACTCGATGTCCGCGCTGTTCACGGCGGTCACCGAAGGCTGGCTCAAGCCGCTCAACGGCCCGGTGTACAAGCTCGGCCAGGCCCGTCAGGCCCACCACGACCTCGCCGCCCGCCTCACCACCGGCAAGATCGTCCTTGACATCGACCGCTGACCGGCTGCCCTCCCGTACGCCTGCCCCAGGCGGGTTACCGCGGAACGTCCCCCTCGCGCCGTCGCCGGACGACGCGACGATCCCCCGGAAGCCGAACATGACGAGCACTACCACGCCCGCGCCCGACGCAGTGCCCGAGCAGCACCAGGACGAGGCACCAAGCAAGCCGCCGTCCTCACTCGCGGCCCGCGCTTTCGCCGTCCAGCGGGCCTTCACCCAGCTCTCCGGCGAGGTGCACTCGTTGCGCGCCATCGCCGCCACCGCCGGGCTGGACGACGCCACCACCCACCGGATCCTCAAGACCGGTGTCACCGGCGGCGTCTTCGAACAGATCGGCCGCGGCCGCTACCGCCTCGGGACCGGCACCGCCCGCGCCGGTGTCCAGGCCATGGCCCACTCCCCCAGCGCCGCGTCCACCCACACCATCCTCGAACGCCTCCACGCCGCCACCAGCGGCCTCGCCCTGCTCTACGTCCTCTCCCCCTTCGGCGGCGCGAAGCGCCTGTGCACCGACTACGTCATCGGCGACATCGATCCCGCCGAAGTCGGCATGTCCGCCGAGGACGTCGTCTCCGTCTCCCGCTCTCTGCGCACCGGCGCCTCCGGACGAGTCATCCTCGCTTACCTGCCCCAGACCATCCAGGACCTGGTGCTCGCCGAGGAGGTCCCGCCGACCGCCGGCCCCGGCGTGATCCGCGACAACGACGCCCTCAACGCATCCCTCGACGAGATCCGCCACCTCGGCTTCGGAGTCGGCCGTCAGGAGTGCATGCCCGGCTGGGACTCCGTCTCCGCCCCGGTCCTGTGGCACGACTCCATCATGGGCTCTGTCCTCCTGCTTCGGCGCTCCGCCGATATGCCCACCGACCTGCGCCCGTTGATCTACCACACCCGCGAGGCGGCCGAGAGCATCAGCGAGCTGACCACGAGCCCGATCGCGGCTGCCATGTAGCCCACAGCCGCCGAGCCTGCCCAGCGCTGCCACCCGTGAACGGAACCGGGTGGCAGCGCTGAGGATTCCGGAACCCTCCCAGCCTCTCTCCGAACTCGGACCGGGCGTCCCAACGTCGTGTACCGGTCACTTTATGGCGGTGGCACTTACCGGCGTGATTCGGCAGGATCCCTCCCATGAGGTCTCAGGACACAGGGCTGTCACCCGCGTGGGTCGCGCGGAAGGTCGTCGCGTACGACGAACTCCAGGCCGTGGCAGGATCGCTGTGGTGGTTGCAGTCCGACCCCGATCACGGCGGGGTCCGGCGCGTGATGTGTTTGGAGCGATCCGGCAATGCCTCCGCGGTGACGCCGTCCGACTTCTCCGTCGGGGGCGAGCTCCACGCCTACGGCGGCGGCAGCTTCGCCGTGGTGGAGGGCGCGGTGTGGTTCATCGGGGACCGCGGTTCCCTCTTCCGCCAACCACTCGGCCGCGCGCCGGACAGGATCGTTCCCGTCCGTGGCTCCGAGCACTACGGCGACCTCACTCCGGGCCCCGAGGGCAGCGTGTTCGCGGTCCGTGGTGACGGCGCTGCGGACGAGATCGTCGCGGTGACTCCGGCCGGAGACGTTCAGATCCTGGTTCGCTCCTCCAAATTCCTCTCCTGTCCCCGCCTTGCAGGGGACGCCCTGGCGTACCTGGAGTGGGGCCGGGACCAGATGCCTTGGGACAGCTGCCGCCTCCTGCTGGCCGACATCCGATCCGGCCGCCCCGGAGCGGGTCGGGTCGTCGCAGGCGGCTCCTCGGAGTCCGTGGTCCAGCCGTCTTGGGGGCCCGACGGACTGCTGTACTTCATGTCCGACCGAACGGGTTGGTGGAACCTCTACCGGCTTCGCGACGACACGGTGACGGCGGTCCTGCCCACCGATGCGGACTGTGCGCCGGCACCCTGGGAGGCGGGCTACCAGTCGTACGGATTCGCCCCCGACGGCACCGTCGTGCTGACCATACTGAACGGGTTCTCCACCGAACTCGTCGCTGTCGATCCCACAGGCAGTCGGCGCCGGCTCGGCCCGAACCTCACCTCGGTGAAGCCGTACATCGCGGTCGACGACGGCCGGCTCGCCGTGATCGGCTCCACCCCGTCGTCCGCCCCGGGCTTGTGGTCGCTCGACCTCACGGCACAAGCCGACGCCCCGGCTGTCCCGATAAGCACTGGGTGCGTGCCCGCCCCGCCCTGGTCGCCCGTCCCGCCGTCGATGGACACCGCCCGGGGTGGCGACGGCCGTGTGAGCTTCCTGCTCCACCGACCGGCAGAGACGGCAGCACCCGTGCCGCTTCTGGTGCGAGCACACCCCGGCCCGACGGACGATGTGCCCCTGCGGCTGGACTGGACGACCCAGTTCTTCGTCAGTCACGGATTCGCCGTCGCCGACGTCCTCTACCGGGGCAGCACCGGCCGGGGTCGTGCGTTCCGGCAGGCGTTGCACGGCCACTGGGGCGAGTACGACGTCGAGGACTGTGCCGCGGTGGCCGAGCACCTGCGCTCGACCGGCGCGGCACTGCCCGAGGCGATGTTCATCAGCGGCGCGAGCGCCGGCGGGTACACGGCGCTCCAGGCAGCGAGTCGTCCCGGGCCGTTCGCCGGCGCGACGGCCACCTCGGCAATCATCGACCCCGCACGGTGGGAGCTGTCCGTCCCGGAGTTCCAGCGTCCCCACTCGGCCGTGCTGCGGGGGCCTGCCGGAGCAGTGACGCCGGAACGGATCCGTTGTCCCGTGCTAGTGATCCACGGAACCGCTGACACGATCACGTCCGCCAAGGAGGCCA
Source organism: Kitasatospora sp. NPDC058184 (assembly GCF_042883725.1). NCBI lineage: Bacteria > Bacillati > Actinomycetota > Actinomycetes > Kitasatosporales > Streptomycetaceae > Kitasatospora > Kitasatospora sp. NPDC058184. The sequence goes on from NZ_JBHVVE010000017.1 coordinate 149,397, forward strand.
TGCAGTTCGCCCAGGACCTGGCCGCCCTCGGCGGTGGCCACGACAGCCTGATGCTGGACGGCGGCGACCACTACCTGTCAGCGCCCGCCGCCCGGGAACAGGCCCTCCGCGCCGAACTCGACTTCTACCGCCGCCTCATGAGCCGCCCGAGAGCGTGACGGCCATGCCGTCGGCTTCGGGCAGCACGACCCGGGCGAACTCGCGAAGCTCCCGGGCCGGGGCGTAGTCGTCGTGGGCCCGCAGGTCGGCCAGGACGCCGGCCACCCGCTCGATGCACCGGCCTGACCCTGTCCTGGCGGCATAGGCGACGGCGTCCCGGCCGGCCGCGCACGCCCGGTCGAGGTGCCCGGTACGCAGCCAGGTGGCGGCGAGCAGGGCGGCATCGATCGCTCGCCGGCGGACCCGGTCCTCGCCGACACCGCTGAGGGCCTCGGCGAGTTGGCTCCTCGCGGCCGGGGCGCGACCGAGGTCGTGGAGACAGTGGGCGACCTCGTCCGCGAGGTAGGCGTGGTTGAAGTAGCGGATCCAGGTGGGCTCGTCCTGGTGGTCAGCAGTGTCGAGCAGCTTCTCGGCCTGGATGATCAGCTTGGTCGCCTCGGTCTCCCTGCGCATCCTGGCGTTCGCGCGAGCCACGACCGCGGTGATGGCAGCCCGGGTTGCCGGGCTCGCGGCAGTCCCGGCCGCTGCCTGGGCCGAGGCCGCCCAACGCAGGGCGGTCTCCGGCTCGCCGCAGTGCAGCGCGAGGTGCCCGAGGTTCACCGCCACGAGGTAGGCGCTGTACGCCTGGTCATTGGTCACAGCCGTCAGGGTGAGCGCGCGCCGGTAGTACGCCTGGGCCTGGTCGGGGCTTCCGGTGTCGACCGCCTGGTATCCGGCGAGCTCGCAGAATCCGGCCGTGAGCCTTGCACGCCGGCGAGCGACCGATTCGTCTGCGGCCTGGCGGCGAAGAAGCGCTTCGAGTTCGTTGTCGATGTAGGAGCTGACCTGTCGCTGGTACTGCCGAGCCCCGTGCGTGTGGTCGAGCTGACGGAACAGATCGAGCATTCCCTCGGCGGCACCGATATCGGCTTCGGTCACCGGCAGCGACGTTGCAGTTCCCTCGATCAGGGAGCTGACGGACAGCCAGTCGGCGACCAGACCGTCCGCCTGTGCCAAAGGAGACGCGACGGGCGCCGTCGTCTGCTCACCCTGACTGTGCCGGTGGACCACTTCCGTTCGACCGTCGTCCTCCCTCGGGGTGACTGCCGGCTCGTCGACAGTATCCGAGCTTCCGGGGAGCAGGGAGCGCAACTGGGTCGCGGAGACCTTCAGCAGTCTCGCGAGCTTCGGCATCTGCCACGGTTGCGGCGTCGCCGTGCCCTTCTCCCAGCGATGGACTGTTGTGCGGTCGACGTCCATCAGTCTCGCCAACTGCTCCTGGGTGTAGCCGGCCGCCCTGCGCTGCACGGCGAGCCGTCCCCATCGTGTCATCGCATTCCCCCAAGAGTTCCCGGTCCGCCAACTGCCCAGGTCATCGGCACCTTTTCAACATCACTGCTACACGTTGCCACAAGTCTGCACTGTTGCACTGGGCTTGGCAGGTGCTTCCGTATGAGCCCCAAGGATTTCCCACCTTGGATCGGGGCTGACCCTCCGCACTGCCGCAGCCGGACGCACCTCGGCGTCTCGCGCATTCCGGCTGTGCCCGGGGCACCACCACCACCCGGCTCAGCAGCTCTCCAGACAAGGAAGCCGATGACCACGATCCTCTCTCCCCCGACCGGTCCCGTGCCCGCTCCCCAGCCGGCCGCACCGCGACGGGCCCCGGCGGATCCGTCCGTCGACGTCTCCGACGTCAGGCTCGTTCCCGACCTCAAGGGCGGGCCCGTCTCGCACCTCGCCACGGATGCGCCGACCACGAAATCGCCTCGGCGTCCGCCCGGTCCGGCCACCAGGGCACGGGGCGCAGAGCCCGGCGACCCTGTGGAGACGTTCATGTGGACGCTGTGGCTGTTGGGCAACGTCCTCGTGATCGCCCTCGTGGGGATGCTCGTCGACCACGAGGTGGAGCACCAAGGCGTCGCGCATGGGCAGGCCCCCACCCGCTCCGCGCCCGACGTCGGAGAGACCTAGCCAAGCGGCTTCGGGACATCACCGCGGAATTCACGTGGTGGGCGGGCTGCTTCGCTTTCGCAGTCGCGCGCCTGCTCTGCCCACCATCTGACAACGGCTCCGCCCTGGATCGTCAGGGGCGAGGTCCTCGCGTCCAAACCGGCTACGGCCCGTCCGTGCATCGCCGGCCCATCGGCTGGCCCATCACGGGCGTGCAACAGCCGGACTCACTCCGACCTCCGGCAGCGGAGGACTACGAGGAAGACGTATGGAGATGACTGAACACGCTCCCCCGCAGCACACGGTGGTGATCGCCTCCGGTGGGCTGGACAGCACCACCGTCGCGTACTGGCTCGCCGACAGCGGAAGCCGGCTCACGCTGCTCTCCTTCGACTACGGGCAGCGCCACCGGAAAGAGCTCGGCTTCGCCCGGCAGGCAGCCGACCGTCTGCACGCCCGCCACGAGGTGGTGGACCTGAGCGGCCTCGGCCGCCTGCTGTCGGGATCGGCGCTGACGGACCCGTGCGTCGAGGTGCCCGACGGCCACTACACCGCCGAGAGCATGCGCAGCACCGTGGTGCCGAACCGGAACGCGATCATGCTCTCGGTCGCGGTGGGTGCGGCAGTCACCGCGGGGGCGGACGCGGTGGCGTTCGGTGCCCACGCCGGCGACCACACCGTCTACCCGGACTGCCGCACCGAGTTCTTCGACGTGTTCGGCGAGGTGGCTCGGGTCGGCAACGAGGGGTTCATCGCCGAGGGCTTCCGGCTGCTGGCGCCGTTCATCGACCAGACGAAGGCGGACATCGTGAGGGTCGCCGACCAGATCGGTGTGCCGTTCGCGGACACCTGGTCGTGCTACCGCGGCGGCGAGCTGCACTGCGGGACGTGCGGAACGTGCATCGAGCGGATCGAGGCGTTCGTGCTCGCCGAGGTCGAGGACCCGACCCAGTACGCCGTCGCGCCCACCGGGGCGGACCGATGAACGGGATCGCCGCGACCGGTCGGCACCGGATCGGGAAGACCTTCCGATTCGAGGCAGCCCACTCCCTGCCCGATCTGCCGGAGGGACACCAGTGCGCGCGTATGCACGGCCACTCCTACGCGGTGGAGTTCGTTCTCACCGCCGACCGGCTGGTGCCGCCCGGGTTCGTCACCGACTTCGGCGAGCTCGCCCCGGTGAAGAAGCTGATCGACAGCACACTCGACCACCGGGTGCTGAACGACGTCCTGTCGGTCGCCCCGACATCGGAGAACCTCGCCGCCTGGCTGGCCGGCTGGTTCGTGGAGCACGTGGAACCCTCGCTGCCGGGCCGGCTGGTGTCGGTGCGGGTGTCGGAAACGGCGAGCAGCTGGGCCGAGTTCGTGCTGGAGGAGCGGTGAGCGTGTCCGGGGGTGAGGTCGTCGGCGGCAGGGGTCTGCTGGTGGCGGAGTGCTTCGGGCCGACATTCCAGGGCGAGGGTCCGAGCGTCGGGCAGCAGTCGCTGTTCGTCCGGTTGTCGCGGTGCAACCTCCACTGTCCGGGGTGCGACACCCCGGAGACGTGGGACTGGTCCCGGTTCGACCCGCGGGAGGTGTCCACGCGGCACGGCGTCGAGGATCTGGCGGCGTGGGTGATGGCCCGCTCGCCCCGGCTGGTGGTGGTCACCGGAGGTGAGCCGCTGCTCCAGCAGCCCCAGCTCATCGACCTGATGCAGTTGCTGTCGGGCCGCCGGGTGGAGGTGGAGACGAACGGCACCATCGTCCCGCGGCCGGAGCTGGTCGAGTCGGTCGCGGCGTTCAACGTGTCGCCGAAGCTGGAGGCCTTCGCCGCGCCTGGAGACCGGCGGATCGTCCCGGAGGCGCTGGAGGCATTGGCCGCCTGCGGGAAGGCCCGGTTCAAGTTCGTCGTGCACGAGGCCGGCCAGCTCGACGAAGTCGCCTCCTTGGTGGAGGAGTTCTCGCTTCCCGACGTGTGGGTCATGCCGGAGGGGGCGAACAGCGCGGTGGTCCTGCGCACGATGCGGGAGCTGGCGGACGAGGTTCTGGGGCGGGGCTGGAACCTGACGCCGCGGCTGCACACGCTGCTCTGGGAGGCCGAACGTGGCCGGTGAGAGCAGCGAAGCACCTGGACGGCGCGGTCGTTCCGGCTCCCCGAGGCCGCGCGTGTTGGGTAGCGGCCAAGTATGCGGTGCAGTGGGGAGCGGGATCCTGCATGCCGTCCAGGCACGACCTACTATAGCCAACTCCCGTCCCGCGCGCGCACATTCGCTGATGTCCTTCCTCATCGAACCCCGACACCTGAAGGCCGCCGCACGGGCCTGCATGCGCCGCGCGGGGTCGCCGGGCGCCGACGGGATGAGCTGGGCGCAGTTCCGGCAGGGCATGGACGGCCGGTTGGAAGCCCTGGCCGAGGAACTTCGGACGGGTTCCTGGCGGCCCGGTCCGCTGCGCGAGGTGGCGATCACCACCTACACCGGCAAGGCGATGCCCTCGGTGATCCCGACGGTGGCGGACCGGATCGTCCAGCGGGCGATGCGGTCCGCAATCGAGCCGGTGTTGGAGCAGCGGGCGTTCGCCGACTGGGTCTCGGGCTACCGGGCCGGGCGGAACCGGGTCACCGCTCTGCGCGACTCCGACCGGCACCTACGGGAGGGCTTCCGGTGGGTGGCGGACGTGGACGTGCGGCGGGTGTCGGAGGGGTCGTGCGCGGCCGAGGTCACCGACTGGCTGGCCGAGCACGTGGCGGACGGCTCGTTCCTGCGCCTGTTCGAGCGGGTGCTGGAGCCGTTGCCGTGGCCGCTCGTCCCGGGCACGGCGCTCGCGCCGCTGCTGATCAACCTGCGGCTGTCGCGGGCGGACGCGAGGCTCGCGGGGCTGCGCACGGTGCGGTTCGCCGACAACTACTGCGTCTTCTGCGGCGGCGCCGAGCAGGCCGGAGAGGCCCTCGAAGCCCTCACCGGCGCGCTGGCGCGCTGTGGGCTGCGGCCCAACCTCGCCAAGTCCAAGGTCTGGGCCGGCGTGAACGCCGAAGACCTGTTCCTGATCGCCGGATGAAGGGGCAGCGATGACGACGAACCTCATCGACCACAGGCTCGCCTGGGTGCCGGTGCCGGGCGGTGTCTGCCTGTTCGGCGACCGGAAGAAGCCGGTGAAGGTGGTCGACCTGGAGTGGACGGCGACCCCGGTCACCCCGGCCCAGCTCGGCCTCGCTCCGGACCACCGGCCGCTGGTCGGGGTGGCCCACGCGCAGGCGGCCCGGATCGCGGCAGACCTGGGCGGCCGGCTGCCGCTGTCGAAGGAGTGGGAGTGGGCGGCCTCCGGGCCCGAGCGCCGACGGTACCCGTGGGGAGTCGAGGAGCCGGCCGAGGGACGAGCGAACCTGCGCGACCTCTGCGGACGGCTCACCCCGGTCAACTCCCACCCCGGGGGCCGGACCCCGACCGGGCTGTGGGACATGGCGGGCAACTGCTGGGAGTGGACTGCTTCGAAGACGATCGGCGGCGGCTTTGTGATCCGCGGCGGTTCCTACAACTCCCTGCCGCTGTACGCCCGGTGCACGTTCCTGAACGCCGCTCCGGCCGAGCTCAGCTCGCCGGGCATCGGCTTCCGGGTGGTGAGGGCGGCGTGATCGGCGACCTGGTGATCGCGGGCTGTTCGCGCCGCAAGGCGCCGGACGTCGGCCTCCTGCCCGCCCTGGAGCGGTACGCCGGAGGCATCGCGCCGCAGTTGCACAGCCGCTTCGCCGATCACCCGCACGCGCGCAGCCGGATCCGCTTCCTGTCCGCGGCCTTCGGCCTGGTGCGTGCGGACGACCTGATCGCCTCGTACGACCAGCGCCTCGACTCCGACCGGGTCAAGGGGCTGCGCATGATCGTGAACGGGCAGCTGCGGCGCGACTTCGCCGCCCACGGCATCCCCCAACGGGTGCTGCTGGTCCTCGAACCCGACTACCTGGTCCTGCTCGCCGACCTCCTGGCCCTGCCGGAGCGCCCGGTCCTGCACTGGATCTCCGACCCCCGCGGCTGGCCCCAGGCCGCCGCCGTGCTCGACGAATGGAGGTGGCCGTGATGAACATCAGCCTCACGGACGCGCTCAAGACCCAGGCCAACGCCCACCGGTACTTCACCACCGGGTTCACCGAGCGCACCGGTCTGAACTGGCACCAGCCCACCCCTGCGCAGGCCGCCGCCGGCCGGACGATGTCGGTAGTGATCCCGGCCCGCAACACCGCCTACGCCCTGCCGACGGTGCTGAACGCGCTCGGCGCGCAGCAGCACGCGGCCGACGTGGAGGTGATCCTCGTGGACGATGCCTCCACGGACGCGACGTTCGAGATCGCCCGCCGGCACCCGGTGGTCACCACCGCGGTGCGCCTGGCCGAGCGACGCGGCTCGGCGGCGGCGCGCAACGCCGGTGTCCGCCTCACCCAGGCACCGACCGTCCTGTTCGTCGACGCGGACATGGTGCTGCCGCCGCACGTGTTCGCCGATGTCGCCGTGCGCGCCGCGGCCGACACCGTGCTGACCGGGTTCCGGCACAACGTCGCCTATCGTGCGTCGCCCTGCGGTGAGCCGTTGCTGCCCAAGGCACCCCCGCTCCTCGGTGCCGACCACCGCGTCACCTGGAAACCCCCGGTGGGCAAGGTCCTGCCGTACTCCGGCCTCACGCTCACCGACGCGCTGGATGGGCGCCCGCTGGATGCCACCAACGACTTCCAGACCCTCGGGTACGGCCGGTCCTACTACGACTGGGATCTGCCGCGGATGGTCGTCACCGCGCTGCTGGCCGTTCCGCGCGAGCAGTTGGTCGGCGTCGGCGGCTTCGACGAGGAGTTCGGGGCGCTGGGCTGGGGCATGGAGGACACCCACCTCGGCGCGGCCCTGATCGCCGCCGGCTGCCTCGTGGTCCCGCTGCGTCAGGCCGTGGGCTTCCACCTCGATCCGCCGGACGCCGCCGCCCAGTGGCAGGCCAAGCTCGCCTCCTGGCCCGCGACGCTCGCCCACTACCGCCACCTGCTGTCCCTCCCCGCCCCCGTCGACCGCGGCGACGCCTTCGTCACCGCCGCTGACAAGCACCTGACCGACGCCGAGGTGATCACCCGATGATCCGCGCCTTCGCCGCCGCCACGTTCGGCGGCACCACCGTCGTACACGACCCCGCGGTCGGCACCAACCACCTGCCACCCCGGCCGTTGCCCGCCGGCTGCGTCTCCTTGGACGACCGGCAGGTGGCCGCCTGGCCCGAGGCCGACCCCTCCGTCCTGCCGCTCGACTTCCCGCTGAGCATGTGCTGGTCCCCGATCGTGCGCTGCAACCTCGCCTGCCCGCAGTGCCTCGACGACAAGAGCGTGCGCGAGTCCACCGCGGCCGAGCGGCGCGTCCTCGCCGGCCACATCGCCGCCTCGGGGGTGCTGGGCGTGGACATCTCCGGCGGCGAGCCGCTGCTGCTGCGCGACCTGCCCGAGCTCGCCCGCGCCATTCGCCACCAGGGCACCAACGTGGTCAGCTGCACCACCAACGGGTGGCACCTCGCCCGCCGTGCCGAGGGACTCGCCGACTCCCTCGACGCGATCCGGGTCTCCCTCGACGGCGCCACCGAGGCCACCCACGACCGCTGGCGCGGCCAGGACAGCTACCGGCGCGCCGTCGCGGGCATCCGCGCCGCCGTCGACGAAGGCCTGTTCGTGCAGCTCCAGATGGTCCTCATGCGGTCCAACCAGCACGAGGCCCAGGAACTACTGGACCGCGCCGCCCAACTCGGTGCCGGCGGGGTGACCTTCCTCCAGATGCTCCCCATCGGCGAAGGCACCGCACTCGCCGCCGAGCAGATGCTCACCGACGAGCAGGCCCGGGAGATCGTCAGCCCGCTCGCCGTCCCCGACGGCGTCCGGGTCCGGCTGCGCACCCGCACCAGTGCGGGCGGCTTCACCGTCCTGCGCGCCGACGGCTACGCCTGGCGCAACACCCGGGGTGCCACCGGCATCTCCGCGTTCGTCCCCGTCACCGGCCCGGCCGACCTGCGCTTGCCCACGTCCGGGGGTTCCTCGTGACCAGTTCCTCGCGCACCGGCAGGCGGGTCTTCGCCCAGCGCGTCCCGTTCGCGCCGACGCACTACCAGTGCTTCGACGCGGCCCGCCTGATCGCCGAGTCCGTCGTCGGGATCGACCCGGACGTGACCTGCGTGATCGGCATCGCCTCCGGCGGGATCAAACCGGCCCGCCTCATGGCCGACTACCTCAAAGTGCCCTTCCACACCGTCGCTGCCAGGCACAACAAGAGCGACGCCCCGTTCCAGCAGGCCACGGGCGACGTCGAGGTCCAGCTCGCCAACTCCCTGCCCGGACGCCTGTCCGGGACAGTGCTCCTCGTGGACGACATCGCCGGCACCGGAGCGACGTTCACCGCCGTCAGCAATGCGCTGAACGACCGGCTCGACTACTCCGCCGAGATCATGACGGCGGCACTCTTCCGCAACCGCGGGTGCACGCAGATCCCCGACCGGTGGGCCTGGACCGTCGACGACTGGGTCGTCTTCCCCTGGGAGACACCGCACAGCGGCCAGACCCAACCCGTATCCGCCCTGAAGTGGGTGAGCGCCCGGTGATCACCCAGCCCTCCTCCCGCGGCGTCCTGCTGGTCCTCGTCTCCTGGACCCCTGACGCCCCGGCCGGCATCGAACGCGCGACGGCCGCGCTGGCCCTCGGCCTCGCCCGGAATGGCCACCGGCCCGTCATCGCCACCGCCGCACCCCAGCCCGAAGGCCCCGGCCTTCCCGGCGTCACCATCGCCCGATTGCGCCTCGACGACGTGCAGTTCCCGTGCGACGACGACGTGCTGCGCCGCGCCGTCACCTACCAGGACACCAGGCTGACCCGCCAGATCCGGGACCTGATCACCGAACACCGCATCGACACCGTCCTGTTCACCGACGCGCTGTGGGGCCTCGGCCGCCTGCGCGGCGACATCCCCGGCCACGTTCGCCGGGCCCTCGCCGCCCACGTCAAGCCGCACACCCTCGACGCCGGGCCCGCACTCGCCCGCGCCACCCGCGTCCTCGTGCCCTCCGCCGTCATGCGCGACGAGCTGGCCGGCTGGGGCCCGCGCAACCTCCGCGTCGTCCCCAACGCACTCATGCCCAACCCCATCGTGGCACCACCAGCGCCGGAGCTCCGCGAGCAGCTGCGCCGCAGCGGCCCGGTACGCGTCCTCGCACGGCTCGGGCCGGAGAAGGGCGCACTCGACCTGCTGGAGGCCGCCTCCGACTGGGACCGGCCCCTCGAAGTAGCCCTCGCCGAAGCGGGGTTCGAGGACAGTACGGGATCCCAGTCCGAACTCCTCGACGCCTGCAGGAAAGCAGCCGCCCGGACCCCGAACGTCCGTCTGCGCGGGGCGCTGGCCTGGGACGAGGTGCTTCCCTGGCTCTCCGGCGCGGCGGTGGTGATCGTGCCCAGCCACCAGGAGACCTTCGGCCTGGTCGCGCTGGAGGCGATGAGCGTCGGCACCCCGGTCGTCGCCTACCGGGTCGGCAACCTGCCCGCCCTGATCAGCCCGACCGGCGACGGCGACCACCTCCTCGTCGACCACGACGACGGCCCGACCGCTCTCCACAAGGCGGCCCAAACCCTGCTGGAAGATGACATACTGTACGCCGCGACTACACAGACCGTGTATCGGCAGGCGGCCCAGTTCGAGCCGCGCCGAATCGCTGACTTCTTCCTGGAGGCGGTGTCGTGATGCCCGAAACCCCAGCAACCCCTGCTCCGTTGCTGCTCGTCGACGGATTCAACCTTCTGTGGGCCGGCACCTTCGGCTTCCCTGCCCCGATCTTCTCCCGCGACAAGACCCGCGAACTGACCGGCCTGTTCGCCTTCTTCGCCCTGCTGCGCGCCACGGTCCGCGACGACCTCGACGTCGCACAGCCCGAGGTCCTGGTCGTCTTCGACGGCGAGCACGGCACGGCCGAGCGCGTCGCCGCCGACCAGGAGTACAAGGCGAACCGGGAGGCGACACCGGAGGCGCTCAAGCCGCTGCAGTTCCTCGCCCCGGTGAAGGACGGCCTGGACGCGTACGGGATCCGGTGGGTCGAGATCGAGAACGCCGAAGCCGACGACGTGATCGCCACCCTCGCCACCCGGGCCGCCGCCTCCCGGCCGGTCCTGGTGATGTCGCGGGACATGGACTTCTACCAGGTCCTAGACGACCGCGTTCGGGTCCTCAACCGCTCCCGGAAGTCCTCCCAGCGAATCATCACGACCGAAGAGGTCCTCGCCCGCTACGGCGTCACTCCCGCCCAGTGGCCGGCCTTCCGCGCCCTGACAGGCGACAAGTCCGACAACATCCCCGGCGTCCGCGGCGTCGGGCCGAAGGTCGCCGCCACCCTGCTGCGCGACGGCATGCGGCTGCATGACCTGTCCAGCTCCGGCCGGCTGACCGGCGCCAAGGGCGCGGCGATCACCACCGCCTGGGCCGACGTGCTGCGCTGGGAGGCGATGATCACGGTGCGCCGCGACCTGGACGTGCCCGTCGCCCTCCGCGGCGAGGCCAGCCCCCAGCTGCCGAAGCCCGCCGATGTCGTCGAGAAGCTGGGGCTGTGGTGAGCGATGCCGTGCCCGGCTCGGTCCTGGCCGCCTTCGCACACCCCGACGACGCCGAACTGTGGGCCGGCGCCACCCTCGCCCTCCACTCCCGGTGCGCCGCCGTCACCATCGTCGTCCCGTACCGCGACGAACTCCGCGACGCCGAGGCCCGCAAGGGCGCCGCCGTCCTCGGGGCCGAACTACGCCAAGTGCCCCGGCTCGACCACGCCACCATGCAGCAAGTGCTGCTGGAGGCAGAGCCGGACGTCGTCATCACCCACCCGCTCAACGACGTTCACCCTGAGCACCGGGCCGTCGCCGCCGCCGTGCTCGCGGCCGTGCCCGAGCCTCGGATCGCCACCGGCCGGCCGAGCCGCTTCTACACCTGCGACACCTACAACTCGCTCACTCTCGACGGCCCGGTGCGCGCCGACGTCATCGTGGACACCACCGCGACCTTCGACACCAAGATGGCCGCGCTGCGCGAGCACGTGAGCCAGCCGATCGAGCAGCACTTCGGGCCCATGGCCGAGAACCTCGGCCGGCTCTGGGGCGCCCGCATCGGAACCCGGTACGCCGAGGCGTTCACCGCTGTACCGATCCTCGGCTGTCTGCCGAGCGCCGCCCACCTCTGACACGCCGCACTTCGCGGCCCACCTACCGTCAACTCACCCCAAGGGATGACCATGACGTCCATACCCGTGCAAGCCCAGCGCCGCCGCCCGGTCGACCGCCCGCGCGTCGAAGAGCTGACCCGCGAGTTGCTGCTCGCCCTCGGCGAAGACCCCGACCGTGACGGTCTCAAGGACACGCCCCGCCGGTTCGCCGACTGGTGGGGCGAGTTCCTCGACCACGATCCCGGCAGGCTCGACACCAGCTTCGCCCAGGAGGGCCGGTTCGGCGACTTCGTCCTGCTGACCGGCATCGAGGCGTGGAGCGTCTGCGAGCACCATCTGCTCCCCTTCCGCCTCGACGTCTCCATCGCCTACGTGCCGGCCACCGCCGTCCTCGGCCTGTCCAAACTGGTGCGGCACCTGGAGGCCCACACCCACGCCCTCCAGCTCCAGGAACGCATCACCCGCGACGTCGCCCACGATCTCGCCAAGGCCGCCGCCACCGACGACGTCGCCGTCTTCACCACCGGCGAGCACCTGTGCATGAGCATGCGCGGCGTCAAGGCCACCTCGGTACGCACCACCACCATATGCCGGCTCGGCCGCACCGAAAGCGACCCCAACCTCGCTGCCCGCATCGAACGCCTCGCGCTGCCCGTCCGCCTGTAGCCGCCTCCCCCCTCGACGCATCAGGAACCCCGAACGTCGCGGGCTGCCCGAGGCTGCCGCCAGCTGGTACTCCGCCAGCAAGGACCAGTACCGGAACATCGCCAGCAGCCGGGATGTACAACGCCTGCACGCCCGACTGCTCGCGCTGCCGCAGCAGTGACCGACACTCACCTTTCCGAGCCCCACCACGGCCACGTCCCGCTTCCGTGGCCCGGACAAAGGTGAAGCGGGACGGCTGGGGTCAGGCCCGGGCGGGGTGGGTGAGGATGTGCCAGGCGGTGTAGCCGCCGAGGAGGTCGGAGACGTCGGGGTGGCCGTGGTGGCGCAGGAGGCTGGCGGCGATGGAGGAGCGGTGGCCGCTGGCGCAGTGCACGACCAGGGGGTGGTCGGTGGGGATCTCGTCGAGGCGGGCGGGGAGTTCGGTCAGGGGGATGTGGAGGGATCCTTCGATGGATCCCGTTTCGCGTTCGCCGCAGGTGCGGACGTCCAGGACGGTGGGGGGCTGTTCGGCGGTGAGGGTGGTGCGGAGTTGGTCGGCGGTGAGGCGGCTGGCGGGGGTGAGGTCGTCGGCGAGGGCGGGCAGGGCGTTGTCGGGGTTGCGCAGGTAGCCGGCGATGTGGTCGAAGCCGATGCGGGCGAGGCGGGTGACGACCTCGTCCTCGCGGTCCTGCGGGGCGATGATCGCGATGGTGCTGTCGGGGGTGAGGACGGTGCCGGCCTGTTCGGCGAAGCGGCCGTCGACGGGGACGCTGACGGCGCCGCGCAGGTGTCCCGCGCCGAAGTCCTGGGGGCTGCGGGCGTCAAGGACGACGGCACCCGCGGTACGGGCCTCCCTGAAGCCCTCGGGGCACAGGGGGCGGGTGGCGTTCGTGCGGTCGAGCAGCGGGCGGTCCTGCCGGTTGAGGGCGGCGTCGTGGCCGAAGTAGGCGGGGGCGGCGGACTGGCCGGCGGTGACGATGCGGACGAAGGTGTCCTGGTCCATCGGCTGGCAGGCGTAGTTGGTCAGTCGCTGCGCGCCGATGGTGGACTGGCGGTCGGTGGAGAGGTTCTTGCCGCAGGCCGAGCCGGCCCCGTGGGCGGGGAAGACGAGGGTCTCGTCGGGCAGGCCCATCAGCTTGCGGTGCACGCTGTCGTAGAGCATCGCGCCGAGCTCCTCGGCCGTGACGCCGACCGAGGCGAGCAGGTCGGGGCGGCCGACGTCGCCGATGAACAGCGCGTCGCCGGTGAGCACGCCGTACGGGACGGTGTCGTCGGGCTGCTCGAAGACCAGGATGCTGATCGACTCGGGCGTGTGCCCGGGGGTCTCCAGGATCTGCAGGGTGACGTCGCCGAGTTCGATCCGCTCGCCGTCGGCGAGCTTGCGGATTGGGTACTCGGTCTCGGCCCGGTGCCCGTACCCGATCCAGGCGCCGGTACGGTCGGCCAGTTCGAGGTGGCCGGCGAGGAAGTCGGCGTGGAAGTGGGTGTTGATGACGCCGACGACGGTCAGGCCGCGTGCCGTGGCGTCGGCGAGGTACTCGTCGACATCCCGGCGGGGGTCGACGATCACGGCCTGGCCGGTGCGCTCGTCGGCGATCAGGTACGAGGCCTGGGAGAGGCAGTCGAGGTAGTACTGGCTGAAGATCACGGGATTTCTCCTCGTCGGGTCTGACAGGCTGGCTCTATGTCGAGTGTACCCCCGGGGGTATTTTATCGACGCAATCGAGGCGCTCGCGATCTGCCGCGTGAACTCCGACGCCACTGCCCCAGGCCACTGGAAGCGGCCCTCCTTCGGGCGCTATCACGCGGCGACGGCGCGGCCAAACTGCTTTTCTCCATGGATAGTTCAGGCTCCGCGAGTTCGACCGATCACCCAGGAGGAGCCCGTGCCCGAGCACTTCATGAGCGTCAAGCAGACTGCCGAGTACCTGAACATGTCCGTAGCGTGGGTATACCGGGACGCTCCTCGGGTGGGACTCGTTCCCTACCGATTCGGTGGTGGGCGGAACGCGAAGCTGCAGTTCAAGGTGTCGGAGGTGCATGCCTGGGTGAGGCAGCAGCGGTTGTCCGGCGCCTGAGCCGGCGGTGCAAGTGCGGGCCTGCCCATGACGGGCAGACCCGCACTCGTTCACGCGGCCAGACCGAGGTCCAGGACCTGCGCCGCGCGGCTGATGGAGCCGGGCATGAGGTGGCGGTAGATCTTGAAGGTGATCTCGATGTTGCGGTGGCCCATCCACTCCGCGACGTCGGTGATCGGGATGTTGTTGCTGAGGCAGTTCGACGCGAAGAAGTGGCGCAGGCCGTAGAGGACCATGCCCTCGGGGATGTCGGCCTGCCCGGAGGCCCTGATCCTCTGCCACTGGTTGTGGATGACGTGGTGCGGCATGGCCAGACCGATGTCCTTGGGATTGCGCAGAAGGTAGCCGTCCACGGTCCCGTACGTGTCCGCGTACCGCTCGATGGCCTGCTTGGTGCGTGTCGGCAGCGGCACGTCGCGGTACTCGCCGACCTTGCGGTGCTTCAGGCGCGCGTAGGTCTTGGTCGCCTGGTTGACCTGCTCGGTGACGCGGTAGACGTCATCGGCGACGATGTTGTTGATGTTGACGGCGAATGCCTCGCCGTTGCGCAAGCCGCAGCCGCTCATGAGTTCCGCGACCAGGCGGAAGGCGTCGTCACCGGTGCTTCGAATCTCCTGTAGTTGAGCGAGGGAGGGGATCACCACCCGCTCCGGGTCGTACTGGGGAGGCTGGACACCGTTCATCGGGCTGTCCTCGTAGAGGCCCAGCCTGTGCGCGTCCAGCAGGATGGTCTTCAGCCTGACGAAGGCATTGGTCTGGGCGGCCAGGCCGACACCGTTCCGCTCCATGGTCTCGACGAACGCTTCCACGACCTTGTGGTCGAACGTGCCCATGCGGCGACTGCCGAATGCCGGGAGAAGGTGGTTCTTCAGGATGGAGTCGATGTTCCGCAGCGAGGTCGGGCTCTGGTGACGCTGACCCTTCAGCCACTCAGCGGTGTAGGCCGAGAAGTGCATCCCGCCGTACTTCTTGATGCGCTCCGCCTTGCGCTGGCTCTGCGGGGAGTTCTTCCGCGCGTGGTAGACCTCGGCAAGGCGGGCCTTCGCCTTCTCCTGGTTGACGAAGCCAGACTCCTCCGTCTGCCGCCCGGCCGCGTTGCGGTACCTGATCTTGTACTCGTGCGGGCACTTGCTCCAGCGGGACTCCGGATGCTCGCACTCCTTGAAGAAGCTGCCCATGCCGCGGGTGAGGCCTGTGGTCGCCATCTGCTGGTACCTCCGGGAATCCTGCTGACCTTTTGCTGACCCCGGATGGTCGATCATGCCCCTGAGCTGGGCGGAAACGTCAGACTCGTGATAACTGGGCGAAGTACACGGGGGGCCTTCCTGGGCGGCATAGGACTGGGCGGCTCGGGGCCGGGCGGTGCGGGGGTGGGCGGCTCGTAGGCCTGGACGGTGTCGGGCGCCGTAGCGCCGTTCTGATACCCCCCTCGGTATATTTGCGAGCATACGGCTGCCCGAGCCGATACGGGACGGGGTATCGCCGAGCGATTTCGATAATACCCCCGGGGGTACTATGGTGAGGCACCGAGGGGCCGGCCACCGCCTCCGAGCCAGGTACGAGCCAGGTACGGGCCAGGCACCGGCGGGGCCGAGGACGCACCGGTCATGCCACGCACCCGGCACACCACCCGCACCGGGCCACCGGGCCCGTACGGACGCCCGCGCCGCCCCCGACCCAACGGACCACTGCGGTCCGGTCTGCACCACTGGAGACACCTCATGCCCTTGCTGCCGCACGCCCACGGGCCCTATGCCCGCCGGCCCGACGCCCACGGACCGGGCACCCCCGGGCGGGCCACCCCCGCCGAGGCCCACGAGCTCGCCCGCACCGGCGCCGCCGTGCTGCTGGACGTCCGGGAGGCCGCCGAGTTCGCCGCCGGACACGCCCCCGGCGCGCTGCACCAGCCGCTGATCGGGCTGGCCGCCGGTGTCCCGCTGCCGACCGGGGCGGCCGGGCGGACCGTGCTGGCGATCTGCCGCTCCGGCAACCGATCCGGGCGCGCGGCGGAACTGCTCGCGCGGCGCGGCGTCGAGGCGCTGAACGTGGTCGGCGGCATGGGCGCCTGGGCGCTGGCCGGGCTGCCGGTCACCACGTCCGACGGCGGCGCCGGGCACGTGATATGACCACGCTGATCCTGGCGCTCGCCGCCGGTGCGGTGGTCGGGCTGGCCCTGGGCGGGCTGGGCGGCGGCGGCAGCATGCTCGCCGTCCCCGCCCTGGTCTACCTGCTGGGCTTCAGCCCGGCGCTGGCCACCACCGCCAGCCTGGTGATCGTCGCCGCGACCTCGCTGACCGGGCTGCTCGCCCACGCCCGGGCGGGCCGGGTCCGCTGGCGGACCGGCGCGCTGTTCGCCGCCGCCGGACTGCCCGCCGCCATGGCCGCCGGGGCGCTGTCCGCCCATCTGCCGGGCGCGCTGCTGACCGGTGCCTTCTCGGTGCTGGCGGCGCTCGCGGCCTGGCGGATGCTGAGGCCGCCCGCGAAGGCTGCGCAGGAACGTTCCGCCTCCGGAGTCGGCCGCTCCACGGCGGCAGGCGCCGGGCTCGGCGCCGTCACCGGACTGCTCGGCGTCGGCGGCGGCTTCCTCGCCGTACCGGCCCTGGTCTCGGTGCTCGCCTTCACCATGGCCGAGGCCGTCGGCACCAGCCTGCTGGTCATCACCGCCAACTCGCTCGCCGCCCTGATCCCCCGCCTCGGCTCGGCCGGGGCGATCGACTGGGCCGTGGCCGCCCCCTTCACCGGGGCGGCGATCCTCGGCGCCTGGGACGGCAAGCGGCTGGCCGACAAGCTCAGCGGGCGCACCCTCCAGAAGGCCTTCGCCGTCGCCCTGCTGGCCGTCGCCGCGCTGATGCTCATCACCACGGTGAGCTGATCACGACGGTGGGCTGATCACCACAGCGAGCTGCCCCCGAACCTCCCCCCACCTCCTCCCCGCACCACCACCGACACCCCCACCCGAGAGGACCCCCACCCCCATGACCACGCCGCTGACCGTCGAGCAGCTCCAGCCCCGCCTCGGCCTGCTCACCCTCATCGACGTCCGCTCCCCCGGCGAGTACGCCGCCGGCCACATCCCCGGCGCCCTGAACGTCCCGCTCGACCAGCTCGACCGCGCCCTGCCCGCGCTGCGCGAGGCCGCCGGGCAGGGCGAGATCGCCGTGGTCTGCGCCGCCGGGCCGCGCGCCGACAACGCCTGCCGCGTGCTGGCCGACGCCGGCATCCCGACCCTCACCCTGACCGGCGGCACCAACGCCTGGGCGAGCGCCGGGCGGCCGCTGGACCAGGTGGCCGGCGCCCGCCGGGTGTGGGCGCTGGACCGCCAGGTCCGCCTGGTGGCCGGCTCGCTGGTGCTGGCCGGCGTGCTGGTCGACCTCGCCCTGCCGGGTGCCCTCTGGGTCTCCGCCGCCGTCGGCGGCGGGCTGGCCTTCTCCGCGCTGACCAACACCTGCGCGATGGGCTCGATGCTCTCCAAGCTCCCGTACAACCGGCCCCGCCCCGGCACGCCGAGCCTGGACGAGACGCTCGCGGCCCTGAAGCGCTGAGCCCAGCCGAAGCGCTGAGCCCAAGCGGTCACTGAACCCCGCCGACCGCTGAGCCCGGTCGCGGTCCGGGCCCCGC
>NZ_JBHVVE010000018.1:0-165585 GCF_042883725.1 Kitasatospora sp. NPDC058184
GGTTACATTCCGAACCCGGAAGCTAAGCCTTACAGCGCCGATGGTACTGCAGGGGGGACCCTGTGGGAGAGTAGGACGCCGCCGAACAATTCTTCTAGAGAAGCCCCCGCCGGGTGAACCGGTCGGGGGCTTCTCTGTTGTAGGGTCAACATGCAATTGTCGTCACACGGGACAGGAGGCCCCCCGGGTGGAGGTCCAGGAGACGCGGGTCCAGACCGATCGCGTCCTCACCATCCCCAATATGCTGAGCATGGGCCGGCTGGTCGGTGTTCCGCTCTTCCTCTGGCTCATCCTGTGGCCGGTCTTCGACGGGCCCAACAATGACGGTTGGGCACTGCTGATCCTGATGTTGAGCGGGATCAGCGACTACCTGGACGGGAAGCTCGCCCGCCGGTGGGGGCAGATCAGCCGGGTGGGGCAGCTGCTCGATCCGCTGGCCGACCGGCTGTACGTGCTGTCCACGCTGGTCGGGTTGACGTGGCGTGGGATTCTGCCGTGGTGGCTCACCGCGATCCTGTTGGCCCGTGAGGCATTCATCGCCGGCCTGCTGCCGATTCTGGCCCGGCGCGGTTACGGACCGCTCCAGACGAGTTTCCTGGGGAAGGCCGCGACCTTCAATCTGATGTACGCGTTTCCGCTTCTGCTGCTCGGCAGTGTCGACAGCTGGATCGCCCGGCCGGCCGAGGTGGTGAGCTGGGCGTTCATCTGGTGGGGGACGACCTTGTACTGGTGGGCCGCGATTCTTTACGCGGTCCAGGCGCGGCAGATCGTCCGGGGGAGCACCGCGGGCCCGGCGTCCACAGTCTGAGACGTGATCTGAGAGAAGCCCCACGCCTCCTCGGTGCGTCGGACGATACCTTCCGGGTAGAGAACCTTCTGGAACGCTTTGATGGACCTGCCGGTCCACCACCGCGAAGGAGGACGCACCCGTAATGAAAGCCGTTGTAATGGCAGGGGGCGAGGGCACCCGACTCCGCCCGATGACCTCCAGCATGCCGAAGCCGCTGCTTCCGGTCGCCAATAGGCCGATCATGGAGCACGTGCTTCGGCTGCTGAAGCGGCACGGCCTCTCCGACACCGTCGTCACCGTGCAGTTCCTGGCGTCGCTGGTCAAGAACTATTTCGGTGACGGCGAAGAGCTGGGCATGCATCTGACCTATGCCCACGAGGAGACGCCACTGGGCACTGCGGGGAGTGTCAAGAACGCCGAGGACGCGCTCAAGGACGATTCCTTTCTGGTGATCTCCGGTGACGCGTTGACCGACTTCAATCTCTCGGAATTGATCGACTTTCACCGCAGTAAGAACGCTCTGGTCACCGTCTGTCTCACGAGGGTGCCGAATCCGCTGGAGTTCGGCATCACGATCACGGACGAGGAGGGGAGGGTCGAGCGGTTCCTGGAGAAGCCGACCTGGGGGCAGGTCTTCTCCGACACGGTGAACACCGGTATCTATGTGATGGAACCCGAGGTCTTC
The DNA here is from genome assembly GCF_042883725.1 of Kitasatospora sp. NPDC058184. Taxonomy (NCBI): domain Bacteria; kingdom Bacillati; phylum Actinomycetota; class Actinomycetes; order Kitasatosporales; family Streptomycetaceae; genus Kitasatospora; species Kitasatospora sp. NPDC058184. The sequence continues at coordinate 1,476 of NZ_JBHVVE010000018.1, forward strand.
GACTACGTCGCGGCGGGCGAGTCCGTCGACTGGTCGAGTGACGTCTTCCCCCAGCTCCTGAAGGAGGGCAAGCGGGTCTACGGGTACGTCGCCGAGGGCTACTGGGAGGACGTGGGCACCCACGAGAGCTACGGCAAGGCCCAGGCGGACGTCCTGGAGGGCAAGGTCGACGTCGAGCTCGACGGGTTCGAGATCTCCCCGGGGGTCTGGGTCGCCGAGGGCGCCGAGGTGGACCCGGAGGCGGTGCTGCGCGGGCCGCTGTACATCGGGGACTACGCCAAGGTCGAGGCCGGCGTGGAGATCCGCGAGCACACCGTGCTGGGCAGCAACGTGGTCGTCAAGCGCGGCGCGTTCCTGCACAGGGCGGTGGTGCACGACAACGTGTACGTCGGGCCGCAGAGCAACCTGCGGGGCTGCGTGGTCGGCAAGAACACCGACGTGATGCGGGCCGCGCGGATCGAGGACGGCGCGGTGATCGGGGACGAGTGCCTGGTCGGCGAGGAGTCGATCATCGGGGCGAACGTCCGGGTCTACCCGTTCAAGACCATCGAGGCCGGCGCCGTCGTCAACACCTCGGTGATCTGGGAGTCGCGCGGCCAGGAGCACCTGTTCGGGGTCCGCGGCGTCTCGGGCATCCTGAACGTCGAGATCACCCCGGAGCTGGCCGTCCGGCTGGCGGGGGCGTATGCGACGACGCTGAAGAAGGGTGCCACCGTCACCATCGCGCGTGACCACTCGCGTGGTGCGCGTGCGCTCAAACGGGCGATGATCTCGGCGCTCCAGACCTCCGCGATCGACGTCCGCGACCTCGAGAACGTGCCCATGCCGGTGGCCCGGCAGCACACGGCGCGGGGGAGCGCGGGCGGGATCTTCCTGCGGACCACACCGGGTGTGCCGGACTCGCTGGACATCCTCTTCTTCGACGAGCGCGGGGCGGACCTCTCGCAGGCCGGCCAGCGCAAGCTCGACCGCGTCTACGCGCGCCAGGAGTTCCGGCGGGCCTTCCCCGGTGAGATCGGGGACCTGACCTTCCCCTCCAGCGTCTTCGACTCCTACGCGGGAAACCTGCTGCGGACGGTGGACACGACCGGAGTCCGGGAGGCCGGGCTGAAGGTGGTCGTGGACACCGCGCACGGCAGCGCGGGCCTCGTCCTGCCGAGCATCCTGGGCCGACTCGGGGTCGAGGCGCTCACCGTCTCCAGCGGGCTGGACGAGGCGCGGCCGACCGAGGACGCGGAAACGCGGCGGGCCGGCCTGGCCAGGCTCGGTGAGCTGGTCGCCTCCTCGCGGGCGGCCTTCGGGGTGCGGTTCGACCCGGTGGGCGAGCGCGTCGCGTTCGTGGACGAGCTCGGGCGGGTGATCGACGACGACCGGGCCCTGCTGGTGCTGCTGGACCTGGTCGCCGCCGAGCGGCGCAGCGGGCAGGTGGCACTGCCGGTGACCACCACCCGGATCGCCGAGCAGGTCGCCGCGTACCACGGCACCCAGGTCATCTGGACCACGACGACGCCGGACGACCTCGCGAAGGCGGCCTCCGCCGAGGGCACGGTGTTCGGCGGGGACGGGCGCGGCGGCTTCGTGGTGCCCGAGTTCAGCGGGGTGCTGGACGGCGCCGCGGCGTTCGTCCGGCTGGTCGGTCTGGTGGCGCGGACCCAGCTCACGCTGAGCCAGATCGACGCCCGGATCCCGCAGGCGCACATCCGACGCCGGGACATCGCGACGCCGTGGGCCGCCAAGGGCATGGTCATGCGCTCGGTGGTGGAGGCGGCCGGCAGCCGTCGGCTGGACACCACCGACGGCGTCCGGGTGGTCGAGGCGGACGGGCGCTGGACGCTGGTGCTCCCGGACCCGGCCGAGGCGGTCACCCACCTCTGGGCGGAGGGCCCCGATGACGAGGCCACCGAGGCGCTGCTGGACGAGTGGGCGGCCGTGGTCGACGGAGCGGGACGGTGACGAACCGGGACTGAGCAGGATCAGGAGCTGAGCTCGGAACCGCCTCGGACGGCGGGGCGCGCGGTGTGACCCGCGCGCCCCTCTGTCCGTTTTCACATCATTCGGAATATTTCGTCACATTCCGTCATGTGTGCAGCGTGTGTGCAGCTCAGGGGCCGTGCACGGGCCCCCTCGACGACATGGGACGATGGTCTCCATGTCAGCGACGCCGACGCCGAGTGCCCCGAACGGACGGTACAACCGTCCGGACGCCTCGATGTCCTTGCTGACCAACGTGATGGACCACAGCCTGGACGAGGGCTACGCGGAGGCGGCCGCCGCGCGCGGCGGTGCCCGCGACAGCCGGATACCCGGGACCCTGCCGGGGCTGCTGACGCTCGGGGCGGGGCTGGCGCTGGTCGGCGCGGTGGTGACGGTGGGCGCGGTGAACGCGCACAAGGCCGAGCCCTCGCTGGCCAAGGAACGGGACGCGCTGATCCACCGGATCAACGACAGCAACACCTCGGCCGACCGGCTGCAGAAGCAGGTGCAGGAGCTGCGGCTCAAGGTCGACAGCACGCAGCAGCAGGCGCTCGCCTCGGGCGACGCCGATCCCGGCGGGGTGAGCGGGGCCGTGGGCCTGGGCCAGGTCACCGGGCCGGGCGTGAAGCTGGTCCTGGAGGACGCCGCGGGCACGGGCAGCGGCGGCAACGTCGACCCGAGGGCCGGGCAGGGCTTCTCCAACAGCGGCCGGCTGCGGGACCGCGACCTGCAGCTGGTGGTGAACGGCCTCTGGGGATCCGGGGCCGAGGCGATCGCGATCAACGGCCAGCGGCTGACCGCGCTGTCCGCGATCCGGGCCGCGGGCGAGGCGGTGCTGGTGGACAACCGGCCGCTGGTGCCGCCGTACAACATCCAGGCGATCGGGGACGGCTCGAAGCTCCTCACCGCCTTCGAGAAGGACATGGCCGGGCAGTACCTGCGGCTGCTCCAGGAGCAGTACGGCATCAAGTCGACGCTCTCCGTGCAGAAGAACCTGACGCTGCCGGCGGCGGTGGGGGTGACGCTGCGGACCGCGCAGCCGGTGACGCCCGAGGCCTCGCCCCCGGCGACCGCGGGCGCAACGCCGCCGGCCGGAGCCGGAACCCAGGAGAGCCCCGGCGCGTCCGTCTCACCGTCGGCCTCGCCTTCCGCTTCCGCCTCGTCGGCCCCGACCAGCGGTGCTTCCACCGCCAAGCGGCGTCCGCCGACCGGAACCACCAAGACCACGACAGGGACAGGAGCAGCCAGACCGTGATTGCCGTACTGGGTCTTGTGATCGGGGTGGTCGTCGGCCTCTTCGTCCAACCCGAGGTGCCGGACGCCGTCGTGCCCTACCTGCCGATCGCGGTGGTGGCGGCGCTGGACGCCGTGTTCGGCGGCGTCCGGGCGATGCTCGACGGGATCTTCAACGACAAGGTGTTCATCGTCTCGTTCCTGTCGAACGTGGTGGTCGCGGCACTGATCGTCTTCCTCGGTGACCAGCTGGGCGTCGGCTCGCAGCTGTCCACCGGCGTGGTCGTCGTCCTCGGCATCCGCATCTTCTCCAACGCGGCCGCGATCCGGCGCCATGTCTTCCGTGCCTGAGTCGGGCCGCGAGCCCGCGGCGGTGGCCGGGCCGGCCGCCGGGAAGCCGGCTGGAGAGCCGGGCGGGAAAGCGGTCGAGAAGGCGGTTTCGAAGCCCGTCCGGGAGGTCGTGGACGCACCTCGGACGGACGGTGCGGCGGACGCGGACGAGGCTGCCGGGACGGCCGGGGAGACCGCCGAGGCCGTGGAGCCCGTCGTCGCCTCGGCGGAGAAGTCTGACGCTAAGGCTGAGCTTGAGGCCGGTTCGGTGCCCGAGCCGACGCTGCGGCTCACGAAGGTCACCGCGCCGGCCCCCGGGGCCGAGCCGAAGACCGGGGCGAAGCCGGAGTCCGCGCCTGCCGCTGAGCCCGAGCCCACGCCCGAGCCCATGTCTGAGCCCGTGCCGGGCCTGGAGCCCGCGGCGGAAGCGGAGTCCGAGCCGGAACCCGAGCCCGAGCCCGTCGCGGACCGGAGCGCCGGCCGGCGGCGCCTGAAGGCGGCGCTCTGGCCGCCGCGGCTGTCGCGCGGGCAGCTGGTGGTGGCGCTGCTGCTGTTCTCGCTCGGCCTGGGGCTGGCGATCCAGGTGCGGTCGACCAACGACCACCACAGTCAGCTCCGCGGGGCCCGCCAGGAGGACCTGGTGCGGATCCTCGATGAACTGGACAGCCGTCAGCAACGTCTTCAGCAGGAGAAGGCGGAGTTGGAGCAGTCCCTGGCGAAGTTGGAGAACAGCTCCAACCAGGCCAAGGAGGCCCAGGAGCAGACCAGGAAGAAGGCGACGGAGCTCGGCGTGCTCGCCGGTACCGTCAAAGCCACTGGTCCGGGCATCGTACTCACGGTCGATGATCCCCAAGGGCAGGTGAAGGCAGATATGCTGCTGGACACCCTGCAAGAACTTCGAGCGGCGGGGGCGGAGGCGATTCAGATCAACGATGTGCGCGTGGTGGTCAACACCTACTTCACCGACCTGTCGGCCGGTGGGGTGCAGATCGACGGGAAGAAGGTCTCGCAGCCCTACCGCTTCACGGTCGTGGGGAACCCGCAGGATCTGACACCCGCGCTGAACATCCCGGGAGGTGTCGTCCGCACGCTGGAGAGCCACCAGGCGCGGGCGACGATCGCCCAGCAGCAGAAGGTGGTCGTCGACGCCCTCGTGGACCCGAAGTCGCCGCAGTACGCCAAGCCGGCTTCGAAGTGACGGGGCGCCCGGCGAACGGCCCGTCAAGGGCGGGCGGCACCCGCTGCGGGGCGCCGCCGTCACATGGGCGAGACTGGTTCGCACCAGTACGCTCCGGAGCAACAACCGCAGTACCAACCGCCGGAGTACCACTCCAGCGGGCCCGAGCCGCAACGACCGGGCCCGCAGCATGTCCGAGGTTCTCACCCTGCCCCGCGGGCGGGTCTGTCACACGCAAGGGGATTCGCCCGTGAGTTTCTTCTCGAAGTTGTTCGGTCGTAACAAGGGCCGTGACGCCGCCGCCGTCGAGGCGCCCACCGCGCGTCACCGCCGACCGGAGGACGAGCCCGCAGTGCCGGGCATGCGCCCGGCCCCCGAGGCCGCGCCGTACGCAGGTCAGCAGCTGTACCGGGACGGCGGCGCCGCCCAGTACGCGGGGAATCAGGCGGGCTACGGCGCGTCGGTTGACCCCTCCGGCGAGCCGCGCATAGGTTTCCCGTCAGGACCCTCAACCTCTGGTGGAGGGTTTGCCCCGGATCCGTACGCCGGGCACAACCCGTCGGGTGTGCCGCGCCAGGAGGCTGTGAACATGGCTGGCCCCACTCCGTGCCCCAGGTGCGGCAACCGGAACCCGGCCGCGGCCCGGTTCTGTTCCAACTGCGGCACGGCGCTGCGCGGCGGCCTGCTTCCGGAGGGGGCGGCGGAGACCACGTCGACCATCTCCATCTCCGGCCTGGAGTCGTACGACCCCACCACCACGACCGGCACCGGCGCCACGCCGGCCCTGTCGGCCGAGGTGCTGTCGGCGATCGACGCGCTGCCGCCGGGCTCGGCCCTGCTGATCGTGCAGCGCGGTCCGAACTCCGGCAGCCGGTTCCTGCTGGACTCGGACGTCACCACGGCGGGTCGCCACCCGCAGGGTGACATCTTCCTCGACGACGTCACGGTCTCGCGCCGCCACGTGGAGTTCCGCCGCACCCCGGCCGGCTTCAGCGTCGCGGACGTGGGCAGCCTCAACGGCACCTACGTGAACCGGGAGCGGATCGACGAGGTGCCGCTGAACAACGGCGACGAGGTGCAGATCGGGAAGTACCGGCTGGTGTTCTTCGCCGGCCACAACCGGGGGTACTGAAAACGACGTCGGCAGGAGCCCGAGTGAATACGAATACCCCTTCCTCTTCTCTCGGGGCGGCCACCCCAACCCCGTCCGGTCCGCAGGCGGACCGCGGCGGACGCGGGGTGGTCGCGGGCCCGCGGCAGCCGGTCCGGGCCGAGCGGCCCGTCGGCCGCCGGCGCGGCGGTGACGAGCTGCTGAGCATCGGCGCGGTGCTGGCCTTCCTGCGCGACGACTTCCCCGAGGTCACCATCTCCAAGATCCGCTTCCTGGAGGCGGAGGGGTTGGTCGAGCCGCAGCGCACGCCCTCGGGGTACCGCAAGTTCAGCCCGGCCGACGTCGAGCGGCTGGCCTACGTCCTGCGCATGCAGCGGGACCACTACCTGCCGCTGCGGGTGATCCGGGAGCACCTGGACGCCATCGAGCGCGGTGAGAACCCGCCCGCGCTGCCCTCCGCCGCCGACACCCGGCCCGGGCCGCTGGAGGAGGCGGACCGGGAGCTGGTGGCCGGCGGAGAGGTGCCCTCCGGCGTCCGGCTGGGGCGCGCCGAACTGCTCGCGGCGGCCGAGGCCGGGGAGCCGGAACTGGCCGAGTGGGAGTCCTACGGGCTCGTCGCACCGGGACCGGACGGCGGCTACGACGGCGAGGCGCTCCAGGTGGCCCGGCTGGTCGCGGAGCTCGGCCGGTACGGGCTGGAGCCCCGGCACCTGCGCGCCATGAAGGCCGCGGCGGACCGCGAGATCGCGCTGGTGGAACAGGTGGTGGCGCCGTTGCGCCGGCACCGGAACCCGCAGACCAGGGCACACGCGGAGGCCACCGCCCGGGAGCTCGCGACGCTGTCCGTACGGCTGCACGCGGCCATGGTCCAGGCCGGGATGCGGACGCGCGGATAGCGCGTGCCGCCCGCGGCGCGCCCTGGCCGCACCGCGCTGACCAGCGGCGTCGGCCCTGCGCTTTCATATCCGGGAGCGGAGCCATAGGGTTGCCTGTGTGAATGAGCTCGACGTCGTGGGTGTCCGAGTGGAGATGCCTTCCAACCAGCCGATCGTGCTGCTGCGGGAGGTCGGGGGAGATCGCTATCTGCCGATCTGGATCGGCCCCGGCGAGGCGACCGCGATCGCCTTCGCCCAGCAGGGCATGACGCCGGTGCGGCCGCTGACGCACGACCTCTTCAAGGACGTCCTGGAGGCGCTCGGCCAGCAGCTCACCGAGGTCCGGATCACCGACCTGCGGGAGGGCGTGTTCTACGCCGAGCTGGTGTTCGCCGGCGGGGTCGAGGTGAGCGCGCGGCCGTCCGACGCCATAGCGCTGGCGCTGCGCACCGGCACGCCGATCTACGGGAGCGAGGAGGTGCTCGCCGAGGCGGGCATCGCGATCCCGGACGAGCAGGAGGACGAGGTCGAGAAGTTCCGCGAGTTCCTCGACCAGGTGTCGCCCGAGGACTTCGGCGGCAGCGGCCCGCAGTAGCGGGGCCCGACCGTGCGGCCTTTCGGCCCATCGTTTTGCCAAAATCCGTCCATCTACCCACACTAGGGGCACGAAAAACCACTCTCCTGAGTGATGTGGTTTGTCTGGCCCGGCGTGGCGATCGTTGACGGGTCATAGGGGACTGCCTACCGTCAGGAGTGGCTGTCCGGGTGGCCGATGCCCGCAGTCGGGTTGCCCGCAGCACAAGTGGACGGAGGCAGGCATGAGCAGCACCGGCGATGACGCGGCCGTGGGAGGCCGGTGCGCCGTGCACATGCCGCGCACCGCTCGCACCGTCACGGATTTCCCCCGGGTCGGCAGGTTCCCGGCCGTACAGGCGGGCCAGCCGGCCATCGAACGGCTGGCCCCGACGTCCGACCTGCTCGGCTTCCGGGGCCCGACGGCCTGCGCGGCGGCCGGTATCACCTACCGTCAGCTGGACTACTGGGCCCGCACCGGACTGCTGGAGCCCAGCGTCCGCACCGCGTACCCGTCGACCAGCCAGCGGCTCTACAGCTTCCGCGACATCCTGCTGCTGAAGATCGTGAAGCGGCTGCTCGACGCGGGTGTCTCGCTGCAGAACATCCGGGTGGCGGTCGCCCACCTCCAGGCCGCCGACCAGGCCGACCTGGCGGGGATGACGCTGATGTGCGACGGCGCGACGGTGTACGAGTGCACGACGCCGCAGCAGGTGGTGGACCTGCTGAAGGGCGGTCAGGGGGTCTTCGGCATCGCGGTCGGAGCGGTCTGGCAGGAGCTGGAGCTCACCCTCGGGCGGCTGCACGCCGAGCGCACCGACACCGGCGAGACGATGGTCGGGCACGACCCGGCCGACGAGCTGGCCCAGCGGCGCAACCGGGCGGTCTGAGCAGGCGTTCGACGGGGCCGCGGGCCCGGACGGGGAACCGTTCGGACCCGCGGCCCCGTCGTGTTCCCCGGTTGACGTGATCGAGGGAGGGCACGTGGGAGTCGGTACCGGTATATCGGGGCTGCTGCGGCGCAGGGCCGGACTGCTGGGGGCCCGGCTGCGGCAGCGGCGGACGCAGCGCAGGGTGTTCCAGGTCGGAACGGTGCTCTGCTCGCTGGCGCTGGCGCCGAGCGCCTGGGTGTGGTTCGCCGCGGGGGACCGGGTGGGCACCGTGGAGAGCGCGCCCGCCGCGCCGGTCGCGGTGGTCTTCGGGGCCGGCCTGTACCAGGGCAGGCCCTCCCCGTACCTGGAGCACCGGCTGGTCGCGGCGGTGGACCTGTACCGGGAGGGGAAGGTGCAGGCGATCCTGGTGACCGGGGACAACGGGCGGGTCGAGTACTCCGAGCCCGACGCGATGTACGACTACCTGACCCGGAACGGTGTTCCCGAGGACCGGGTGGTGCGGGACTACGCGGGCTTCGACACCTGGGACTCCTGCACCCGGGCGCGCCGGATCTTCGGGGTGGACCACGCGGTGCTGGTCAGCCAGGACTTCCACGTCCGCCGGGCGCTGGCGCTGTGCGAGGCGGCGGGGATCCGCTCGTACGCGGTCGGGGTGCCGGAACTGCACGACGCGACCTGGCTGTACGGCGGGCTGCGGGAGGTCGCCGGGGCGGGCAAGGCGGCGGCCAACGCCTGGCTGCGGCCGGACCCGGTGTTCCTCGGGCCCCGGGAGGACGGCATTCCGAAGGCGCTGGCGGAGGCCGCGAAGCAGTAGCGACGGGGGCCGGGAGCGGGGCCTCCGGCCCGGTTCGTACGCACTGTCGGACCCGTACGCGATGATCGGCGGGTGCGATCTCTGCCGAGCATCATCCACCTCGACATGGACGCCTTCTTCGCGGCGGTGGAGCAGGCGGCCAAGCCCAGCCTGCGCGGCAAGCCGGTGGTCGTCGGCGGGCTCGGCGGGCGCGGGGTGGTCTCCACGGCCTCGTACGAGGCGCGCAGGTTCGGGGTGCACTCGGCGATGCCGATGGCGCAGGCGCGCCGGCTCTGCCCCAACGCGGCCTTCCTGGCGGGGCGGTTCGAGGCCTACCGGCAGAACAGCGAGATCGTGATGGGGCTGCTGCGGCAGCTGTCCCCGCTGGTGCAGCCGCTCAGCCTGGACGAGGCCTTCGTGGACCTGGAGGCCGGCCCGTACGGACCGGCGCTGCTGGAGGCGGACCACGAGACCGGCGAGCGGCTGGTCCTCGCGCTCGCGGAGGACCTGCGGGCGGACATCCAGCGGTCGACCGGGCTGACCGGCTCGGTCGGGGCGGCCGGGTCCAAGCTGATGGCCAAGATCGCCTCCGAGCAGGCCAAGCCGGACGGACTGGTCATGATCGAGCCCGGGCAGGAGCGGGCCGTGCTCGGCCCGATGCCGGTGCGGGCGCTGCCCGGGATCGGGCCGGCCACCGAACAGGTGCTGCGCCGGGCCGGGTTGAGCACGGTGGCCGACCTCGCGGAGGCGGGGGAGGCGGAGCTGGTGCAGCTGGTCGGGCGGGCGCACGGCGCCGGGATCTTCCAGATGTCCATAGGGCTGGACGAGCGGCCGGTGATCGCCGACCAGGACGCCAAGTCCGTGTCGGTGGAGGACACCTACGAGGTGGACCTGGCCGACCGGGAACGGGTGCTGCGCGAGGTGGAGGCCCTGGCCGGCCGGTGCGTACGGCGGCTGCGGGCGGCCGGGCGCTCGGGGCGGACGGTGGTGCTCAAGGTCCGGCGGTTCGACTTCTCGACGCTGACCCGCTCGGAGACGCTCGGCGGGCCCACCGACGACGAGGCGGTGATCACCGCGACCGCGCGCCGGCTGGCCGAGCAGGTGGAGATCACCGGCGGGGTCCGGCTGCTCGGCGTGGGCGTCGCCCAACTCGCCGACTACACCCAGGAGGACCTGTTCGCCCAGGCGCTGCGGGAGGAGGCCGCGGAGCACGCGGAGGCGGCGGCCGAGGCCGAGGAGGCCGAGGCGGAGCCGGAGGCCGTCGTGGTGCGGCGGTGGGTGCCCGGACAGGACGTCCGGCACGAGGAGTTCGGTCCGGGCTGGGTGCAGGGCAGTGGCGTCGGGAGGGTCACCGTACGGTTCGAGACGCCGTGGGACGGGCCGGGGCGGGTACGGACCTTCGCGGTGGACGACCCGGCGCTCGAACCGTCCCGGCCGCTGCCGCTGCGCCGGGACGCGGGTGCGGACGAGGGGCCGGACGGTGCGTCGGAGGGGAACGGCGGGCCGGGGGAAGGAGCCTGAAACGCGAAGCGGCCCCACCCGGTGGGGGAGTACCGGGTGGGGCCGATCACCGTGCCGGACCCCGTGCGTTCGTGATGCCCTCACGATGTACGGGGACCGGGCCCCGCGCCCTGTCCCTGAGCGCGGGGGCCGGACGCCTCGTCAGGCGTCGGTCTTGACCAGCTCGGGGCTGGAGTCCTGCTGGGCCGAGCCGCCGACGACCGTCGCGGTGGCGGCCGACGTGGTGCCGCGGATCAGGAACGGGACGATGCCGGCGACGACGCAGACCACGGCCGCGGTCCAGAACGCGTGCTTGTAGGCGTCCAGGGTGGGCAGCGACAGCGGGATCTGCGGCGGCAGCTTCATGGTGTCGCCGGTCAGGATGGCGGCCATGACGGCGGTGCCGATCGCGCCACCGACCGTGCGCAGCACGGAGTTCATGCCGTTGGCGATACCGCTCTGCTCGACCGGGACGGCGCCGTTGATGTAGGCCGGCATCGCGGCGAAGGCGAGGCCCACGCCGAGGCCGAAGATCGCCGAGGCGGTGTAGATGTCGCCCTCGTGCCCGTGGCGCACGGCCAGGTAGGCCATCGCGATGGCGCCGAGGACGCCACCGAGGACCAGCGGCAGGCGCGGGCCGCGACGGGCGATCAGCAGGGCGCCGACCGGGGCGGCGACCATCGAGCCGATCGCGGACGGCAGCAGCAGGAGGCCGGCGTGCAGCACGCTGGCGGTGAAGCCGTAGTGGGTCAGCTTCTCCGGGGTCTGGGCGAAGTTGCTGATGACCATGAAGGAGCCGTACATGCCGAAGCCGATGAGCAGGCCGGCCACGTTGGTGAAGGCGACGGCCGGACGGGCCATCATCTTCATGTCCACCAGCGGGTGCGCGACCTTGGTCTCGATGATCCCCCAGATCAGGGCGACCACGGCGGCGACGGCGAACAGGCCGAGCGTCTTGTTGGAGGTCCAGCCCCAGTGGTTGCCCTGGCTGACCGCGACCAGCAGCGCGGAGAGCCAGCCGGCCAGGGTGAGGGCACCCAGCGGGTCGGCGCCGCCCTCCTTGTCGGTCACCGGGTCGGTCGGGACGCGGAAGGCGACCAGGGCGATCGCGATCAGGCCGAAGACCAGGCCCATCCAGAAGATCGACTTGTAGTTCCAGTGCTCCAGCAGGAGACCGGTCGCGACCAGGCCGAGGCCGGAGCCGACGCCCATCGAGGCGCTGATGGCGGCGACGCCGCCGGTCACCTTCTGCTTGGGCAGCTCGTCACGGACGATGCTGATCGCCAGCGGCAGGACGCCACCGCCGGCGCCCTGGAGGACACGGGCGACGACCAGCCAGGTGAAGGAGTGGGTGCTGACCGCCAGCGCCGAACCGGCGACCAGGCCGGCCAGCGAGATCAGCAGCATCGGCTTGCGGCCCCGGAGGTCGCCGAAGCGGCCCAGGAGGGGAGTCAGCACGGCTGCGGAGAGCAGGTTGGCGGTCATCAGCCAGGTGACGCTGGACGCGGAGACGTGCAGTTCCTTGGCCAGCGAGGGCAGGATCGGGACGACCGCGGTCTGCACCACGCTGAACGACAGCATCGCCAGGATGAGGGCCGGCAGGACCCGGGCGCTGCTCTGCTTCTCGGCCGCGGTGGTGGGCTGTGGTGCCTCACTCACGGTTGCTTCCTCCCGTACATAGTGAATGAACTGAAGTAACCATGCAGGGAGATACTTCAGAGTGTCAAATATCGAGTGGTTAAGTTTTGGCAAAGGTGAACGGTCGGGTACGTGACAAGGGCTGTGGTGGGGGTGGCAGGTATGGGGAGGGTGCCTGCGGTGGGTGTGCGAGAGGGGCCCCGGACGGTGTCCGGGGCCCCTCTTCGCGGGTGGTGTCAGACGAGCGGGCGCAGTGCGGCCGGGCGGGGTGAGTCGGTGGCGGGGGGTGAGGCGGGGGGTGGCGTCGAGCCGGCCGGGGAGGTGTTCTGGGTGGCGGTGGTGTCGTGGACCTCGACGTGCTCGCGGCGGAGCTCCTCCCGGACCACCTCCTCCGTCGTGTAGCGCTCGACGACCAGGCGGACCCGCTCGACGGGCGCGAGGTACTTGCGGACCACCGCGCGCTCCTCGCGGAGGGTGACCTCCTCGACGGCCTCGGCGATGTCCTTCTCGCTGAGCGTGGCGCGCTCGGCGTCGCTGACCGGCATCCGTTCGACCCGGACGCGCTCGTGGACCACGGGGATGCGGCGCTCGACCTGTTCGGTCGTCACGTACTTGCGCAGCTTCGCGGTGCCGAGGGTGTGCCACTCGGTGGTGACCTCCAGCCGCTCCTCGCGGCAGGTGATCTCGACCGGGCCGCTGGGGGCGGACGGGGCGCCGTCGGCGTGCGCGGCGCCGACGGTCGCCGCCGGGGCGGGCGTAGACGCGGGGGCGGGGGCGGGCTGCGACTGCGGCCTCGGCTCCACGGTGGGTGCGACGGGCGCGGCCGCCGGGGTGGCGGTGGTGGCCTCGGGGGTGCTGAGCATCCGCATGTCGGCCTCCGGGGCGGTTCCGGTGCTGTCGGCGACCGCGGCGGTGACGGCGGCGGTGGGCGGGGCAGTGGCGACGGGGGCTCTGGCCGGGGCGGGCTCGGGAACGGGATCGGGGGAGCGCTCGGGGGTGTGGAAGGTGAGCGACTTCGCCGGGGCCGCCGCGGTCGTCGTGGCGGCGGCGGCCGCCGCCGTGGTGCCGAAGTCGAGGTCGGCCTGCTTGGGCCGGCTCCCGTTCTCGTGGCTCGGGCGGCCGTCCATCGGGGTGTCGAGCCCGTAGTAGCGGTACAGCTGGAGCTCCTGGGCGGGGGACAGGTGCTGGCCGACGCCGAAGTCCGGCGACTCCTTCACCAGCGACTTGTCGTACGGCACCCGGAGCTCGTCGCCGGCGAACTCGCTCGTGGTCAGCGGGACGAAGGCGTCCCGGCCGAAGATGCCGGTCCGGACCGCGGCCCACTCGGGCCGGCCGGTGGCGTCGTCCAGGTAGACCTCGTCGACCGTGCCGATCTTGTCTCCGTTGCGGTCGACGGCCTTGTGACCGATGAGGTCCCGGGGGTCGATGTCGGTCTGCACTCTTTCCTCCCGTGCGCTGAGCTTGCGGAACTCCCGCAGGAAGGCGGCCGGAGCACCCGTTCCGTCCGCCACTTCACACCAAAAGCCATGAATCGGACGGACGCGAGCGGGGTGCGCCGGACGGGCTGTGCGCTGGACCGTCCGGGGGACGCGCGTAGACCCCGAACGACCTGACGCACCCGTGATCGGGGGGCCTCCCGCTGGTACCCTGGGCGACGACCGCAGAGCCCGCTCGGGAGAGTCTCCGACTGCGAAAGCCGCTGGTCGGAGCGCCGAAGGAGCAACTCCTCCCCGGAATCTCTCAGGCATCCGTACCGTGTGGGGTAGGTCACTCTGGAAAGCAGGGCAGGAGCGTCGGCGCGGAAGCCGGCGATCACCACCCTCACCGACGGTGCAAGCCGACGGAGCGCCCACAGCGCCCCGTGCGGGTGAAGCTCTCAGGTCCCGATGACAGAGGGGGAGGCCTGTCGGGTCCGCCCGCCCAGGTTCGTCCGCTGTCCGCAGCGGCGAGGCCGGCCGGCGTGCGTACCCCCGCCGGTCCGTGACCAGGAGGCCTCGACCACCATGAACGCCCAGCCGAACGCGGGACGCCCCACCGGCGCCTCGACCCTCACCGAGCTTGAGCTGGCCAGCCCCTTCGAGAACCGCCACATCGGCCCCGACGCCGCCGCGCAGGAGAAGATGCTGGCGTCCGTCGGCTACGGCTCGCTGGACGAGCTCGCCGCCACCGCGGTGCCCGAGGCGATCCGCTCCATCACCGCCCTGGACCTGCCCGCGGGCCGGACCGAGGCCCAGGTCCTCGCCGAGCTGCGCGAGCTGGCCGGCCGCAACCAGGTGCTCCAGCCGATGATCGGCCTGGGCTACTACGGCACCTTCACCCCGCCGGTGATCCTGCGCAACGTCATGGAGAACCCGGCCTGGTACACCGCCTACACCCCGTACCAGCCGGAGATCTCGCAGGGCCGCCTGGAGGCGCTGCTCAACTTCCAGACCCTGGTCTCCGACCTGACCGGCCTGCCGACCTCCGGCTCCTCGCTGCTGGACGAGGGCACCGCGGCCGCCGAGGCGATGGCGCTGGCCCGCCGCGTCACCAAGGTCAAGGGCGGCGTCTTCCTGGTCGACGCCGAGACCCTGCCGCAGACCGTCGCGGTGATCAACACCCGTGCCGTGCCGACCGGTGTCGAGGTCGTCGTCGCCGACCTGTCCGAGGGCATCCCGGCCGAGATCGTCGAGCGCGGCGTCTTCGGCGTGCTGCTCCAGTACCCGGGCGCCACCGGTGTGGTCCGCGACCTCACTGCGGTGATCGAGCAGGCGCACGGCCTGGGCGCGATCGTCGCCGTCGCCGCCGACCTGCTCGCGCTGACCCTGCTCAAGTCCCCGGGTTCGCTGGGCGCCGACATCGCCTGCGGCACCTCGCAGCGCTTCGGCGTGCCGATGGGCTTCGGCGGTCCGCACGCCGGCTACCTGTCGGTGCGCGCCGAGTTCGCCCGCTCGCTGCCCGGCCGCCTGGTCGGCGTCTCCGTCGACGTCGACGGCAACCGCGCCTACCGCCTGGCGCTGCAGACCCGCGAGCAGCACATCCGCCGCGAGAAGGCCACCAGCAACATCTGCACCGCCCAGGTGCTGCTCGCCGTGATGGCCTCGATGTACGCCGTCTACCACGGCCCCGACGGCCTGGCCGACATCGCCCGCCGCACCCACCGCTACGCCGCGGCCCTCGCCGAGGGCCTGCGGGCCGGCGGCGTCGAGCTGCTGCACGGCGAGTTCTTCGACACCGTCACCGCCGTCGTCCCGGGCCGCGCCGCGGAGATCGCCGCCGCCGCCCGCGCCAACGGCATCAACGTCCACCAGGACGGCGCGGACCGGATCTCCGTCTCCACCGACGAGACCACCACCCGCGAGCACCTGGCCGGCGTCTGGGCCGCGTTCGGCGTCCCCGCCGTCGAGGTCGCCGAGGCCGCCGAGACGCTGCCCGCCGCGCTGCTGCGCGAGGACGAGTACCTGACCCACCCGGTCTTCCACAGCCACCGCTCGGAGACCGCCATGCTGCGCTACCTGCGCCGCCTGTCGGACCGGGACTACGCGCTGGACCGCGGCATGATCCCGCTGGGCTCCTGCACCATGAAGCTCAACGCGACCACCGAGATGGAGGCGGTGACCTGGCCGGAGTTCGGCCAGCTGCACCCCTTCGCGCCGATCGACCAGGCCCAGGGCTTCCTGACCCTGATCCGCCAGCTGGAGCAGCAGCTGGTCGAGGTGACCGGCTACGACGCCGTGTCGATCCAGCCGAACGCGGGCTCGCAGGGCGAGCTGGCCGGTCTGCTGGCCGTGCGCGCCTACCACCACGCCAACGGCGACACCCAGCGCGACGTCTGCCTGATCCCGTCCTCGGCGCACGGCACCAACGCGGCCTCCGCGGTGATGGCCGGCATGCGCGTGGTCGTGGTGAAGACCCTGGTCGACGGCGACGTGGACGTCGAGGACCTGAAGGCCAAGATCGAGCAGCACCGCGACAACCTCGCCGTGCTGATGGTCACCTACCCGTCCACCCACGGCGTGTACGAGACCCAGATCACCGACATCTGCGCCCTGGTGCACGAGGCCGGCGGCCAGGTGTACGTGGACGGCGCCAACCTGAACGCCCTGGTCGGCCTGGCCAAGCCGGGCAAGTTCGGCGCGGACGTCTCGCACCTGAACCTGCACAAGACCTTCTGCATCCCGCACGGCGGTGGCGGCCCGGGCGTCGGCCCGGTCGCGGTGCGCGCCCACCTGGCGCCGTACCTGCCGAACCACCCGCTGCAGCCGGAGGCCGGCCCGGCCACCGGCGTGGGCCCGATCTCGGCCGCGCCGTGGGGCTCGGCGGCCATCCTGCCGATCTCCTGGGCGTACGTCCGGCTGATGGGCGGCGAGGGCCTCAAGCACGCGACCCAGGTCGCGGTGCTGAACGCCAACTACATCGCCAAGCGCCTGGCGCCGCACTTCCCGGTGCTCTACACCGGTCCGGGCGGGCTGGTCGCGCACGAGTGCATCATCGACCTGCGCCCGCTGACCAAGGAGACGGGCGTGACGGTGGACGACATCGCCAAGCGCCTGATCGACTACGGCTTCCACGCGCCGACGATGTCCTTCCCGGTGGCCGGCACGCTGATGATCGAGCCGACCGAGTCCGAGGACCTGCACGAGATCGACCGCTTCTGCGACGCGATGATCACCATCCGGGCCGAGGTCGACAAGGTCGGCTCGGGCGAGTGGGCGGCCGACGACAACCCGCTGCGCAACGCCCCGCACACCGCCGCCACGCTGGCCGGCGACTGGGCGCACGGCTACTCGCGGCAGGAGGCGGTCTTCCCGGCGGGCGTGAACCCGGCGGACAAGTACTGGCCGCCGGTGAGCCGGATCGACGGCGCGTACGGCGACCGCAACCTGGTCTGCTCCTGCCCGCCGCTGGACGAGTACGGCGTCTGACCCGACCGGGCCCAGGTGGTCCGGGTCGGACGGCAGGGCCCCGGCGGAGTTCTCCGCCGGGGCCCTGCCCGTCTGCGCTGGTCGGCGGCTGCCCCCGCCGTACGGTCGGACCGGGTGGTCAGGCCGCGTGGGCGACGGGGCGGCGCGGGGCGATCACCCGGCCGTCGGGCAGCAGTTCGCCGGTGTCCTCGAACAGGACGACGCCGTTGCAGAGCAGGCTCCAGCCCTGCTCCGGGTGACGGGCCACCGATACGGCCGCCTCGCGGTCCTCGGACTCGGCCGTCGGGCACTCAGGACGGTGCTGGCACATGCGTACCCTCGCTTCGCTCTGCGATCCTCCCCGTGGTGCGGTCGCCGGAGGTGGTGCCGTCCGGGGCCGCCGCGGTGGTCGGATCCTGTCCGCGCGCCGGCCAAGTGTGGGCCGGCGCCCAAGTGGGTAGGACAGGGGGTCCTTCCACGCTGGTTCCCAGTGTCGGCATCCCGGGAGCCGCGCGCAGGGATTTCGTGACATGCGCCACAACTCCCGGGTAGAGATCACCCGTTCAGGTGGGGCCGACGGGAAAAGGCGCACCGGTGGGTCAGTCGGGACATGGCCCGTTGGGGCCATGTCGAATGGCCCGGACGGGTGGTCACCGTTCGGGTGAGGGTTTGGAAGCGGGCGCGCGGGCGCGGTCGAGGGCCGCCGGGCGGGTGGGCCCGGCGGCCCGTGGGGCGTCGGCGGGTCAGGAGGTGCCGAGCAGCAGTGGCCCGGCGAGCGGGGCGCGGGCGAGCAGCGGCAGCAGTTCGGCGGCGGGCCGGGCGCGGTGCGCGGCGACGCCGAGCGGGGCCGGGGCCAGGGGGATCAGGAGGTCGCCGTCCGGGTCGGTGTCGGGGTTGTGCAGCCAGAGCGCCGTGGCGTACTGGCCGGGGAAGGTCAGCAGCCGGGGCTGCCGGCGGGTCCGGGAGCCCTGGGCGAGCTGCCAGGCCTCGCGCAGCGCCCGGACCGTCGAGTCGAGGTAGGGGCCGGCGGTGAAGTGGGAGAAGCTGTGGCCCTCGGCGCTCTGCACCACCTCGGCGGCGGCGGCCACCTCGGCGCCGTCCTTGATCAGGAAGCGCCAGCCGGTGCGGCGGGCGGCCGGCAGCTCCGGGCGCGGGCCGTTCAGGACGTGCACCGCGAGCGGGTGGGCGGGGAGCAGTGGGCCGGTCGGATGGCGCAGTGCTGCGGCGGCGGGCTGGCGCAGCGCGGTCTCCGAGTCGAGCGCGCCCAGGACGGCGCGCAGGGCGCTCGGCGGGGGCTGGGGGGTTTGCAGAGTCATGGCGGGGTCCGCCTCTCCAAGCGAGATCGGCGTGCGAGTGCGGCATACCGGCGTGGCGGGGCGACGCGTCGTCGGTGACGGGGCCGGGCCGTGTCCGGTTGTGCAGGATCGCGGTGCCGGCGCGGTCGCCGCCTCGACGAGGGCTTTCGGGGCGAGGCGGACCGGCCGGAGCGCTGTGCGAATTCGAACAGGTGCGCAGGGTGATCTGTTTATCACAGGCTGTGGTGTCGGGCAAGTCCACAGTTCGTCTGATTTTCCGTCAGATGCCTTGCATTGCAAGCCAGTACGCACGTTCGGGTATCGATCTTCGCGGTGGGCATCATGCTTGCACGGTCGGTCGACCGGGTGCTCGACGGGGTGGCTCTGGAGGAGGGGACCGTGGGCGAGAAGGTCGTGGCGACTCGGGCGGAACTGGCGGACCGGCAGCTCTACCGGCGCAAGCTCCACACGTGTCTGGACGTGCTCGGACGGATGATCCGGGAGGACCGCTTCGACCGGCCGCGGGCGGTGATGGGCCTGGAGATCGAGCTCAACCTGGCCGACGAGCAGGGCCTGCCGGCCATGAACAACGCGCAGGTGCTGAGCGCGATCGGCTCCAGCGACTTCCAGACCGAACTGGGCCGCTTCAACATCGAGGTCAACATCACGCCGCACCGGCTCTGCGGCCACGTGTTCGAGGAGCTGCGCGAGGAGATCGACACCGGGCTGCGCTACGCCGACCGGCAGGCGGCCGAGGCGGGCGCCCGGATCGTCATGGTGGGCATCCTGCCGACGCTGGAGCACGCCCACACCGGGCTGGACGCGATGAGCCACAACCAGCGGTACAGCCTGCTCAGCGACCAGATCCTGGCCGCCCGCGGGGAGGACATCGCGCTGGACATCGAGGGCGTCGAGCACCTCCAGCTGGAGTCGATCACCATGGTGGCCGAGGCCGCCGCCACCTCGCTCCAACTGCACCTCCAGGTGACCCCGCAGCGGTTCTCCTCGGTGTGGAACGCGGCCCAGGCGATCTGCGGGCCGCAGCTCGCGCTCGGCGCCAACTCGCCCTTCCTGTTCGGGCGGGAGCTGTGGCGGGAGACCCGTCCGGTGCTCTTCCAACAGGCCTGTGACACCCGTACGGCGGAGCTCAAGGCCCAGGGCGTGCGCCCGATCACCTGGTTCGGCGAGCGCTGGGTGGACTCGGCGTACGACCTGTTCGAGGAGAACCTGCGGTACTTCCCCGCGCTGCTGCCGATCTGCGACGACGAGGACCCGATGAAGGTGCTGGCCTCCGGCGGCGCGCCCAGGCTCGCCGAGATGCGGCTGCACAACGGCACCATCTACCGCTGGAACCGCCCGGTGTACGACATCGCGGGCGGGGTGGCGCACCTGAGGGTGGAGAACCGGGCGCTGCCGGCCGGGCCGACGGTCGCCGACACGCTCGCCAACGCCGCCTTCTACTACGGACTGGTGCGGGTGCTGGCCGAGCAGCCCCGGCCGATCTGGACCCGGCTGCCGTTCGAGCGGGCGGACGAGAACTTCCAGCAGGGCGCCCGGTACGGCATCGACGCGGTGTTCCAGTGGCCGCGCTCGGGGCGGGCCGGGCGCGGCGGCGGGCTGCAGACCGTGTCCGCGGTCGACCTGGTGCTCAACGAGCTGCTGCCGATGGCCTACCAGGGGCTGGACGAGTGGGGCGTGGAGCCCGCCGACCGGGACCGCTACCTGGGCATCATCGAGCAGCGCTGCCTGCGCCGCACCAACGGCGCGTCCTGGCAGACCGCCACCTTCCACCGGCTGCGCGAGCAGTACGGGATGGACCGGCCGGCCGCGCTCGCGGCGATGACCAGGCGCTACGCCGAACTCATGCGCGGCGGCGAGCCGGTGCACACCTGGCCGGTGGGCTGAGCCCTCCCCGTCGGGGCGGTCCGGCGGCTGTGTCAGGATGATCGCTCCGGCGGTCGGCCGACGGCCGGAGCGACCGCCCGTCCGCTGGAGCCCCCGTGACCACCGTCCCGACCGCGCCGGAGACCGCGAAGCCCACCCGTCGGCTGTTCGGCGCGGAACTGCTGATCGTCCTCGGCCTCTCGCTCGGGGCCAGCGGGATCAGCGCGCTGATCAGCTTCACCGGCTCGCTCACCGAACCGCTCAAGCTCGGCCAGCAGGTCGCCACGCTGAACGGCTCGCGGGCGCCCGGGCGGCCCTGGCTGGACCTGGTGTGGCAGCTGTACTACATCGGGCGCGGGCTGATGCCGGTGGTGCTGGTCGGGTACCTGCTGGTGCGCGAGGGCGTCGCGCTGCGGGTGCTGGGCTTCGACCTCGGGCAGAAGCTGCGCGACCTGGGGCGGGGCGCCGCCGTCGCGGCCGCGATCGGCGGGTCGGGGCTGGCGCTCTACCTGGCCTCGCAGGCGGCCGGGTACAACCTGACGGTGGCGCCGTCCGGGCTGCCGGACGTGTGGTGGCGGGTGCCGGTGCTGCTGCTGTCGGCCTGGCAGAACGCGATCCTGGAGGAGGTCGTCGTCCTCGGCTACCTGCTGCGCCGGGTGGGGCAGGTCGGGTGGTCCTGGCCGGCGGCGGTGGCCGCGAGTTCGGTGCTGCGCGGCTCCTACCACCTCTACCAGGGGGTCGGCGGGCTGGTCGGCAACATGGTGATGGGCGCGGTGTTCTGCCTGCTGTACCGGCGTTGGGGGCGGGTGATGCCGCTGGTGGTGGCGCACGCGCTGATCGACACGGTGGCCTTTGTCGGGTACGCGCTGCTGGCCGGGCACGTCAGCTGGCTGCCGACCCCTTGAGCGACCGCGCCCGGCCGCGCGGCGGACGGGCGAGCAGCCGGTCGACGTGCCGGCGCTCCAGGCCCTCGCCGGGGTCGACGGGCAGCAGCAGGCGGTCCCGGCGCAACTGGGAGCGGCGGACCAGCCGCGGCGGGATGACGTCGTCCACCCAGGCGAACGGCCGGCCGGCGGCGTAGCGCAGCAGCGGGGCCCACTTGGCGGCGGAGAACAGCTCCATCAGCGGGACGCGCGGGTCGCCGGGCTGCGGGACGTAGCCGGTGAAGGTGACCACCGGGAGCGGGTCCAGGCCGATCGCCGGGGCGATGTGGGTGTTCGCGTTCTCCTCCCACGTCGTCGCCCAGACCAGGTCGTACGTTCCGGCGAGCTCGCGCAGCCAGGCGCCGTGCCGGGCGGACAGCAGGACGGTGTAGCCGAACAGGGTGTGGGTGTCGAACCCGGCGTCCGGGTGGGGGCGGACCGGGTTGAGGACGCCGTCGACGTCCAGGAACAGCAGTGGCTTCGGCACCGGTGGCCCCTCGGAGACGGTGGTGTTTCCTGACACTTCGGACGTCACCCGCGCACCGTCGGTTGCCCACGGGCGGGCGCACGCGGGGCGCACAGGGGGCTCACGAAGCGGGCGCGGGCTCGCTGACGGGCACCGGTGCGTCCGTCGTGCCCCGACGGCTCAGCCGGCGCACCTGCGGGTCCAGCAGGACGACCGCGCTGAGCACCAGACAGGCGGCGGCGCACGCCCACAGCGCGCCCGACAGGCCGAGCGCCACGGCGGCGGGGCCGGCCAGCGCGGTGCCGACCGGGGCCAGCGAGTAGGAGCCGAGCTCGTCGTACGCGGTGACCCGGGAGAACATCTCCTCGGGTATCTCCTGCTGGAGCGCGACCATCCAGTTGACGCCGAAGACGGTGACGCCGACGCCGGACAGGAACATCGCGACGACCAGCAGCGGCAGCGGCACCTCGGCGGCGAGGGCCAGGGCGGGCACGCCGAACAGGAAGACCCCCCAGTTGCCGACCAGCAGGATCCGGCGCGGCCGCCAGCGCGTCATCAGCACGCCGGTGGCCACCAGGCCGACGCCGTAGGCGGCCATCGCCAGGCCCCAGGCGCCCGCCCCGCCGAGCCGCTCCTTGGCGGCGGTCGGCCCGTACACCGACTCCACCGCATTGATGCAGGCGACCAGCACCGAGAACTGGAGCACGATCACCCAGAGCCAGCGGCGGGAGGCGAACTCCCGCCAGCCCTCGCGCAGGTCGCGCAGCATGCTGCTGCCGGAGGACGGGGGGGCCTTCTCCGGCTCCAGGAAGAAGCGGAGGGCGGCGGCGACCAGGAAGCACAGGGCGTCCAGCGCGAGCACCCAGCCCGGGCCGACGAGGGCGGTGAGCGCCCCGCCGAGGGCGGCGCCGCCGATCTGGGAGGCGTTGAGGCCCATCCGGAAGACCGCGAAGGCGCGGGCGGCGTGCTCCTGGGGGACGGCCTGCATGATCATGCCGCCGGAGGCGGGGGAGTAGAGGGCGTAGCCGGCCCCGCCGGCCGCGGAGAGCGCCAGCATCTGCCAGAGCCGGACGTCACCGGTCAGCACCAGGGCGGCCAGGACGGCCTGGGAGACCCCGCTGAACACGTTGGCGGCGACCATGATCAGGTGGCGCGGCAGCCGGTCGGCGAGGGTGCCGCCGACCACCATCAGCAGGACGGTGGGCACCAGCCGGGCGGCGGTGACGTAGCCGACCTCGGTCGTGGTGCCGCCGGTGCCGAGCACGGCGAAGGCGGTGGCGATGGGGGCGCCGGCGTTGCCGAGGCCGCTGACCACGGTGGCGGCGGTCTGGATGCGGAAGTTGCGGCTCGCCCAGGCGAAGCGGCGTGAGGGTGGGGTCGGCACCCGGAGACTATGCCGTGGGGGCGTACGGGTGTCCATCCGGTTGTCGTACCGGGGCGTCGGGAGGGTGGGGTTTCAGCCGAGCTCGCCCCGTCGGCCGAGTTCGCTCCGTCGGCCGAGGTGGCGCCGTACGTCGAGGTCTGCCCCGTCGGCCGTGCCGACCCCGTCAGCCGAGGTGGCCCCAGAGGAAGGTGACGGTGCGGCGCCAGGCGATCCGGGCCTGGAGCGGGTCGTAGGTGCCGATCAGGTTCTCGTCGTTCATGAAGGCGTGCCCGGCCGGGTAGAAGTGGATCTCCGGGCGGACGTCGGTGGCCTCGCCGATCCGGATCGCCGCCTCGTCCACGGCGGCCATCGGGATCGAGCCGTCCAGCTCGCCGAAGTGGCCGAGCACGTGGGCGGTCAGGCCGCGGTAGTCGAAGTCCGGGTCGGGCGGCAGGCCGTAGAACGGGACCACGGCGGCCACCCTGTCGCCGGCCCGGGCGGCCAGCAGCAGGGCGAAGCCGCCGCCCATGCAGAAGCCGACCACGCCGACCGCGTCGCCGACCACGCCGTCCAGCGCGAGCAGGTGGTCGACCGCCCCGGCCAGGTCCTCCACCGCCCGGTCGACCGGCAGCTCGCGCCGGAAGCGGGCCGCCTCGGTGCCGTCGTGGGTGGTGGCGCCGCCGAACAGGTCGGGGGCGAGGACGGTGAAGCCCTCGGCGGCGAAGCGGTCGGCCATGTCGGCGATGTGCGAGGTGAGGCCCCACCACTCCTGCACCACCACCAGGCCCGGTCCGACGCCCTGCGGCGGGCGGGCCAGGTAGCCGTGCGCGGTACGGCCGTTGCTCGGGAAGGTGACGTTCTGCCGGGAGCCGCCCTGGTCAGGCATGGCTTCCTCTCGGTGGGTCGGGCCGCGAGCGGCGGGAGTTCGGCGGGGCGGTCCGGGTCAGCCCATCTCCTCCAGGGCGCGTCCCTTGGTCTCCTTGATGCAGAAGGCCACGAACGGGATGGAGAGCAGCGCGAAGGCCGCGTAGATGACGTACGTCGCGGAGAGGTTCCAGTCGGCGAGGTCCGGGAAGCTGACGGTGATCGCCCAGTTGGCGATCCACTGCGCCGAGGCGGCGACGGACAGCGCCAGCGCGCGGATCCGGTTGGGGAACATCTCGCCGAGCAGGACCCAGACCACCACGCCCCAGGAGAAGGCGAAGCAGAGCACGAAGACGTGCGCGGCGACCAGGGCGACGGTGGCGTGGGTGTTGTCCAGGGTGGCGGTGTCGCCGGTGCCCTCCCGGTAGGAGAACGCCCAGGCGGCGGTGCCCAGCGCGGCCGCCATGCCGATCGAGCCGGCCAGGGCGAGCGGCTTGCGGCCGATCCGGTCCACCAGGGCCATCGCGATCACCGTGCCGATCACGTTGATGATCGAGGTGGAGAGGCTGATCAGCAGCGAGTTGGACTCGTTGATGCCGACCGACTGCCACAGCAGGGACGAGTAGTAGAAGATCACGTTGATGCCGACGAACTGCTGGAACACCGAGGCGCCGATGCCGACCCAGACGATCGGCAGCAGGCCGAAGCGGCCGCCCATCAGGTCCTTCATCCGGGGCTTGTGGCTGGACTCCAGTACCGAGCGGATCTCCGCGACCCGGGCGTCCAGGTCCACGCCCTCGCCCTCGACCTCGACCAGCACCTTGCGGGCCTGCTCCTCGCGGTGGTCGGCGATCAGGAAGCGCGGCGACTCCGGGATGGCGAGCGCCATCAGCCCGTACACCAGGGCCGGGATGGCCTCGACGCCGAGCATCCACTGCCAGGCCTGGATGCCGCCGAGGTGGTTGGTGGACTCGCCGCCGGCGGCCTGGTTGAGGGCCCAGTTGGCGAGCTGGGAGACGGTGATGCCGAGCACGATCGCCATCTGCTGGAAGGAGGCGAGCCGGCCGCGGTACGCGGTCGGGGCGACCTCGGCGATGTAGGTCGGGGCGATCACCGAGGCGATGCCGATCGCGATGCCGCCGACCACGCGCCAGGTGGCGAGGGTCTCGATGTTCGGCGGGAACATCGAGCCGATGCCGCTGGCCGCGAACAGGGCGGCGGCCAGCAGCATCGTGCGGACCCGGCCGAGGCGGTCGGCGAGCCGGCCGGCGATCACCGCGCCCACCGCCGAGCCGAGCAGCGCGATCGCCACCACGAAGGCGGTGGTGCCGTGGCCGACCCCGAAGTGCTTCTGGATGCCCGTCACGGCGCCGTTGATCACCGCGCTGTCGTAGCCGAACAGGAAGCCGCCCATGGCGGCGGCCGCCGAGATGAACACCACGTGGCCGAGGTGGGCCTCGCCGGCCGCCCGTTGGCTGTTGACTGAGGACACGCGCGCTCCCGGGGGTGGACGGGCCCGCTCTGACGCCGAGTGGGCAGGGCTCGTCTCACATTCGAGCAGCGCGGCGGCCGACCTGCCCGAGGGGGCGGCCGACCGGGTGATCCGGGGTCAGTCGGCGGCGCGCGGCCGCTCGGTGCGCCGGTCGACGGTGCGCGGGAGGTCGGCGCGCGGGGTGTCGCCCACGGGGCCGGCCGCGCCCCGCGGCTCGGCGGTGCGCCGCCGGTGACGGCGGAGCAACTGGGCCCGGGCGGCGGCGTACTGGTCGCGGCCGCGCCCCCGGCCGTCGGCGCGTTCGGCGAGCCGGTCGGCGATCGCGTACTGCGCCTCGGCGGGCTTCTTGTCGTCGTACTTGAACTTGGCCCGCACCTCGTCGACGGTCAGCCGGAGCCCGCGCAGGCCGGGCAGCTGCCGGGCCAGCTCGCCCTCGCCGGGCACCACCCGGACCTCCGGCGTCTCGGGCTGGAAGTGCGCCAGCTGGCGGTTGAGGATCTCGGCCTTGCCGGCCGCGGACTCCACCACCTCGGCGGTGCAGTGGAAGTGGACGGAGGCGTAGTAGCTGGTGGGCGTGCCCGGTGCGCCGCGCCAGTGGCCCGGGGCGAAGGCGTAGCCGTCGGTGACCGCGAGGGTGACCTTCGGGTCGGCCCGGACGGCGGCCAGCAGCGGGTTGGGCGCGGCGAGGTGGAGCAGGATCTCGCCGCGGTCGGCGTCCAGCAGGAAGTGCGTCGGGACCAGCACCGGCCCCTCGCCGGGGCCACCGTTGGCGGCGAGCAGGCCGAAGTCGCGGCCCTCGGCCAGCCAGGCGCGCCACTCGGCCTCGTCGCCGCGGTCCCAGGATCTGATCAGCACGGGTGGGCCTCCCGTCAGCGGGGGTAGCCGCGCAGGTGCGCGGGGAGCGGGACGGCGGTGCCGGGGTGCGGCTCGGGGGTGCCGTGCACGGTGGTGACCGGGATCAGCCCGGACCAGTACGGCAGGCCGGTGTCCTCCGGGTCGTCGGCGGCGCCGTCCTCCCGGGTCTTGGCCGAGACCTCGTCCAGCTCCAGCCGGACGACGGCGGTGGCAGAGAGCTCCTTGGCGTTGGCCGGACGGACCTCGGCGGAGCGCCCCGGTATCGCGTGGTCGACCAGGGCGGCGAGCGCGACGTCCAGCTCCTCGGGGTCGGTGACCTGGTGCGCGGTGCCGTGGGCGACCACCGAGCGGAAGTTCACCGAGTGGTTGAACGCGGACTTGGTCAGCACCAGCGCGTCGACCTGGGTGACGGTGACGCACACCGGCATGCCCTGCTCGCCGGAGGCGTTGCGCATCGGGCGGCTTCCGGTGGAGCCGTGGACGTAGAGCCGGCTGCCGACCCGGGCGAAGATCGTCGGCAGGACCACGGGGGCGCCGTCGACGACGAAGCCGAGGTGGCAGATGTAGGCGCTGTCGAGGATGGCGTGGATCGCCTCCTGCTCCCAGGTGGCCCGGTCCCGGTAGCGGGTGGGGGTGGTCCTGGGGGTGCGGGAGTAGCTGGGCGAGTCTTCCGGGTTGGCCGACATGACATCCTCTATGTACTAGTGCATACTTAGCTTTGTGCTAGGAGACTATCCGCTGAAAGGGCGACGCGCCAGCGAAATCGCGGCCCACGTCGAGCAGGGCGTGAGCAGCGGGCAGCTCGCCCCGGGAACCGCGCTGCCCCCGCTGCGCGACCTCGCCGCCGAACTGGGCGTCAACCCCAACACCGTCGCCGCCGCCTACCGGCTGCTGCGCGACCGCGGCGTGATCGAGACCGCCGGCCGCAAGGGCAGCCGCATCCTGCCCAGGCCCGCGCTCACCCCGCGCGACCAGATCCGCATCCCCGTCCCGCCGCACGCCCGCGACCTGTCCACCGGCAACCCCGACCCGGCCCTGCTGCCCGACCTCGCCCAGGCCCTCGCGGCCGCCGCCGAGGCCGCGCGCACCGACCCCGTGCTGTACGGGCACGCCGGCGTCGACCCGCGGCTGCTCGCGCTCGCCCGCGCCTCCTTCGAGGCCGACGGCCTGCCCGGCGGCCCGATCGCCGTCGCCTCCGGCTCGCTGGACACCGTCGAACGGATCCTCGGCGCCCGGCTGCGCCCCGGCGACGCGGTGGCCGTCGAGGACCCGGGCTGGGGCAGCCTGCTCGACCTGCTGCCCGCGCTGGGGCTGAAGCAGGTGCCCGTCCGGCTGGACGACGAGGGCCCGCTGCCGGGGTCGCTGGCCGCCGCGCTGGCCGAGGGCGTCCGGGCCGTGGTGGTCACCAGCCGGGCGCAGAACCCGACCGGTGCGGCGCTCACCGCGCGGCGGGCCGAGGCGCTCAAGGCCGTCCTGGCCGAGCACCCCGGGGTGCTGCTGATCGAGGACGACCACGGGCACGGCATGGTCGACCAGCCGTACCACCCGCTGGTCGGGGCGGGCACCCGGCACTGGGCGGTGGTGCGCTCGGCGGCCAAGGCGTACGGGCCGGACCTGCGGGTCTCGGTGGCGGTCGGGGACGAGGAGACGATCGGACGGGTGACCGGCCGGCTGCGGCTGGGCGCCGGCTGGGTCAGCCACCTGCTGCAGCGCACCGTCGCGGAGCTGTGGAGCGGCGACGCCGCGCCGGCCGACCGGGTGGCCGCCGCGTACCGGGCCCGGCGGGACGCGCTGCTGGACGAGCTGGCGGCGCGCGGGATCGCGGCGCACGGGCGGAGCGGACTGAACGTCTGGGTGCCGGTGCCGGACGAGACCTCGGTGCTGGCGGCGCTGGTGCAGCGCGGCTGGGTCGCGGCGCCCGGCGCGCGGTACCGGATCCAGTCGCCGCCCGGGCTGCGGTTCACCACGGCGCGGCTGGAGGCGGCCCACGCGCGGGAGCTGGCGGAGGACCTGGCGGCGGTGCTGGGGGCGGGCGGAGGCGGGTCGCGGCTGGTGTGAGTCGTGGTCGGGCCCTGGGGTGCGGGGCGGGTGGGGCAGGTGTGGCGGGTGTGAACCGCGGGCGGCGTCCGGGCGTTGCCCGCCCGGTTGGTCTGAACCCGGCGGTAACAAAAGCGGAAACCTCCCGCAGACGCCTAGCGGTGGTGGGCGCGCGCATGTCATCTTCATCGCGCCACCGGCCGGCGGCCCACCCTCACCCAGGCGTCCTCCCGTTCCCCGTTTCCCCGGGAGGACCGAGCCGCAGGAGTTCCGCAGTGCCCGAGAACTGTTCGAGCAGCGCCCGCAGCACCCGCAGTGTCCGCAGCACCGGCAGCGCCCCTCGCCCCGGCCGACGGCTGCTCGCCGCGGCCCTGGCCCTCCCGATCGCCGTCGCGGGCCTGGCCGTCGCCTCGCCGGCCTCCGCCGCTCCGTCCACCCCGGCCGCACCGGCCGTCGTGCCGTCCGGGCCCACCGCCAGCGTCACCCTCGGCGACAGCTACATCTCCGGCGAGGCCGGCCGCTGGAAGGGCAACGCGGCCGGCACCGGCGGCGGCCGCAACGGCACCGACCGGGCCTGGACCGGCAGTTCGTACGACCCCTCGCGGGTCTACGGCGCCACCGCCGCGAGCGGGTGCGACCGCTCGGACGTCGCCGAGGTGCTCAGCGCCTCGACCGGGGCCCAGAACGAGATCGACCTGGCCTGCTCCGGCGCCGTCAGCGCCAACGTCTTCCGTGCCGCCAACGGCGGGCAGTCGCTCAAGGGCGAGGCCCCGCAGGCCGACCAACTCGCCACCGTGGCACGGCAGAACAACGTCAAGCTGATCACCCTGTCGATCGGCGGCAACGACCTGGGCTTCTCGGACGTCATCTCCACCTGCGTGCAGGACTACCTGATCTGGTACTCCTACTGCCACGACTCCGCGCAGTCCGGGATCGACGCCAAGATGCCCGCCGCGATGGCCGGGGTCGGCAAGGCGATCGACGAGATCCGCGCGGTGATGACCGGCGCCGGCTACGCGCAGTCGGACTACCGCCTGGTGCTGCAGTCCTACCCGTCGCCGATCCCGCGCGGCGCCGAGATGCGGTACCCGGAGAGCGGCTGGACCCGCTCCAACACCGGCGGCTGCCCGTTCTGGGACGGCGACGCCGACTGGGCCCGCGACTCGATGGTGCCGCAGATCTCCCAGGCGCTGGCGGGCGTCGCCGCCGCCAAGGGCGCGCAGTTCCTGGACCTGTCGGACATGCTGCAGGGCCGCGAGGTCTGCTCGACGGCCACCCGGCAGCCGACCGCGAGCTCCGGCCCGTCCGCGACCACCAGCGAGTGGGCGCGCTTCCTGGACGGCGGCCTCAACTCCACGCAGGGCGTGCTGCAGGAGTCGATGCACCCCAACTACTACGGCCAGCAGGCGGTCGGGCGCTGCCTGACGCTGCTGTGGGCGCGCCCGAGCGGTGACTACGCGTGCCGCAACACGGCCGGGCAGGACGCGAGCGGGATGTACCTCACCGCACGGTGAGCACACGGTTCGGCGCCCCCGCGGCCTCGGCCGTGGGGGCGCCGTTCCGCCGTTCCGCCGTGCTCAGCCCTTGGCGAGCAGGGACTGGGCGTGCGCGATGACCTGATCCTTCGTCAGGTACGCGTCGGTGTACTCGAAGTCCTGCAGCCGGGCGGGCTGGCGGGCGAGGAAGCCGGTCCGGACGAAGTCGTCGCCGGCGGTCGCGTTGAGCAGCCAGTTGGCGCCCACCCGGAACTTGGCCGCGTTGGTGCGCATCGCCATCAGGTGGTAGCCGCGCGCCACCAGCTGGGCGGGCACCCCGCGCAGCTCGATGCCGAGCGGCTTGGAGACCGCGTCCTTGCCGCCGAGGTCGACCACCAGGCCCAAGTCCTTGTGGTAGTACGGCTCCAGGGGCTGGTTGCGGAGCGAGGCGATCACGTTGTTCGCGACCGCGCGGCCCTGGCGGGCGGAGTGCTGGGCGGTCGGCGGGCAGACCGCGCCGTCGCCCTTGGCGAGGTCGGGGACGGCGGCGGCGTCGCCGAGCGCGAACACGCCCTCGAACTGCGGCACCCGCATCTCCGCCGTCACGGCGAGCCGGCCGCGGACCGTCTCGGCGTCCAGGGTGCCGATCAGCGGGCTCGCGGCCACCCCGGCCGTCCAGATCAGGGTGCGGCAGGGGAGCACCCGGCCGTCGGTGAACTTGACCGTCTCGGCGCCGACTTCGGCCACCGAGACGCCCAACGACACCTCGATGCCGCGGTCGCGCAGCACCTCCAGGGCGGCCTCGCCGAGCGGGTCGCCGAGCTCCGGCATCAGCTTCGGGGCGATGTCGATCAGGTGCCACTTGATCTGCCGGGCGTCCAGACGCGGGTAGCGGTGGGCGGCGGCGGTGGTCAGGCGCTGGAGGCAGGCGGCCGTCTCGGTGCCCGCGTAGCCGCCGCCGACCACCACGAACTGGAGCCGGGACTCGCGCTCCTTCTGGTCCAAGGTGGCCGAGGCGAGGTCGAGTTGGGCGATCACGTGGTCGCGGACGTAGGCCGCCTCGGCGAGCGTCTTCATGCCGCGGGCGTAGTCGGTGAGGCCGGGGATGTCGAAGGTGCGGGTGACGCTGCCGGGGGCGAGCACCAGGACGTCGTACTTCTGCGCCACCACCTCGTCGGTGATCTTGCGGACGACGCACACCTTGGAGGCCGGATCCACACCGATGGCGCCGCCGGGGACGATGTGGGTGCGGCGCAGCGTACGGCGCAGCGAGACAGCCACGGACTGCGGGGTGAGGACGCCGGCCGCGACATGGGGGAGGAGGGGGAGGTAGAGCTGGTAGCTGAACGGCGTGACCAGCGAGATCTCGGCCTCCGACGGTGACAGCTTGTGTTCGAGGCGGCGGGCGCACTCCAGGCCGGCGAAGCCACCGCCCACGATCAGGATCCGAGGTCGTTCCATCGCTCATCCCTTTGCCGTGAAGGTCCCCATTACTGTCCGCCACACTCGCACGGAGCAGCGGGGGCTGCCACCGGGGTGGGGCCGTGGGGGTGGGGTGGAGGAGGGCAGGGAGAAAAGGGAGAAGAGGGAGAACGGGGTGGCGGCGGGAGGGGGAGAGAGGAAAGGGCGGCGACACCGATAGGCTGTCGGCCGTGCTACCCGAGGTGACGGCGATCCGGTACGTGACGCCACTGCGAGAAGGCGGCTCGATGCCGGGCCTGGTCGAGGCCGACGATCGGCGGCTGTACGCGCTGAAATGGGTCGGTGCGGCGCAGGGCCGCAAGGCGTTGGTCGCGGAGGTGCTGGCCGGGGAGCTCGGCCGGCGGCTCGGGCTGCCGGTGCCGGAGCTGGTGACGGTCGACCTGGACCCGGTGCTCGCGCGCAGCGAGCCGGACCACCAGATCCAGGACCAGATGAGGGCCAGCGGCGGGACCAACCTCGGGATGGCCTTCGTCAGCGGCGCGCTCAACTTCGACCCGCTCTGCTTCGAGGTGGATCCGGAGCTCGCCGGGCAGGTGCTCTGGTTCGACGCGCTGATCGGCAACGTCGACCGCTCCTGGCGCAACCCCAACCTGCTGGTGGCGACCGGCGGGCTGCGGCTGATCGACCACGGCGCGAGCCTGATCTTCCACCACAACTGGCCGGGTGCCGCCGCCTGGATCCGCCGTCCGTACGACGCCTCCGACCACGCGCTGCTGGGGGCCCGGCCGGACCTGGCGGCGGCCGACAAGGCGCTCGCGCCGCTCGCCGAGGCGGCGATCGAGGGCGCGGTGGCGCAGATCCCCGAGGTCTGGCTGGTGGACGAGTTCGGCTTCGACTCGCCCGACGAGGTGCGCGCCGCGTACCGGACCCAGCTGACCGAGCGACTGGCCGGTCCGCGCGACTGGCTGCCGGAGGTGCCCGCATGACCGAGTTCACGCTGTCCGTGCTGCCGGCCACCGTCGAGCTGCACGACTACGAGTACGCCGTGATCCGCGCGGTGCCGAGGGTCGAGCGCGGCGAGTGCGTCAACGTCGGGGTGCTGCTGTACTGCCGACAGGAATCGCACCTGGCCGCCCGGACCCACCTGGACCAGGCCCGGCTGCTGGCGCTGGACCCGGTGGCGGACGTGCAGGGCGTGCGGCGGGCGCTGCAGGGGATCGAGGCGGTCTGCCACGGCGGCCCGCAGGCCGGTCCGGCGGCGGGGGACAGCGCCGGGCAGCGGTTCCGCTGGCTGACCGCGCCGCGCAGCGCGATCGTCCAGCCGGGGCCGGTGCACACCGGGCTGACCGCGGACCCGGAGGCGGAGCTCCGGCGGCTGTTCGACCAGCTGGTGCTCTGACACCGGAGGGTTCCGGGGCGGCTCGCGGACGGTTGCCGTGGTCAAAGCTTGAGTTGCTGAAGCACCTGGTCGTACTCTGGCCCCATGGGTTCGACAGCGACGACGACCGTACCGACCAACGCCGAGTTGATGGAGGCGCTGGCCTCCGTCGGTGCCGCGTACTTCCAGGACTTCGCGGCCGCCGCGGCCCGGCACGGGCTCTCCTCCTCGCAGGCCAAGGCGCTGGGCGCGGTGCAGGAGCCGGTGCCGATGCGCGCGCTGGCCGGGAGGCTCGGCTGCGACGCCTCGAACGTCACCGGGATCGTGGACCGGCTGGAGTCGCTGGGCCTGGCCAACCGGGAGGCGGCGGCCGGTGACCGCCGGGTGAAGATCGTGGTGATCACGGCCGAGGGCCGGGAGATCCTGAACCGCATCCGCGGCGAGATGGCCCGGACCCACCAGGCCTTCGAGGCGATGACCGACGAGCAGCGGATCGCCCTGCACTCGATCTGCTCCCAGGTGCTGCCGGTGCTGGCCGGTCGTACGGGCGGCGCGCAGTAGGACCCCGCGCCGCCCGTACGCCACCAGTGCTTCGTCCCGGTCAGAGCAGCCCGGCGAGTTCCGGTGGCAGCGGCCGGTGGTGGAGCAGGGTGAGTGAGCGGGTGGTCCGGGTCAGGGCGACGTAGAGGTCGCGCGGGGCGAGCGCGGCCGGCTCGACCACCACGACCGCGTCGAATTCCAGCCCCTTGGCGTCCGTGACCGTGAGCGCGTCCAGCTCCCCGGCCAGGGCGTCCGGTGCGATCACGCCGAGGGTGCCCGGGCCGACGGGCAGCCGGGCGAGCGCGGCGGCGAAGCCGCCCGCCGGGACGCGGACCGCGCGGGGCCGCTCGGTGCCCGGTCGGATGGACTCGGGCGGCCGGTGGCCGGGTACGGCGGTGCGCAGCACGGCGGCGGCGAGGGCCATGACGGGCTCCGGCGTGCGGTAGTTGACGGTGAGCCGTTCTTCGCGCCAGCGGCCGGGCAGGTGCGGGTCGAGCGTCTCGGCCCAGCTGCGGGCGCCGGCGGGCGAGCCGGTCTGGGCGAGGTCGCCGACGATGGTGAGCGAGGTGGTCGGGACGCGCCGCAGGACGGCGCGCCAGGCCATCGCGGACAGCTCCTGCGCCTCGTCCACGACGACGTGGCCGTACGCCCAGGTGCGGTCGGCGGCGGCACGTTCGGCGGTGGAGCGGTACGGGCCGTCGTCGCGGAAGCGCTCGGCCAGGGCAGCGGAGTCCAGCAGGGCGTCGTCGGTCTGCCCGGTGATGGTCAACACGCCCTGGGCGAAGGCCAGTTCGTCCGGGTCTTGACCAGTGGGGGCCGAGGGCCCCTCGATACCCAGGAGTTCGGCGGCCTCGTCGAGCAGCGGGACGTCCTCGGCCGTCCACTCGGAGCCGGGCGGGCGGAGCAGGGCGGTTGCGTGCTCGGGGGCCGCTGCGGCGAGCAACTCCCGGTCGGTGAGCAGGCGTTCGAGCAGCTGTTGCGGGGTGAGCCGGGGCCAGAGCGGGTCGAGCGCGGCGCGGACGTCCGGCCGCTCCCACAACTCGCGCGGGGCGTAGTGCGCCTCCTCGTCGTCGTACGGTCGGCCGAGGGTGAGCGCCTGGCCGATCGCGAGGGCGTCGAGCAGGGTGCCCAGGTAGAAGGCGCGGGCCCGGTTGTGCGGCAGTCGCAGGCCGCGGGCGGCGTCCCGGGCCTCGGCGCAGGCCCGGGCGGAGACCCGCAGCCCCTCGCCGAGGTCCAGGCCCTCGGCGGGGGCCGTCTGGTGGGCGGCCACGGCGGCGCGGAGCACCCCGGCCATCCAGGGGCCGCCCTTGGCGAAGGCGGCGGCGGGGTCGTCGGTGCCGGTGGCGGCGAGGCCGGGGAGGAGTTCGGCGACGGTGCGGAGCACCACCTCGGTCTCGCCGAGGGCGGGCAGCACCTCCTCGATGTACCGCAGGAAGCCGGGGTTGGGGCCGATCACCAGGACGCCCCGGCGCTCCAGCGCGGCGCGGTGGGTGAACAGCAGGTAGGCGGCGCGGTGCAGGGCGGCCAGTGTCTTCCCGGTGCCGGGGCCGCCCTGGACCACCAGGGCGCCGCGCAGCGGGGAGCGGATCACCCGGTCCTGCTCGGCCTGGATGGTGGCGACGGCGGTGCCCATCCGGCCGGTGCGCTCGCGGTCGAGGGCGGCGAGCAGGGCGGCCTCGCCGACCAGGGCGCGGCGGCCGGAGTCGTCCAGCCCGGCGAGGTCGAGCGCCTCGTCGTCGAGGCCGGTGACGGTGCGGCCCCGGGTGTGCAGGTGGCGGCGGCGCACCACCGGGCCGGGGTGGACGGGGGTCGCGGTGTAGAAGGGGCGGGCGGCCGGGGCGCGCCAGTCGAGCAGCAGCGGTTCGTACGTCTCGTCGGTCAGGCCGGTGCGGCCGATGTAGCGGACGGTGCCGTCGCGCTCGTCGAGCCGGCCGAAGCAGAGGCCGCGCTCGACCGCCTCCAGCCGGGCGGCGTGGCGGGCGGCTTCGCGGGCGCGCACCTCGCGCTCCAGCCGGGCCTGGTGGGTGCCGCCGGATCCGGCGCCGTCGTGGGCGCCGTCGGCGGTGCGGCGGGCCCGTTCGCGCTCGGCGTCCAGCCGGGCGTAGAGCCGGGTGAGGTGGGCCTGCTCGGTGCGCAGGGCCGCGGCGAGGGCGCTGGAGTCCCGCGTGGTCACTGGCGGTTCGCTCATCGGTGTGGTATCCTTGCGGTGAGAAGGCTGTGAAGCGTCATCTGAAAGGCGCTCAATTGACCCAGCCTACCCCACTCCGCCGACGTCCGGCGTGACCTCGGCTGTTACTCTTGCGAAGCGTGAGCGCGAAGCCCCAGATCCCCAATGTCCTGGCCTCCCGGTACGCCTCGGCGACCCTGGCCCAGCTGTGGTCCCCCGAGCACAAGGTGGTCCTCGAGCGCCACCTGTGGCTCGCCGTCCTGAAGGCCCAGCAGGACCTCGGCGTCGAGGTTCCGGCGACCGCCGTCGCCGACTACGAGCGGGTGATCGACCAGGTCGACCTCGGCTCGATCGCCGCCCGTGAGCGGGTCACCCGCCACGACGTGAAGGCCCGGATCGAGGAGTTCAGCGAGCTCGCCGGGCACGAGCAGATCCACAAGGGAATGACCTCCCGGGACCTGACCGAGAACGTCGAGCAGCTGCAGATCCGCCAGTCTCTGGAGCACGTGCGGGACCGCACGGTGGCCGTGCTGGTGCGCCTGGCCAAGCTGTCCGCCCAGCATGCCGAGCTGGTCATGGCCGGCCGCTCGCACAACGTGGCCGCGCAGGCCACCACCCTGGGCAAGCGGTTCGCGTCGATCACCGACGAGCTGCTGGTCGCCTTCCGCCGCCTGGAGGAGCTGATCGCCCGCTACCCGCTGCGCGGGATCAAGGGCCCGGTCGGCACCGCCCAGGACATGCTCGACCTCCTCGGTGGCGACACCGACAAGCTGGCCGAGCTGGAGCGCCGGGTCGCCGGGCACCTCGGCTTCGAGAACGTGCTGACCAGCGTCGGCCAGGTCTACCCGCGCTCGCTGGACTTCGAGGTGCTCACCGCCCTCGTCCAGCTGGCCGCCGCGCCGTCCAGCCTGGCCAAGACCATCCGCCTGATGGCCGGCCACGAGCTGGTCACGGAGGGCTTCAAGGAGGGCCAGGTCGGCTCCTCCGCGATGCCCCACAAGATGAACACCCGCTCCTGCGAGCGCGTCAACGGCCTGGCCGTCATCCTGCGCGGCTACGCCTCGATGACCGGCGAGCTGGCCGGCGACCAGTGGAACGAGGGCGACGTCTCCTGCTCGGTGGTGCGCCGGGTCGCGCTGCCGGACGCGTTCTTCGCCTTCGACGGCCTGCTGGAGACCTTCCTGACCGTCCTCGACGAGTTCGGCGCCTTCCCCGCGGTGATCGAGGCTGAGCTGGACCGCTACCTGCCGTTCCTCGCCACCACCAAGGTGCTGATGGGCGCGGTGCGCGCGGGCGTCGGCCGGGAGACCGGGCACGAGGTCATCAAGGAGCACGCCGTCGCCTCCGCGCTGGCGATGCGCGCGGGCGCCCGGGAGAACGAGCTGCTGGACCGGCTGGCCGCCGACGAGCGGATCCCGCTGGACCGGGCCGCGCTGGACGCGCTGCTCGCCGACCGGCTGTCCTTCACCGGCGCGGCCGGCGCCCAGGTCGCCGAGGTGGTCCGCCAGGTGGAGGCCGTCGCGGCCGCCTACCCGGAGGCCGCCAAGTACGCGCCCGGCGACATCCTCTGACGTCTCGTCAGCCCTGAGTCGAGGGCCCCGCCGCCGGACCGGTGGCGGGGCCCTCGCGCGTCGTGGGGACGTGGCCCGGGTCCAGCGGCGGGGTGGTGGTGCCGCACGGCCAGTCGCAGTTCGGCTCGGCCACCTGCTGGTCGTCGGCGGCGAGCACGTTGCCCCGTACGGTCGCGAGGGCGATCAGCCCGCCGGCGGCCAGCAGGCCCGCGCAGATCAGCATCGCGGTGTGGAAGGCGGAGTCGACCGAGGAGGGCACCCGGTAGGCGTCGCCGCTCAGCCCGGCCAGCGCCGGCAGGGCGGCGACCGCGAGCAGGCCGGCCGCGCGGGCGGCGGCGTTGTTGACCCCGCTGGCGATGCCCGCGTGCCGGACCTCGACGGCGGCCAGCACGGTCGCCGTCAGCGGTGCGACCAGCAGCGTCATGCCGCAGCCCATCACCGTGACGGAGGGCAGCACGTCCACCCAGTAGGAGGAGTCCGGGCCGACGCGCAGCATCAGCAGCACCCCGGCGGCGCACAGCAGGGGGCCGACGGTCAGCGGGATGCGCGGGCCGATCCGCTTGCCGAGGCGCCCGGCGCGCGCGGACAGCAGCAGCATCAGCACGGTGATCGGCACCAGCGCGAAGCCCGAGACCAGCGGCGAGAAGCCGGACACGATCTGGAGCTGCACCACCAGCAGGAAGAAGACGCCGCTGAACGCCGCGTACACGCACAGGGTGACCAGGTTCACGGCGGTGAACAGCCGGGAGGAGAACAGTCCGAGCGGCAGCATCGGATCGGGCGCGCGGCGCTCGACCGCCACGAAGGCGACGCCGAGCGCCACTCCGAGCACCCCGCTGACCCAGACGGCGGGGGACAGGCCCTCGCCGGCCGCCGTCAGCGCGTAGGTGATCGCGCCGAGGGCGAGGGCGGCGAGCACGGCGCCGAGGACGTCGAAGCGGCCGGAGGCGCCCTCGTCCCGGCTCTCCGGCACCGACCGGGTGGTGACCGCGATCACGGCGGCGGCGAGCGGCAGGTTCAGCAGGAAGATCCAGCGCCAGCCGGGGCCGTCCACCAGCCAGCCGCCGAGGAAGGGGCCGACCGCCGCCGACACCCCGCCGAGGCCGGACCAGAGCCCGACCGCCGCCGAGCGGTCGTCAGGGTGGAAGACGGCCTGGAGCATGGCGAGCGAGCCGGGGGTGAGCAGCGCCCCGCCGATGCCCTGGACGGCGCGGGCGGCGATCAGCACGTGGATGTTCGGCGCGGCGGCGCAGGCCGCGGAGGCGACGGCGAACCAGACCACGCCGATCAGGAAGACCTTGCGCCGCCCGTAGCGGTCGCCGAGCGCGCCGCCGAGCAGGATCAGGCCCGCCAGGGTGAGCAGATAGGCGTTCAGGGTCCATTGCAGGGACGCGAGGGAGGCGCCGAGGTCGGCGCCGATCCGGGGCAGCGCGACGTTCACCACGGTGCCGTCCAGCATCGCCATGCTGGAGCCGAGCACCGTCGCCATTAGTACCCAGCGACCCTGCGCGGTGCCCAGGCGCAGGGTGCCGGCCTCGGAGGTGGCCACGGGCGAATCCTGCGCTGCCGAGGCGCACGTGACAAGGGTCACCGGTGGGTGTGTTGGCGGCTGGCGGTGCGTGAGCGGACGGGTGCGCGGCGTGGCCGATCTCGGCGCAGGGTCGTGGATCAGTGGCGGGGGGTGAATGGGTTGTGTACGCACCGTGGGCCCGGGCCTGCGGAGGGTCACTGGGACAGGGGCGATCGTTGCCGTTTCAAGAGATCGACATTGCTTCACCCGAACGGATGGGTTTTAGTTCAGCGACCGCCCGGCCAGTCCGGACGGATCCGCCGGGTGGAACGCCGAGTCCTGCCGCTGCCCGGTGGTTCGAAACGAACTCTGTACGGCAGGAGCGGGGGACCCACAGGTAAGTCGCCGGACCGGAGTTCGTGCCTCAGGGCGCGGGCGTCCAGGACCGGCTTGGGGTGAAGCCGCGCAAGCGGCCGGGCAACTCCAGCCCGAACCCGACAGCTCACCTCGCAGGCGTCGGAGAGGAAAATTCCATGCCTGCACAGGCTCGTCGTATCGCCCTGCCCCGCGCCGCCCGCATCGGCATCGCCACCGCCGTCACCGGTGTGTCCTTCGCCCTCCCGCTCGTCACCGCGATGAGCGCCCAGGCCCACACCCCGGCCGCTCCGGCCGCCGCCTCCACCGAGGTCAAGCAGGCCGCGCAGGCCGCCGCTCCGGCCGCCCAGGCCGCGCAGGAGAGCTACCGCGTCGTCAGCGGTGACACCCTGTCCAAGATCGCCGACGCCAGGAACGTCGAGGGCGGCTGGCACGCGCTGTACGAGCAGAACCGCTCGGTCGTCGGCGCCGACCCGAACCTGATCTTCCCGGGCCAGCAGCTCGCGCTGTCCGGCCACGCCGCCGCGCCGGCCGCCGACGCCGCCCCGGCGAAGCCCGCCGCTCCGGCCAAGCCCGCCAAGCCGTCCGCTCCGGCGACCCAGGCCGCCAAGCCGCAGGCCCAGGTCCAGGTGCAGACCGAGGCCGCCAAGCCCTCCGCGCAGCTCGAGACCCAGCTCCAGGTCGCCGTTCCGGCCCAGGCCGTGACCGCCACTCCGGTCGCCGCCGCCACCTCCGGCTTCGTCGCCCCGCTGGCCGGCCCGCGGCTCGGCACCGCCTACGGCGTGGCCGGCTCGATGTGGGCTTCCGGCCACCACACCGGCCAGGACTTCGTCGCCTCCACCGGCACCCCGCTGCGCGCCGTCGCCAACGGTGTCGTGGTCAAGGCCGGCAACGGCGGCGCCTACGGCAACGAGGTCGAGATCAGGCTCGCCGACGGCCACTACGCCGAGTACGCGCACCTCTCCTCGATCGGCGTGAGGATCGGTCAGACCGTCACCGCCGGCCAGCAGATCGGCCTCTCCGGCGCCACCGGCAACGTGACCGGCCCGCACCTGCACTTCGAGATCCGCAACGGCTCGGAGTACGGCTCGGACATCAACCCGGTCGCCTACCTGCGCGCGCACGGCGTCGCGCTCTGACCCCGAGAGCTCCGGGGTACCAGGAACCACCGCCGCTGCGGGCGAACCGATCGCCCGGGATGGTCATGTCGGGTGACCGCTCGACCGGGTGATCGCCGCACGGCGGACATGGGCGCGGGACACGCCCAGGCCGGCCCGGCCGCATGAGGACCTCCTCGTGCGGCCGGGCCGGCCGCTTTCGTTCCCGGGCCCGCCCGGGGTGTTCGATCGATCGAACGAAGCGTCAACTCCGGTGTCCCGCAGGGGGTTCGCCGGGATCTCCGGGCGCCTGCGGGCGCCATGCTGGCGGACGGTCAGCGCCCGGCCGGTCCGGCGGTCGGGCGGGCCGGGAGGCGAGGAGGCCGGATGGCGGTCCGCAGCGGGGGCGTGGCGGGGGAGACGGCCGGGCGGGAGCGGCCCGGGGCGGGCGGGGTCGACCGGCTGAAGGCGGACTCGGTCGGCCTGGTCGGCGTGGTGTTCATGGCGCTCGCCACCGCCGCCCCGATCACCGCGATGACCGGCAACCTGCCGATCATCGTCGGTCAGGGCAACGGCGCGGGCGCGCCCGCCGCGTACATCGTGGCGACCGTGGTGCTGACGGTGTTCTCGGTCGGCTACGTGGCGATGGCCCGGCACATCACCGCGGCCGGCGCGTTCTACGGCTACGTCTCGCACGGGCTGGGGCGGGTGGCGGGGATGGCCTCGGGGCTGCTCGCGGTGCTCGCGTACGTCGTCACCGAGGCCGCGGCCCTCGGCTTCTTCGCGTACTCGCTGCGCGGGCTGGTCCGTTCGCAGCTGGGGGTGGACGTCGGCTGGGGCTGGTACGCGCTGTTCGGGGCGGCGGTGATCGGGGTGATGGGCTGGTTCGACCTGCATCTGACGGCCAGGGTGCTCGGGGTCGCGCTGGTGCTGGAGATCGGTGTCCTGTCGGCGGTCTCACTGGCGGTGCTGCTCTCCGGCGGCGGGCCGGACGGGCTCGCGGCCGGGACCCTGAACCCGCTGAACGCGCTGAAGGGGATGGGGAGTTCGGGAACCTCGGCGGCCGGGCTCGGACTGTTCTTCGCGTTCTGGTCCTGGGTGGGCTTCGAGTCCACCGCGATGTACGGCGAGGAGTCCCGCGACCCGAAGCGGGTGGTGCCGCGGGCCACGCTGATCTCCGTGATCGGGGTCGGGCTGCTCTACGTGTTCGTGTCCTGGATGATCGTGTCCGGCAACGGGGTCGAGCGGGCGGTCGCGGTGGCGGGCGGCGCGGTGCCGGGCAAGGACGGCAACAGCCTGTTCTTCGACCAGCTCGCCGCGCATCTTGGGGCCTGGGCGGTGAAGGTCTTCCAATGGCTGGTCGTCACCGGCTCGTTCGCCTGCGCGATGGCCTTCCACCAGTGCGCGGCCCGGTACCTGTACGCGATCGGGCGGGAGGGGCTGCTGCACCCGGCGCTCGGCCGCACCCATCCGCGGCACGGCTCGCCGCACGTCGCCTCGGTGACGCAGTCGGTCATCGCGGTGGGGCTGGTGGCGGGGTTCCTGGCGGCCGGCATGGACCCGTACGCGCACCTGTACACGCTGTTGGCGCTGCTCGGGACGATGGCGATCCTGGTCGTGCAGACGCTCTGCTCCTTCGCCGTGGTCGGGTACTTCCACGTGCGCGGACGGCACCCGGAGACGGCGCACTGGTTCCGGACGCTGGCCGCGCCGCTGGCGGGCGGGGTGGCGATGGCCGGGGTGGTGGTGCTGCTGGTGCTCAACCGGGACGCCGCGGCGGGGGAGGCGGCGCACACGCTGCTGTTCCGGCTGATCCCGTACCTGGTGATCGGGGTGTTCGCGGGCGGGATCGGGCTGGCGCTCGCGGTGCGCCGGTGGCGGCCCGGGCTGTACGCGCGGATCGGGCGGGTGGTGCTGGAGGACGCGGTCGAGCGGTGACCGGGCCGGGGCCGCGGTGGCCGGCGGGCCCGGGCGTTCGCGCCGGGCGGGCCCGGGCGTTTGTGCCGGGCGGGCCCGGGTTCAGCGCCGGTGGACCGGCAGGCCGTACTGGGCGGCGGCCAGCAGCTCGTGCATCCGATGGCCGAAGTCGTCGGTGTCCCGGGCGGGTTCGGGGAAGACCAGGCGGACGTCGCGGTGGCCGTGCGAGTGGTCCAGGCGCAGCACCAGGCCGTGGCGGTCCAGGGCGAGCGGGCGGACCTCCGGGGCGTGGGCGAGCACGGCCGGGTCGAGCAGCCGGGTCAGGACGTCGAGCGCCTCGGCGTGGTCGTCGGCGAGGTGGGTGAGCAGCATGGCCTCGTACCGGGCCAGCGGGTCGGGGGTGGCGAGGGCGAGGTCGGCGGCGGTGATCGCGCCGGTGGCGTACGGGGTGGCGAGGACGGCGTGGGCGACGTCCACCCGCAGGTGCACGCCGAGGCCGTCGTCGGTGAGGTGGGCCGGCCACAGCCGGCCGGCCAGGGTGAGGCGGGCGCGGACGCGGTCGCGGACGGCGACGGGGGCGATGTCGGTGACGTCGAGGACGACGGCGAGGCCCTCGGCGGCGCCGACGGCGGCCGTGGTCAGCGGGTCGTCCAGGGCGGCGCGCAGCCGCAGCCGGGAGCCGTGCACGGAGACCTGGGTGTCCAGGTGGTGGTGCTCGCCCAGGGCGCGGACGGTGAGCGAGGAGGTCGTGCTGAGCAGGCTGTGGATCCGGTCGGCGGTGCTGGGCTC
Source organism: Kitasatospora sp. NPDC058184 (assembly GCF_042883725.1). Taxonomy (NCBI): domain Bacteria; kingdom Bacillati; phylum Actinomycetota; class Actinomycetes; order Kitasatosporales; family Streptomycetaceae; genus Kitasatospora; species Kitasatospora sp. NPDC058184. The sequence goes on from NZ_JBHVVE010000018.1 coordinate 43,876, forward strand.
GGGGACCTCGGTGTCGCCGGTGGGCAGGCTCATGGACGGACCTCCAGTTAGTTAGGTGAGCCTAACCTAATGTGCGACTGGGGGTGTGGCAAGCAGGCGGTGGGGCGAGCGGGCGGGCCCGGGCAGGCGGAAGGGCCCGGACGCGCGGGTGGCGTCCGGGCCCTTCCGTCGGGCGGGGCCGGGTCAGCCGATGACGGCCTGGGCGTCGATCTCGACCAGCATCGGCTCCTGCGGCAGCTCGACGAAGACGGTGGTGCGGCACGGCTTCACGCCGCCGGGCTTGATGTTCTCGTCGATGAACTCGGCGTAGACCTCGTTCATCAGCGGGAAGTCGGCGCGCTTGGTGAGGTAGACGCGGAACATCACCACGTCCTCGATGGTGGCGCCGCCGGCCTCGACGATGGCCTTGACGTTCTCCAGGGTGCGGCGGGTCTGCGCCTTCACGTCGCCGTGGTGCAGGTACTCGCCGGTGGCCGGGTCCTGCGGGCCCTGGCCGGAGACCTGGAGGAACGGGCCCTTGCGGACGCCCTGGGAGAACATCCAGGCGGGGGCGGGGGCGCCGTCGGTGCGGATCTCGGTCTTCTCGAAGGTCTGGGGGTGCTCGGCGGACATCGGGTTCCTTATGTTGTGTGACGGTGCGTCAGTTGTGGTCGGGGCGGCCGCAGTCGGCCGAGACGGCGCGGGTGGTGGCGAGCAGCTGCGGGAGCAGGTCCAGCACCTGCTCGTACGGCAGGACGACGTCCGGGACGGAGATCGAGGCGGCGGCGACCACCCGCCCGCTGGCGTCCCGGACGGGCGCGGCCACGCAGTTGATGAAGGACTCGTGCTCGGCGTGGTCCTGCGCCCAGCCCTGGGCGGCGACCCTCTCCAGCTCGGCGAGCAGCGCCTCGGGGGAGGTCAGGGTGCGTTCGGTGTGCCGGACGAAGTCGATCCCGGCCACCACCCGGCGCCGCTCCGGCAGCGGCAGGTCGGCCAGCAGCACCTTGGAGACGGCGGCGCTGTGCAGGGCGGCGCGCAGGCCGATCCGGGAGTACATCCGCACCGGGTGGCGGGAGTCGAACTTGTCGATGTAGACCACCTCACCGCCCTCGTACGCGGCCAGGTGCACGGTCTGGCCGGTGGCGGCGTTCAGCTCGGCCAGGTGCGGGGCGGCGATCCGGCGCACGCCGCGCTGCTCCAGGGCCAGGCCGGAGAGCGCGAAGAGGCCGGCGCCCAGGTGGTAGCGGTAGGCCGCGTCGCGATAGACGAACCGTTCCTCTTCGAGGCTCTGCAGCAGTCGGAGCACGGTCGTCTTGTGGACGCCGAGCACCTCGGCGAGCTGGTCGAGGGAGCGCTCGCCCTCGCCGAGCTCGGCGAGGATGCGCAGGGCGCGGGTGACGGTCTGACTCATCGTGCTCCGCTTCGAGGGCTGGGGTTCCCGCTCATTGTGCCCGGGCCCGGTCGGCGGACGACGACCGGTCGGCGCACGGCGTCCGGTCGGCCGGACGCGCGACGCCGGCGGGCAGGGACGGGCCGGTGATGCCCTCCGGGGTGACCCGGGTGGCGGCCCACTGGGCGGGGGAGGCGTCGAGCAGGGCGGCCACCACGGCGGCGTCCGGCAGCTCGGCCTGGTCGCCGGGGGCGGTCAGCGCGCAGGCGGCGCTCAGGTGGCCGAGCCGCAGCCGGCGCCGCTGGTCCAGGCCCCGGACGGTGCCGGCCAGGTAGCCGGCCGCGAAGGCGTCGCCGGCGCCGGTGGCCTCGACCACCTCGACCGCGAGCGCCGGCTCGGTGACCGCCGTACCGTCCTGCTCCAGGGCGGTGACCTGCCGGGCCGCGTCCTTGACCACGACGGTGGCCGGGGCGGGGAAGCGGCGGCGGAGCTCGGCCGGGTCGCCGGTGCCGAAGGCGGCCTCGGCCTCGTCGGCGCCGAGCAGCAGCAGGTCGGCGGCGTCCAGCAGCGGCGGCAGGACGGCCGGGTCGCGGTCGAGCCAGAGCGAGGGGCGCCAGTTGAGGTCGAAGCTGACCAGGCGGCCCGGACGGCGGTCGGCGAGCAGGGCGCGCAGCAGGGCCAGGCAGTCGTCGGAGAGCGCGGCGGTGATGCCGGACAGGTGCAGCAGCCGGGCGCCGGCCAGCAGCGCGGCGGCGGCCGGGTCGGCGAGCAGGCCGGGGGAGAGTGCGGCGGCCGCGGAGCCGCGCCGGTGGTAGTGCAGCCGGCTGCGGCCGGGCCCGAGGTCGTGGCGGTCGCCGGTGGTGCCGCCGACCTCCTTCAGGTAGAGGCCGGTCGGGCGGTGCGGGTCGACCGCGACCGCCGAGACGTCCACGCCGCGGGCGGCGACCTCGGCGAGCAGCCGGCGGCCGAAGCCGTCGTCGCCGACCCGGCTGATCCAGGCGGTCGGCACGCCGTGCGCGGCCAGCGCGCCCGCCACGTTGGACTCCGCGCCGCCGACCGAGAGCCGGAAGCTCTCCACCGACTCCAGCGGGCCCGGGCGGTCCGGCAGCAGGACGGCCATCGACTCGCCCACGCACACGGCCGTCGGGGGAGCGCCGGGGCGGGTCGGGCCCTGGGTGTCCTGTCGCGGCATGTGCGGGGCTCCTCGTCTGCGGCCGTTCCGTCGAGAGCGGGCCCACCGGGCCGACTCCGTGGCGCGTGAACGCCGCGTTCGTCCGTGAGCACCGCGTTTCTCCGCGAGCACCGCACGTGAGCCGACCCCGTCGACCGGGAGCCCGGTCCGTTGACCGTGATCCGGCGCCGATGCTAGAACCGTGTTGCCAGCATGTGCAACCCTCGTTGCGCATGTTGCAACCTGTGCGGATGGAGGAACACGGTGGAGCAGACCTTCGCAAGCAGCGGTACCGGGCCGGGGATCGCCCGGGGAGCGGTGGCGGCCCTGGCCGACGAACCGCTCGACTGGCGGTTCAAAGCCGCTCCGCCGCAGTCGTGGGGCCGCAGCACGCGGGAGTGGCTCGCCACCGGCCCCACCCTCTCCTCGCTCGGCACCCCGCTGCTCACCCTCGACGGCGCCGCCCTCGACCACAACGTCCGCACCATGGCCGACTGGTGCGCCAAGGCGGGCGTCGCGCTCGCCCCGCACGGCAAGACCACCATGGCGCCCGCCCTCTGGCAGGCGCAGCTCGACGCCGGAAGCCACGGCATCACCCTCGCCAACCTGCCGCAGGTGCGGATCGCCCGGGCCTTCGGGGTCCAGCGCATCCTGCTCGCCAACGCCCTGCTCGACCCGGCCGGACTGGCCTGGCTCGCCGACGAACTCGCCGCCGACCCGGACTTCGCCTTCCTCTCCTGGGTCGACTCCGTCGAGAGCGTGCGGCTGATGGACGAGGCGCTGCGCGCCGCCGGAGCCGAACGGCCGGTCGAGGTGCTGGTCGAGCTCGGCGGCCCCGGCGGGCGGACCGGCGCCCGCGGCGCGGACGCCGCCGTCGAGGTCGCCGCCGCGGTGCTGCGCGCCCCCACCCTGCGCCTGGCGGGCATCGGCGGCTACGAGGGCGCGATCGCGCACGACGCCTCGACCGAGGGACTGGCCGCCGTCCGCGGCTACCTGCGGGAGCTCGGCGAGCTGCACGGCCGGCTGGCGAGCGCCTACCCGGACGGCACCCCGCCGGTGGTCTCGGCCGGCGGCAGCGCCTACTTCGACCTGGTGGTCGAGGAGTTGGCGAACCTGCCGGAGTCGTTCACAGTGCTGCGCTCGGGCGCGTACATCGCCCACGACGACGGCTTCTACCGGGGCATCTCGCCGCTGGCCCGGGACGGCGGGCGGACGCCGTTCCGCGGTGCGCTGCACGGCTGGGCCCGGGTCGTCTCCCGGCCCGAGCCGCAGCTCGCGCTGCTGGACGCCGGCAAGCGCGACCTGCCCTTCGACGAGGGCCTGCCAGAGCCGCAACGGGTGCGCGGCGGCGCCGAGTTGACCGGAACGGCGGCCCGGATCACGGCACTCAACGACCAGCACGCCTTCCTGCGGGACGCGGGCGACCTCGCGCCGATCGGCGCCGTGCTGCGGCTGGGCGTCTCGCACCCCTGCACCGCCTTCGACAAGTGGACGGCGATCCCGGTGCTGGACTCCGCGGACGCGGCCGAGCCGAAGGTCACCGGCCTGGTCAGGACGTTCTTCTGATGCCCGGGGAGAGAGCGGCCCGCGGGGGCGCGACGGTCTTCCGGGGCGCCACCGTGGTGGACGGCACCGGCGCGGAGCGCTACCGGGCGGACGTCCGCATCGCCGACGGCCTGATCGTCGAGATCGCGGAGATCGCCGAGTCCGGTGAGAGCGGCGGGACCGGCGGGATCGGCAAGGGCCCCGGTGCGGCCGAGGTGGTCGACGCCGACGGGCTGGTACTGGCCCCCGGCTTCATCGACATGCACGCCCACTCCGACCTCGCCCTGCTGCGCGAACCCGAGCACCCGGCCAAGGTCACCCAGGGTGTCACCTGCGAGGTCCTCGGCCAGGACGGCCTGTCCTACGCCCCGGTGGACGATGCCACGCTGCCCGCGCTGCGCCGCCAACTCGCGGGCTGGAACGGCGATCCGGACGGCTTCGACTGGGACTGGCGGGACGTCGCCGGCTACCTCGACCGGATCGACCGCAGCGGCGTCGCCGTCAACGCCTGCTACCTCGTCCCGCACGGCACGCTGCGGATGCTCGTCATGGGCTGGGCCAACCGTCCGCCGACCCCCGGCGAACTCGACCGGATGCGGCAGGTGCTGGCGAAGAGCCTGCTGGACGGCGCGGTCGGCATGTCCAGCGGCCTCAGCTACACCCCCGGGATGTACGCGGACACCGCCGAGCTGGTCGAGCTGTGCACCGTCGTCGCGGCCTACGGCGGCTTCCACGCCCCGCACCAACGCTCGTACGGCGAAGGGGCGTTGGAGGGCTACGCGGAGATGGTGGAGATCGCCCGGCGGAGCGGCTGCGCGCTGCACCTGACCCACGCCACGATGAACTTCGGGGTCAACCGGGGCCGGGCCGGCGAGCTGCTGGAGCTCCTCGACCGGGCGCTCGCCGACGGCGTCGACCTCACCCTGGACAGCTACCCCTACCTGCCCGGCTCCACCACCCTGGCCGCCCTGCTGCCGAGTTGGGCCACCGAGGGCGGCCCGGCCGCGACGCTGGCGCGGCTCGACGACCCCGCGCAGTGCGCGAGGATCCGGTACGAGGTGGAGGAGAAGGGCAGCGACGGCTGCCACGGAGTGGTCACCGACTGGGCGACGATCCAGATCTCCGGCGTCGGCTCGGCCCCGCTCGCCGGGACGGTCGGCCGCACCGTCGCCGAACTGGCCGTCGAGGAGCGGCGGACCGGCACCGAGGTCTTCCTGGACCTGCTGCGCCGGGACGGGCTGGCCACCACCATCCTCCAGCACGTCGGGCACGAGGAGAACGTCCGGGCGATCATGCGCCACCGCGCGCACACCGTCGGCAGCGACGGACTGCTGGTCGGCGCCCGGCCGCACCCGCGCGCCTGGGGCACCTTCCCGCGCTACCTCGGCCACTACAGCCGGGAGTTGGGAGTTCTCACGCTGGAGGAGACGATCGCCCGGATGACCGGCCGCCCCGCCGCCCGGCTGGGGCTGGACCGGCGGGGCCGGATCGCCCCCGGCCACCACGCCGACCTGGTGCTCCTCGACCCCGGGAAGGTCCGGGACGCCGCCACCTTCGAGGACCCCCGGCTGCCCGCCGAGGGCATCGAGTACGTGTACGTCAACGGCAGCGCCGTCGTCCGGGAGGGCCGCACCACCGGCGCCCGACCCGGGCGTGCCCTGCGCCGAACCGACCGAGGAACCCTGGCCACATGACCGAGCTGTCCGCTCCGACCGACCCCACCTCCGACCCTTCCGTTCCGACCGGGCTTTCCGGACTGCGCGACGAACCGGTGATCGCGGTGGTCCGCGCACCCCGGATCCCGGACGCCGCCGCGCTCTGCGCCGCCCTCGCCGAGGGCGGCATCAACCTGACCGAATTCACCTACACCACACCGGATGTGACGGGCCATCTGCTCCGGGCCTCGAAGGCCGGCTGGCGGGTCGGCGTCGGAACGGTGCTGACCGCCGAGCAGGCGCGGCGCGGGGTCGAGGCGGGGGCGTCCTTCCTGGTCACCCCCGGCTGCCGACCCGAGGTCGCCGGCGCGGCGGCCGCCGCCGGGGTGCCGGTGGTGCTCGGGGCGCTCACCCCGACCGAGGTGGCGCACGCGGTGGACCTCGGGGCCGCCGCCGTCAAGATCTTCCCGGCCCGGGCGTTCGGCCCCGGCTACTTCAAGGACCTGCGCGGCCCGTACCCCGACGTGCCGCTGGTGGCCTCCGGCGGGGTGAACGCGGGCAACGCCGCCGAGTTCCTGGCGCACGGCGCGCTCGCGGTCTGCGCGGGGACGGACGTGGTGCCGCCGGACGTGGTCGCGGCGGGGGACTGGGCGGAGATCACCCGGCGGGCCCGGGCGTTCACGGCGGCCTGCGCCGGGGCGGCGGGGGCGTAGCGGGTCGTCGGTGTCGGCGGCGGGGGCGCAGTCGGGCCGTCGGTGTTCGCGGCGGGGCATCGGCGTCTGCGGCGTGGCGAGGCGGGCTGTCGGGACGGCCGGGATTGGACGAGAATCGGGGGCACCCGTCCCGGCCCCGGCCGAGCCCGTCCCGGCCCAGCCCCCTCCCCGCCCGGCCAGCCCCGGGCCCCGGACCCGGCAGGAGGAACCGCCCATGACCTCGACCCGCCCCGGCCCCGACTGGCTCGCCGACGCCGTGCTGTACCAGATCTACCCGCAGAGCTTCGCCGACTCCGACGGCGACGGCATCGGCGACTTCGCAGGCATCGCCGAGCACCTGGACCACCTCGCCTGGCTCGGCGTCGACACCGTCTGGCTCAACCCCTGCTTCGCCTCGCCGTTCCGCGACGCCGGGTACGACGTCGCCGACTACCTCACCCCGGCCCCGCGCTACGGCAGCACCGAGGACCTGGCGGCCCTGGTGGAGGCCGCCCGCGGCAAGGGCATCCGGGTCCTGCTGGACCTGGTGGCCGGGCACACCTCCGACCGCCACCCCTGGTTCCTGGCCTCCGCCGAGGACCCGTCCGACCACCGGTACATCTGGTCCGACCGCCCGGTGGACGGCTTCGTCGCCTCGCCCGGCAGCCGCCCCGGCTGGTACCTGCCGAACTTCTTCGACTGCCAGCCCGCGCTGAACTTCGGCTACGCGCGCGGCAGTTCCGAGGAACCCTGGCGGCAGTCGGTGGACGCGGACGGCCCGCGCGCCAACCGGGCGGCGCTGCGCGCGATCATGGCGCACTGGCTCGGCCTCGGGGTGTCCGGCTTCCGGGTGGACATGGCCTACTCGCTGGTCAAGGACGACCCGGGCAAGGTGGAGACCGCCAAGCTCTGGACCGAGCTGCGCGACTGGCTGGACCGCGCCCACCCCGAGGCCGTCCTGCTCGCCGAGTGGGGCGACCCGGCCGCCGCCGTCACGGCCGGCTTCCACGCCGACTTCTTCCTGCACTTCGGCGGCGCGGACCACGGCCTGCCGCTGCGCTCGCTCTGGAACAACAACGGCGGGACGGTCGAGGAGTTCTGGCACCAGGAGGCCTGCTACTTCGAGGCCGAGGGCCGGGGCACCCCGCAGCCCTTCCTGGACGCCTGGCGCTCCGCCGCCGAACTCACCGAGGGCGGCGGGCAGATCGTACTGCCGACCGCCAACCACGACTTCTCCCGGTTGGCCACCGGTCCGCGCACCGCGGAGCAGCTCGCCCCCGCCTTCGCCTTCCTGCTCACCTGGCCCACCCTCCCGGCGGTCTACTACGGCGACGAGATCGGCATGCGCTACCTGCCGGGCCTGCCCGACACCGAGGGCAGCGTCCTCGGGCCGCGGTTCAACCGGGCCGGCTCGCGCACCCCGATGCAGTGGACGCCCGGCCCCACCGCCGGTTTCTCCAGCGCCCCGCCCGAGCGGCTGTACCTGCCGGTGGACCCGGACCCGCACCGTCCGGACGTGCTCTCCCAGCGCGCCGACCCGACCTCGCTGCTGCACACCGTCCGGCGGCTGATCGCGCTGCGCCGGGCGCACCCGGGGCTGGGCGCGGCCGGCGGGGTGGAGGTCCGGCACGCCGGCTACCCGCTGGTGTACACCCGGGCCGGGCGGTACCTGGTGGCGGTCAATCCCCGCCGGGAGCCGGCGTCCGTCCGGCTGCCGGGCCTGCCGGAGGGCGTCCCGTCGGCGCCGGGCGTCCGGCCGCTGGAGGTGCAGGGCGTGCGGGTCGCGGACGGGGAGCTGCGGGCGGACGGGTTCTCGTACGGGGTGTTCGAGCTGGGCTGAGCGCGGGCGGGCTAGTCGGGCTGCGTACGGGTGCGGCGGGGAGCCGGGTCCTGTTCGGGGCCCGGCTTCCGATCGGTGTCGGATAGTTGTAAGCTGCATCGATAGATGGTTGCATTTACCACCCTCATTGGTTGCATTTGCCACCTTCATGATCAAGCTGACAGACACGCCACCGGAGGACGGTACGAACGCCATGAGCACACCCCGGAACCCCGCCGCAGCGCCCACCCTGGGGCACTCGCTCAAGTACCTGGCCATCCACCTGATCACCCCGCTGCTGATGTGCCTGGGCATGGCGCTCGCCTACCAGGGCGCCTTCCACCAGCCCGAGCCCCACCACCTCAAGGTGGCGGTGGTCGGCACCACGCCGCAGGCGCAGGGCCTGGCGCAGGCCATCCAGGGCAAGGCCGGGAGCGCGCTCGACGTCCGCACCGTGGACGACCGGGCCGCCGCCGAGCAGCAGCTGCGCGACCGGGACCTGGTGGGCGCCTTCGTGCCGGACGCCAAGAGCCCCGAGCTGATCGTCGCCAAGGGGAACTCGGACACCTCGGTGGTGGCCGCCACGGCGGTGTTCACCAACGTCACCGACCAGCAAGGCGTGCCGCTGCACGTCACCGACCTGACCACCCCGGCCGCGGGCGACCCGACCGGACAGGGCCTGTTCTTCCTGCTGGTCGCACTGAGCATCGGCTCCTACGCCAGCGTCGCGGTGATCGGTGCCGCCGGCGCGGGGCTGAGCATGGCGGTCCGGGCGCTGGTCGGGGTGGCGGTCTCGCTCGCGGTCAGCGTGATCGGCATCGTCACCGCCGGGCCGGTCTTCCACGTGGTCGACCACGACTACGCGGCGATCTGGGCGCTGGGCTGGCTCTACTCGGCGGGCATCGTGCTGATCGGCATCGGCCTGCACAGCTTCCTGAAGAAGTGGACCACGCTGGCCCTGATGGTGCTGTTCGTGATGCTGAACTTCACCTCCTCCGGCGGCATCTACCGGCCCGAGCTGCAGAACGGGTTCTTCGGCGGCCTGCACGGCTTCTGGACCGGCGCCGGCTTCCTGGAGGGCGCGCGCAGCATCATGTACTTCGACGGCGGCGCGGGCCTCGGCGGGCACGTCGTGACCCTGCTGGTCTGGCTGCTGCTCGGCGGTGCGGCGCTGGTGGCCGCGGCGATGTACGAGGGCCGCGGGCGCCGTCCGGTCGAGACGCCGGCGGAGGCCGAGGAGGAGATGGAGGAGGCGGTCGCGGTCTGACCGCGCCCCTCGGAAGGCTTCACCGGGTGCCGCGGGCATCGGCACCGGGTGGGGATCGGCGGCCCGCGCCCGGCCCTGGACAAGCCGGACGCGGGCCTCGGCGTCCCCCCGTACGCGCCTGGCGGTACGCCGCCTGCCCGATGAGGGCCTGGCCGACCACCAGGGTGTGGATCTCGCCGGTGCCCGTCGGGGTCACCCTGGCGTGCGGGTGCGGTGCGGGGTGCTCATGGGCGGTCCTTGGGGTCCTTGTCGGGCGGGTCGGTCGGGGCGGTCGGGGCGTCCTGGTCGTGCGGGGCGTGTCGGTCGTACGGGCGCTCGTCGTACGGGGCGTCCAGCCAGGCGGTGAGCTCGGCGGTGTGCTCGCCGAGCCGGGGCGGGGGCAGGTGGTAGCGGGGCGGGGTGCGGGAGAGGCCGATCGGGTTGGCGACCAGCTCCAGCGGGCGGCCGTCCGGGCCGGGCAGCGGCGCCCGCGGGTGCAGGCCGAGCGAGTCGGCGAGGGCGAAGGCCCCGGCCAGGTCGTTGACCGGTCCGCAGGGCACGCCGAGCGGGGTGAGGACCGCGAACCACTCGGCGGCGGTGCGGCGTTCGAGCCGGGCGGTGAGCTCGCGGGCCAGCGCGCCCACGTGCGCGACCCGGTCGGCGTTGGTGGCGAAGCGCGGGTCGGCGGCCAGTTCGGGGGCGCCCACGCCCCGGCAGAGCGCGGCGAACTGCCGGTCGTTGCCGACCGCGACGACCAGCGGGCGGTCGGCGGAGGCGAACACCTCGTACGGGGCGATGGAGGGGTGGCGGTTGCCGAGGATGCCGGGCACGGCGCCGGCCAGGGTGTAGCCGGCGGACTGGTTGACCAGGCCGGAGAGCAGGGTGGAGAGCAGGTTCAGCTCCACCAGCTGGCCCCGGCCGGTGGCCTCGCGCTCGCGCAGCGCGGCCAGCACGCCGACCGCCGCGTGCAGTCCGGTCAGCACGTCCACCAGTGCGACGCCGGTCTTCATCGGTTCGCCGGGGGCCGGGCCGGTGACGGACATCAGGCCGCCGACGGCCTGCACCAGCAGGTCGTAGCCGGGCAGTCCGGCGCCCTCGCCGGAGCCGAAGCCGGTGATCGAGCAGTAGACCAGCCGCGGGTTGAGCGCCTCGGCGCGGTCCGGGCCGAGGCCGTGGCGGGCCATCGTGCCGGGGCGGAAGTTCTCCACCAGCACGTCGGCGCGGCGGACGAGTGCGACGGCGCGGGCGTGGTCGGCCGGGTCGCGCAGGTCGAGGGTGAGGGAGCGCTTGTTGCGGTTGACGGAGAGGAAGTAGGTGGCCTCGCCCTGGGCGTGCGGCGGGCCCCAGGCGCGGGTGTCGTCGCCGGTACCGGGCTGCTCGACCTTGATCACGTCGGCGCCGAGGTCGGCCAGCAGCATGGTCAGGTAGGGCGCGGCGAGGACCCGGCCGAAGCCGGCGACCAGGACGCCGTCCAGCGGGAGCCCGGTCACGACCGCCCCCTGGCCGCCCCGGCCGCGGTCGTCGCGCCGCCGGTCGCCGCGCCACCGGCCGTCGCGTCGCCCGAGGGGGCGTCGCCGCGCAGGTGCGGGCGGGCCAGCAGGAGGTAGAGGCCGCCGGCCGCGAGCACGACCACCGCCGAGAGCAGCACCAGGTAGTTGTCGTACCAGGCGGCGTCCGGGGTGCGGCCCCAGCAGATGTTGACGATCGCGGCGACGCCGTAGACCAGCGCGCCGATGTTCACCGCCAGGCCCCAGCGGCCGAGCCGGAAGTCCCCGCTCGGGCGCCAGCCGCGCAGCCGGGCCCGCAGGGCGGCCAGCACCACCATCTGGAAGGCCAGGTAGATGCCGATGCTGGAGAAGGAGATGATCTTCGTGAGGGCGCCCTCGGAGAGCGCCGAGGCGCCCACGATGATCACGCCGGGCAGCGCCGCGGCGAGCAGCAGCGCGTACGGCGGCACCCGCAGCCGGCCCGAGACGGTGGCCAGCAGCCGGCTGCCCGCGATCATCCGGTCCCGGGCGAAGGAGTACGCGAGCCGGCTCGCCGCCGCCTGGAGGCTCAGCACGCAGGACAGGAAGGAGATCAACACCACGCCGATCACCACCCGGGCGCCGGCCGCGCCGAAGGCGTCGTGCAGCACCTTGGCCACCGGGTCCTTGTCGTCGCCGGAGACCACCGCGCCGATGTCCTGGATCGACATCACCAGGGCCAGGCTGACCCCGATCGCCGCCGCGCCGCCGACGTAGATGGTGCGCCGCATCGACTTGGGGATCTGTCGACCCGGGTCGGCCACCTCCTCGGCGACGTCGCCGCAGGCCTCGAAGCCGAAGAACAGGAAGACCGCGATCAGCCCGGCGGCCAGGAAGGCGTCGGCGTAGTTCCCGTCGCCGCCCGCGCCGAAGCGGTCGAAGACCACGCCGAGGCCGTGGTAGCGGTGCGTCAGCAGCAGCCAGGCGCCGACCGCCAGGGCGCCGAGCAGCTCGGCGGCGAAGCCGAACATGGCCGCCGCCGACAGGACCCGGGTGCCACCGAGGTTGATCACGGTGGCGAGCGCCAGCAGGCCGAGTGCGCACCAGACGGTCGTCGCGGTGCTCGGCTCGACGCCCAGGAGGGCGGCCACGTACGGACCGGCGCCGTAGGAGACGGCCGCGATGGTGGACATCAGCGCCAGCAGGTAGACCCAGCCGGTCAGCCAGCCCCAGGTGCGGCCCCAGAGCCGGCGCGCCCACGGGTACACCCCGCCGGCCACCGGGAACTGGGCGACCACCTCGCTGAACACCAGGGCCACCAGCAGCTGGCCGAGGCCCGCGATCAGGAAGCTCCAGACCATCGGCGGCCCGGCGGTCTGGAGCGAGGTGGCGAAGAGTGTGTACACGCCGACCACGGGGGAGAGATAGGTGAAGCCGAGCGAGAAGTTCGCCCAGAGGCTCATGTCGCGCTTGAACTCGGAGGTGTAGCCGAGGGCGGCCAGCCGTTCGGCGTCCGGGTCGGGGGAGTGGGCGGTGGCACGGGCACTGGCATCGGTCATGACCTGCTCCTGGGAACGTGTCGTGATGCGTCGTCAGGACGCGTCGTCGTGACGCGTCGTCGTGATGCGTCGTCGTGATGCGTGGGGGAGTGCTGCGGGGTGCTGTTCGGGCCGAGGCTGCGGGAAAACATACGAGGTTGAGTTTCTAGCGGCAAGGGTGCGCGCTCGACCGGGAGGTACCCTGCGGGAAACATCCGGTCGGACGGTGATCCGGCGACGGCGGTTCGGAGACGCTCATCCGGCGGCGGGTGACCCGGCGACGGGCGACCCGGCGACGGTGATCGAGGAGGGGGCGGTGTGACGACCATCGGCAGTGCGACCCCGCTGCTCAGCGCCGTCCTCGCGCCGCTCGCCGACCTCGGGCGCGCCGACGCGGTGGCCCGCCGGATCACCGAGGCGATCGCCCTCGGGCTGGTCGCGGACGGGGACCAACTGCCCAGCGAGAACGACCTCGCCGACCAGCTCGGCGTCGCCAACGGCACCGTCCGCGAGGCCCTCGCCCTGCTCCGCGAGGCCGGGCTGATCGAGACCCGGCGCGGCCGCAACGGCGGCAGCTTCGTCCGCACCCCCGCCGAGGGCTCCCAACACCTCCAGCTCGCCCGGCTGCGCGACCTCGCCACCGTCGACCTGCGCGACCTCGGCGACGAGGAGCTGGCCGTCTTCGGCACCGCCGCCCGGCTCGCCGCCGAACGCGCCCCGGCCGACCTCGGCCCGAGGCTCACCCGGCTGGTGCACGACCTGCGCGACGCCGCAGGGCCCGCCGAGCGGTGCCGCGCCGACGCCCGCTTCCACATCGAACTCGCCGTCGCCGCCCAGTCGGTGCGGCTCACCCAGCTCGCCGTCCGGCTCCAGGCCGAACTCGGCCCGCTGCTCTGGCTGCCCGCCCCGCACGGGCCGGACCAGGAGCGCTTCGCCGAGCAGCACCGGGAGATCCTGGTCGCGGTGCTGGCCGGCGACGCGGCCGGCGCCCGGGCCGCGGCCGAGGCGCACGCGGTGGCCTGCGTCCACCATCTGGTCCGGCGGCACCTGGAGTTGGCGGACGACGGCTGAGCCGGGGCCGTTGCTCCCGGAACCCGTTGTTCCCGGAGCCGCCCCTCGCCGGAAGTCCGTTGCCGGAAGCCCGTTGCCGCCGGAACCCTCCCTCGCCGCCGGAGCCGTCATGACCAGCGCGTCCAGCCCCGCCCTGCCCGTTGCCCGAGCACTCGGCGGGCCCGCCGCCGTCGAGCGCTGCGCCCGACGGGTCGCCGCCGCCGTCGACGCGGTGCTCGCCGAACTGGACGGCCTGCGGGCGGCCGCGGCCGACTGCTGGACCCGGGCGGCCGCCGAGGGGCGCCGGCCCGGGGCCGCCGAACTCGCCGCGGTGCGCGGGGCGGTGGGCGAACTGCTGGCGCGGCCCGGCTCGCGCTGGTTCGGCTGCGGAGCGGTCGTGGCACCCGGCGCGCTCGCCGACGCGGACCTGCACGCGGAGTGGTGGTACCGCGGCGCGCGCGGGGCCGGGGAGCGGCGGCTGCGGCTCGTGCTCGACCCGGCGGACGCCGAGTTCTACGACTACCGGGTGCTGCCCTGGTTCGCCCGGCCCCGGGACGAGGGGCGGGCCGTGGTGGCCGGGCCGCAGGTCGACCTGCTCTGTGCCGACCGGTACGTGCTGTGCTGCGCCCGGCCGGTGGTCGTCCCGGGCGCGGGCTTCGTCGGGGTGGCGGCCGGGGACGTCCCGCTGGCCGCGCTGGAACGGCTGCTGGTGCCGCCGCTGCGGGAGCTGGCCGGTGAGGCCGCGCTGCTCGACGGCGAGGGGCGGGTGCTGGCCGCCACCACCCCGGCCCTGCCGGTGGGTTCGCTGGCGCGCGGGCTGCTCGCGGACCCGGCGGCAGAGCGGGCCGGGGTGCCGTCGGCGGCGGTGGACTGGACGGTGGTGCGCGGCTGACGGTTGACCGGACGGTGCCGGCAAGCCGATATGACCTTCATTTGTGAAGGTATTAGCCGTTCCGCTTCCCGCGGCCGGGCGGCGTGCTGAAGCAGCAGTCCCCGCAGAGACCGGCGCCCGGGCCCAGCCGGTAGTAGAGGCAGCAGCTGTTCCGGCGGAACGCCGTACCGCGCGGCCCGGTGCGCAGGGTGCCCGACCCGGCCAGCGGCGGACGGTCCAGCAGCTCCGCCACCAACGCCCGTGCGGCGACCGGCGCATGGGCGTCCAGGATCCGCAGCGTCCCGGCCAGCGCGGAGGCGGCGTTGCCGAGCAGCAGGCGGCGGGAGAGCGGGGCGGCCGCCCGGACGGCCGTCGCCAGCGGCTCCAACTGGCCCAGCAGGACGGCCTCGTACAACTGGTCGGCGAGCGTCCCGGCGGCCTTCCCGGCGGTCGGCCCGGCGGATGGAACGGCGGGCGGCCGGACGGGATCCGGCGGGGTCCACAGGTCGAGCGGGCCCTGGTCCGGGATCCGCACCCAGGCGTGCTCCAGGGTCGGGACCGTCCCCAGCAGGACGGCCGAGCCCAGGCCCACCGACCAGAAGCGGGCGGCCAGCCCCAGGTGCAGGATCGAGGCGGCGACCCGGGGCTCGTCGGTGCCGAGCCGCCGCGCCACCACCCGCAGCCGCGCCGCCAACGGCGCGTCCGGCCCGGTGCCGTACAGCTCGGCCAGCGGCCGGAAGCCCTCGGGCGGACGGTTGGCCGGTGCGGTGTCCAGCGCGAAGTACGGCCCGACGGCGGCGAGTCGGGCGTAGTCCGGCGGCCGAAGGCCGGGTGCGGGGTTCAACGGCCGTCCCCTGTGCGGTCGTTGAACCCCGCACCCGCCCGCGGCGGGGTGGTCGGATGGTCGAGGGGCATCGGGGCCTCCAGGTCTGCGGGTGCTCGGGCGACCATGCGCGTCGCCCCGGTCGGACCCGAGCGGCCCGGGCAGGCCTGGTCGGCCGGGTGTCAGCCGCGCACGGAGAAGTCACCACTGGTCGTGCGGATGAACGGTACCGTGCCCTGGCAGTCCGAGACCGGCTGGCCGAACACGCCCCAGACCCAGCCCATCCGGTCCCCGCGCCGCCCGTTGTCCTCCACCGAGAGCGCGACCTTCTGACCGGTCAGCTCCAGGCCCGGGAACCACGGCGCCTCGCTCTTGGTGATCACCCCGGTGGCGATCGCCTCCCGGCCGCCGACGGCCAGGCAGGTGATGTCGCCCTCGAAGTCGGCGACCAGCCGGCCGTCGGTGTGCACGTGACGGACGTGGAAGTGGCCCGCGGTGCCGCGCGGATCGGTGTTGGTGGAAGTGCGGGCGTCCACCGAGATCTGCACCGGGTCGCCCTCGAAGCCCTGGAAGGCCGCGGTGAGGACGGTGTTGCCGGTGCCGCGCACGCTCACCGGTCCGAAGCCGCCCGCGGGGTCGGCCGGTTCCGCGGCGGACGCCTGTGCTGCGGACGCCTGTGCGGCGGGGACCGGTGCGACGGTGGTGGTCGGTGCGGCGACGGCGGCCGGTGCGGCGGTGGCGGCCGTCGCGGTCAGCAGGAGGAGCGAGACGGCGGCGGTGGCGAGGCGGCGGTTCATGGGGGTGGGTTCTCCTTCGGGCTCGGTCGTTCCGGTGCCACTCAGCATGCTTCCGCCCGGCCGCGCGGGCCTCCCGCTGCGGAGGGGAGTTGACGGTGGGTCGCTCCTCCCCGGGAAGGAACCGGCCTCCCCCGGGAGAGCTGCGCCCTAGGCTCGGTGGGTGCGCACCGAAGCCCGAACCAGCTCCGCCCGACCCAGCTCCGCCCGACCCCGCTCTGCCCGGATCCGCCGGCCGCTCGCCGCCGTCTCCGCGCTCGCCCTGCTGGCGCCCGTCCTGCTGGCGCAACCGGACGCCCGGGCAGCGGCCGCGCTGCTCGCCCTGACGGCGGCGTTCGCCGCGGTGGTGGCGCTGCTGCCCTGGCCCGCCGGGCGGATCACGCTCGGTGCGGCGGTCGGTGCGGTGGCCGGGGCCTCGCTGCTGGTCGACCTGGTCTACCCGGGGCCGTACCGGCTGCCCGCGTTCTGGCTGCCGTTCGAGTGGCTCGCCCTGCTCGGGCTGCTCTTCCGGGCCGTCCGCGGGCTGTCCGACCGCCGGGTCGGCCCGGTCGGCGGACTGCTCGGGCTCGCGGCGGTGCTGCTGCCGCTGCGGTTCTCCCTGCGGACGCCGCAGGGCGGTGCGGCCTGGTCGGTGGTCGGGGTGCTGCTCTCGCTGCTGCCGCTGCTCGGTGTCGCGGGGGCGGCCCTCTACCTGCGGGTCCTGGACGCCCGACGGGAGCGGGCGGTCGCCCGGGCCCGGCGCGAACAGCGGCTGGAGGTGGCCCGGGGGCTGCACGACTTCGTCGCCCACGAGATCACCGGCATCGTGCTGGAGGCCCAGGCCGGTCAACTCCCGGACCAGGAGCCGGAGGAGACCGCCGTACTGCTGCGGCGCCTGGAGGAGGCCGGGCTGCGGGCGCTGGACTCGATGGACGAGATGGTCGGCGCCCTGCGCGAGCCGGGCGGTGAGGGCGGCCGGGACGGCCGGTCCGATCCGCCGGACCGGGAGGAGCGGGCCGACGGGGCGACCACGCGCCGGCTGGGCCTGGCCGACCTCCCCGAACTGGTCACCCGCTTCGGCGCCACCGGCCGACCTGGTGGCACCGGCACCGCCGGTGCCCCGCGCGCCACCGCCGAGCTGGCGCCCGAGACCGCCGGCCGGCTCTCCGCCGAGGCCGAGGCGACCGCGTACGCCGTCGTCCTGGAGGCCCTCACCAACATCCGTCGGCACGCGCCGCAGGCCACCGAGGTCACCGTCCGGGTGGCCCCCGGCACGGACGGCGCGGTCGAGCTGACCGTCACCGACGACGGCGGCCCGTCCCGCAGGCCGCTGCTGCGCCGCCGCCCCGGCGCCGGCGGCACCGGCCTGGCCGGGCTCACCGCCCGGGCCGCCGCCCACGGGGGCTCGCTGACCGCCGGCCCGGGCACGCCCGCGGGCTGGCGGGTCAGCTGCTCCCTGCCGGGGCGCTGAGGCACGCGCCCTGCGGCGTCGGCCGGCGCCGCAGGGCTGCCCCCGCTTCCGGGTGCGTCGCGCTCAGTGGCCCCGGCCGCCGCCCCGGGTGCCGCGCGGGCGGGTCAGGGTGAAGCGGTCGACCGGGACGAGGTCCCCGTACGGCCCGCTGACGGAGTAGTAGGTGACGCCGATCGTGGTCTGCCCGTTGCGTCCGCCCGGGTCGACGTCGAAGGAGGCGAAGCCGTAGGGGTTGTCGGCGTCCCGGAAGGCGGACCAGGGGGCGTCCTCGATCACGTACACCGGCGGGCGCTTGCCGGTGGCCGGGTCGACGGCGCCGACGCCGGTGATCACCCGGGCCTTGGCGGGGCTGAAGAAGAGCTGGTTGGACGGGGCCGAGGTGCCGCCGCCGCCGATGACCATGTGGACGGTGCCCTTGGTGGTGTCGATGGTCTCGGTGCCGGTGGAGACCGGGATCGGCGTGCGGGTGTCGGTCGGCTGCTGGCCGCGGATCGGGTGCGAGCGCTCGTAGTGGTGCTCGTGGCCGCAGACCACCAGGTCCACGCCGTACTTGTCGAACAGCGGCACCCAGGCCTCGCGGACGCCGAGGTCGGCGCCGTTGAACTTGTCGGCGGTGGAGATCACCACCTGGTGCATGCAGACCACGATCCAGTCGATCCCCGGGTCCGCGTTGGCCGCGATCAACTCCCCTTCCAGCCAGCGCTGCTGGGCGCCGCCGGAGTAGCCGTGGACGTAGCTGCTGCCGCCGTCCTGGTAGGCCACGTCGTCGTTGTTGAGGCTGATCACCCGCACCGAGCCGGCCGTGAACGAGTACCACAGGCCGCGCGTCTCCGCGTCGGAGCGGGCGTCCGGCAGCTCGAAGTACGCCTGGTAGGCGCCGTAGCCGATCGGGCCGTTGCCCTTCTCGTTCTCGTGGTTGCCGGCCGCGGGCATCCAGGGGCGGTGGCGGGCCGAGCGGGTGTTGTTCTCGAACCAGTCGGACCAGGTGCGGACCCGGTCGGTGGCGATGTTCGCGTAGCAGAGGTCGCCGTTGAGCAGGTGGAACAGCGGGGCGATCCGCTCGACCCCGGCGGTGGTGTCGCCGGCGGCGGGGCTGCCGAGGTTGTCGTTCACGTAGCCGTTGGCGGTCTTCTTGCCGAGGGTCGGGGTGCCCTGGTCGCCGAAGCTGGTGAAGGTGAAGGCGGACCGGCCGCGCGGGGCGGTGCGGACGGTGCCGAGTTCGGGGGTGGTGCCGTCGTGGACGGCGGCGTAGACGTAGTCCGTGTCGGCGCGCAGGCCGGTCAGCCGGGCGTGGTGCGTCTGGACCTCGGTGCCGGACGCGGCGTCCCGGTAGGTGCGGGTCGCGGCCTGGACCGTCCGGCCGAAGCCGCCGTTCGAAGTCCCGTACACCACCCGGGGGTTGCCGACGGACCGGGTGGTGTGCCAGGAGACCACCACCTCGCGGGAGGCGTCCGAGCCGAACTGGAGGTGGAGGCCGGCCACCCGCGGCGCGCCGGAGCGGTCCGGCCGCTGCCAGAGCACCGGGGAGGCGGCGGCGGGGGCGGCCGAGACGCCGGAGAGGGACACGGCACCGCCGAGGCCGACGCCGGTCGCCCCGGCCAGGAGCCCACGCCTGCTGACGGGGAGACGTCCACTGGAATCGTTCATGGCGGCCAGCCCACCGGACGAAGGTGAACCGAGCCGGGTCCGCCGCGTGAACTTTCCCGTCCGTCACCCGTGCGTCACACTGCTGGGCGTGACGAGGACGAACGGCGGCGGCCCGCGGGTGATCCGCACCCTGATCGCGGACGACCAGGAGGCCGTACGGCGCGGTGTGCGGCGGATCCTGACGGCCCAGCCGGATATCGAGGTGGTGGGCGAGGCGGCGGACGGGCTCGCCGCACTGGAGCTGGCGGCCGAACTGCGGCCGGACGTCGCGCTGGTGGACATCCGGATGCCGCGGATGGACGGACTGGAGCTGACCCGGCGGCTGGCCGGGCCGGGGGTGGCGGAGCCGGTGCGGGTCGTGGTGCTGACCACCTTCGACCTGGACGAGTACGTGTACCCGGCCCTGCGGCACGGGGCGTCCGGCTTCCTGCTGAAGCGTTCCGGCCCGTCCCTGCTGGCCGAGGCGGTGCGGGCGGCGGCGGACGGGGAGAGCCTGATCAGCCCGTCGGTCACCGTCCGGCTGCTGCGGCACGTGACGGCTCCGCGCCGCCCGGAGCGGCGGCGGCCCGCGCTTGTGGTGCCGCTGACCGAGCGGGAGGTGGAGATCGCCGGGCACGTCGCGGCGGGCCGCACCAACGCGGACATCGCCGCGGAGCTGTTCATCTCGCCGGGGACGGTGAAGACCCACGTCGCCAGCATCCAGCGCAAGCTCGGGGTGGCGAACCGGGTCGGGATCGCGGTGCACGCCTGGGAGATGGGCTGGGCGGCGCAGGAGCGGTAGCGGCGGTGCCGCGGAGACGGGTGCGCGCCCACGGGGCCGAGGGGATGCTCCGTGGACGCGCGGAACCTACGAGGTGGGGGTGGCCTCCGGACGTGACGTCCTCCGGCCGGTAGTTCGATCGTCGACCGAGGTAGTCATCCAGCGTCGGACCCTGATCCGTCTCGATCCGTCGCCACTGCCTCCTGCGGTCGAACTCCTTCAGCTACCTCGCAGGTCCATCTCCCATCATGCGCCTCCTGCGGGCTGTGCACCAGGGGTGAACGGTATGAATCCAACCAATTTTCGCAACTCGGGCAATCCGGGGTGGATCGGCTTGCGGGGCTGCCGGGCGACGGGGCTGCCGGGCACTGGGGCTGCCGGGCGACGAGACCTCCGTCAGGAGCGCGGCCAGCCGTCCACGAAGGTCAGCATCCGCTGGTACGGCCCGTCGGGCCCGGTGCTGCGGTACTCCTCCGTGCTGCCGCCGGTCCGGACGGTGCGGTCCCCGTCGTGCCGCCGGGCGGTGGGGCGCAGGGTGTGGTCGACGGTGGAGCGCTCGGTGACGTGGCCGCCGGTCGCCGCGGTGGCCTCGCGGTGGTAGCCGAGCTCCATGGCGGTGGTCTGGTCGGTGTTCCCGGCCGCGTCGCGGCTCACCCGGTAGCTGACGTCCAGCGGTTCGCCCTCGTGCACGGTGGTGGTGCGGTGCGGGCCGCCACCCCAGGTCGCGGTGGTGCGGGTGAGGTCGGTGCCGTTGTGCAGCGTCACGTCGTTGCCGCCGTCGCGCAGCCGCTGGGCGGAGCGGAACGCGAGCTCGTCGCGGACCTCGGTGGTGATCCGGCCGTGCGAGGTCTGCACCCAGCCCCGGGCGAGGTCGTCGCGGGCGGCGGTGACCGTCCAGTCGCCGCTGCCGCCGCCGTGGTCGGCGAGGTCGGTGGCGACGGTGGCCTCCGGGGCGACCCGGTGGTCGGTGAGCTGTCCGGTGGTGCGGGCGGCGCCGTGGTCGGTCTCGGCGAAGAGGTTGACCTGGCCGGTCCAGACGTCGTTGCTCTGCGCCTCGGCGGTGTTCACGGTGACGCCCACGCTGTGCGGCCGGCCGTCCAGCAGCAGTCCGACGTACGGGGTGAGGTCGAGCCGGTAGGCGGGCAGGTCGAAGGCGAAGACGCCGGGCACGGGCCGCCAGAGCAATGGGTCCCAGCCGCCGGTGTAGATCACCGGGTACGGCCAGACCGCGCCGGCCACCCGGCCGTCCACGGTGAGCCGCAGTTCGCGGAACGGGCCCTTGCCGCAGATGCCGCTGCCGGGGTTGGCGGCGGCGAAGGCGTCCGGTGCGGAGGCGTAGGCGAACTCCTCGCAGGCGCCGCCGCCCCGGGCGTAGACCTCGGCGGTGAGGCGTTCGAGGTTCTGCGGGAAGACGAGGTCGCGCCCGGCGGCGGGGGCGGCCTGGGTGAGCCCGAACGGGCCGGTGGTGAGCAGCCGGTCGGCGGAGCGGGCGGCCGGCCAGTGCGCGTCCGAGGTGTAGAAGGTCAGCTTCGCGCTGATCGTGAAGACGCCGGTGTAGGTGGCGTCGGTGACGTTGGCGAGGTCGAAGGAGAACTCCTGCGGGCCGCCCGCGAAGAGCGGGGCGTAGCGGGTGACGTCGTGCTCGACGTTCCAGGCGATGCCGTCCTTGGACGGCTCCGGGGTGGAGGAGAGCAGCACCTGGACGCCGCCGACGCGGACGCTGAAGATCCGGTCGAACTGCCGCCCGGCGACCTGCCCGTGGAGGTCCATGACCACCGCGGACCAGGGGCCGGCGCAGTCGGCGGGCGGGGTGAGGGTGGCGTTGTACGGGGTGTCCGGCGGGTTGCCGTACCCGTTGCGGAACTCGCGCTCGTGCATCACCTCGACGGTGCAGGAGCGGGTGTCGGGGCGGGTGAGCGGCTTGGTGGCGGTGACCGGGTCGTGGTAGTCGGTGCCGAAGTCGGCGTGGGCCGGGGCGGCGGCGGTGAGGGTGCCGGCCAGGGTGAGGACGGCGGCGCCGATCAGACCGGCGGTGCGGCGGAGCAATGGGCGCAGGGCCAAGGCGGGTTCCCGGGGTCGGGCGGCCCGCGGGCGGGTGCCGCGGGCCGGTCGGATGATCCGGGAATCCTTCCGGGGGTGGCATGCCAGCGTCAAGGATTCGCGCCGACCGGATCCGGGCCGGCGGGTGGGTCGGGTCGGGCCGGACAGGGAGTGGGTCGGGTCGGGTCGCGCCGGTCAGGGAGTGGGTCGGGCCGGGCCGGTCACGGAGTGCGTCGGGTCAGCGGTCCTCCAACTCCGCGGCCTCCTGCCGGATCAGGTCCCGCAGCGAGGCCAGCCGGGGCCGCCGGTCGTCCGTCCGCCACTGCATCTCCAGCGGCAGCGCGGCCCGCCCCTCCAGTCGTACGGTGGCCACGTCCTCGGTGAGGTGGCCGGTCATCGAGCCGGGCACCAGCGAGAAGGCGCGGTTGCGGGCGAGCAGGTAGAGCCGGGAGCCGACGATCCGGGGCGGGCTGACCAGCACCGGCGGGTCCACGCCGTGCTCCGCGCAGAGGCCGAGCACGTGGTCGTAGTAGCGGGGGTGCTGCTCGCGCGGCCACAACAGCAGGGGCAGGTCGCGCAGTTCGGCCAGGCGCAGGCTGCTCCGGCGGGCCAGTGGGTGGTCCCGGCCGAGCGCGGCCAGCACCGGTTCGTCGGCGATCCGCTCCAGCCGGTAGCCGTCCACCTCGTCCAGGAAGCGGCCGAGCCCGATGTCGGCCAGCTCGGCGGCCAGGGTGGCGGAGACCTGCCCGGTGTCCACGGCCAGTTCGGCGGTGTCGAGCGCGGGCAGCTCCTGCTCGGCCCGGCTGACCACGGCGGGCAGCAGGCGGTTCACCACGCTCGGCGAGGCGACGATCCGGGCGGTGCCCAGCCGGGACTCCTCGTGCAGCCGCACCCGGGTCAGCAGCGTCTCGGCCTGCCGGAGCAGCAGAGTGCTCTCGGCGGCCATCACCTCGCCGGCCTCGGTGAGCGCGACCGAGCGGCGGCTGCGGTCGAACAGCTCGACGCCGACGGTCCGCTCCAGCCGGGCGACCTCCTGACTGACCGTCGGCTGCGAGATGTGCAGCCGCTCGGCGGCCCGCCCGAAGTGCAGCGTCTCGGCGACGGTCAGGAAGACCTGGAGCTGGCGCAAGGTGAAACCCATGGGTGGCAGGGTAGACGAACCAATAGGTGATGGCCTATCAGAAACCTCAGTACTCATTCTGGATTCCGATGTGAACCGTCCATACGCTGAGCAGCACGTTGCCCCACCGCAGCGGCAGCCTCACAGAGAGTTCGCATCATGACCGGACTTCTTCCCCCCGCCGCTCCCGCCGTCCAGGTCTCCGAGGAGGTCGCCCGGGCGCTCGCCGACGGCCGGCCGGTGGTCGCCCTGGAGTCGACCATCTTCACCCACGGCCTGCCGCGGCCGCGCAACCTGGCCGTCGCGCTGGAGGCGGAGCGGCAGCTGCGGGCGGCGGGCGTCGTGCCCGCCACGATCGGGGTGCACGCCGGGGTGCCCACGGTCGGGCTGAGCACCGGACAGATCACCGAACTGTCCGCCGCCGACGGCCTGGACAAGGTGAGCCTGCGCGACCTCCCGGTGGTCGCCGCGCTCGGCCGGCACGGCGGCACCACCGTCGCCGCCACCGCTTTCCTCGCCCACCGCGCCGGCATCCGGGTCTTCTCCACCGGCGGCCTCGGCGGCGTGCACTTCGGCGCCTCGGAGAGCTTCGACGAGTCGGCCGACCTGACCGCCCTGGCCGCCACCCCGGTCACCGTGGTCAGCGCGGGCGTGAAGTCCATCCTCGACATCCGGGCCACCCTGGAACGCTTCGAGACGTACAACATCCCGGTCATCGGCTACCGCACCCGCAGGTACCCCGGCTTCTACGTCACCGACTCCGGCCACGAGATCAACTTCAGCGTGGAGTCGCCCGAGCAGGCCGCCGGGGTGATCGAGGCCCGCGACCGGCTCGGCCTGCCGCAGGCCGTCCTGATCGCCAACCCGGTCGACCCGGCCAAGCAGCTGCCGCCGGAGGAACTGGACGGCATCCTGGCCCGCGCCTGGGCCGAGGCCGAGCGGCGGGGCGTCACCGGGAACGCCGCCACGCCGTTCCTGCTCGACTTCATCCAGCGGGACACCGGCGGGCGCAGCCTGGACGTCAACGTCGAGGTGTACCGGGGCAACGTCCGGCTCGGCGGGGAGATCGCGACGGCGCTGGCCGGTGGTGCCTCCGGTGCCTCCGGTGCTGCTGCGGCGGGTGCTGCGGCCTCGGCGGGCGCCGTCGAGACCGGGGCCTGAGCCGTGCTGGGGGTGCTCGGGGACCTCGTCGAGGACATCGTGGTCTGGGCCGACGGCCCGCTGCGGCACGGCACCGACTCCGGCGCCCGGGTCTTCCGGCGGCGCGGCGGCAGCGCGGCCAACGTCGCCTGCTTCGCCGCCGGGCAGTACCCGGCCCGCTTCCTCGGCTGCGTCGGCGAGGACGCGGTCGGGGACGGCGTCGTCGCCGAACTGACCGGCCACGGCGTCGACGTACGGGTCTCCCGGCGCGGCCGGACCGGCAGCGTCGTGGTGCTGATCGACCAGGGCGGCGAGCGGACCATGTTGCCCGACCGGGGCGCCGCCACGCTGCTGGAGCGGGTCCCGGACGCCTGGCTGGCCGGACTGACCCACCTGCACGTGCCGGCCTACTCCTTCGACGGCGAGCCGGTCGGCGGTACGGCGGTGGACGCGCTCGCCCGGGTCCGGCGGGCGGGCGGCACCACCTCGGTGGACGCCTCCTCGACCGGGATGCTGGAGCGCTTCGGCCGGGAGCGCTTCCTGGTCCTGCTGGCCGGGCTGGCGCCGACCTTCGTGTTCGCCAACCGCTCCGAGTCGGCGTTCCTCGGACTGCTGGTCGGCGGCCTGCCGGGGCCGGAGCGGGCCCGGCTGGCGGCCACCACGGTGGTCACCAAGGCGGGCGCCGAGGCGACCGCCGTCGACGTCCCGGGCGAGCCGCTGGTCATGGTGCCGGTGCCGCCGGTGGCGGAGGTGCGCGACCTCACCGGGGCCGGGGACGCCTTCGCGGCGGGGTTCCTGGCCGGCTTCCTGGACACCGGGGACCTCGGGCGCGCGGCCGGCCTCGGGCACCGCAGCGCGGCCCGGGTGCTGGCCTCGCCCGGGGCCTCCTTCGGCGGGGAGTGACGGTTCGGCGGGTGCCCTTCGGCGGGCCCGTCGGCGGCGGGTCTGCCCGGGGCTACCTGGGCACCGCGTCCTTGCGGAGGAAGTGCTTCAGCTTCTGCCAGGTCCAGGTGTTGACCACGTCCTCGGCGGCGAGCCAGCCGCGCTGCGCCGTGCCGATGCCGTAGCGCGGGTAGCCGAGCTGGCCGGTGGCGTGCGCGTCGCTGTCGATCGCGAACCGCACGCCGTGCCGCCTCGCCCGCAGGACGTCCTCGTCGCGCAGGTCGAGCCGCTGCGGGGAGCTGTTGATCTCGATCGCGGTGCCGGTGCGCGCGGCGGCCTCGAACACGGCGTCCAGGTCGACGTCGATCGGTCCGCGCCGGCCGATCCGGCGGGTGGTGAGGTGTCCGATGACGTGCACGTACGGGTTCTCGCAGGCGCGGATCAGCCGACGGGTCTGGGCGGCCCGGTCCAGGGCGAAGTGCGAGTGCACGGAGGCCACGCAGACGTCGAAGCCGGCCAGGAACTCCGGTGGCCAGTCCACCCCGCCGTCCGGGCCGATGTTCAGCTCGGTGCCGTGCAGCAGGCGCAACTTCTTGTGCCGGTCGGCGAGTTGCCGCAGCTGCTCGCGCTGGGCGAGCATCTTCTCGTCCGTCATCCGCTGCATCACCAGGTCCGGGGCGTGGTCGGTGACGGCGAAGTAGGAGTAGCCGCGGGCGGCGGCGGTGTCGACCATCTCCTCCAGGGTGGCGAGCCCGTCGGTCAGGTCGGTGTGGGTGTGCAGGTCGCCGCGCAGGTCGGACTCCTGGACCAGGTCCGGGAGTCCGCCCTCCAGCGCGGCCTCGATCTCGCCCCGGTCCTCGCGCAGCGGCGGCGGGATCCACGGCAGGCCGAGCGCCGCGTACACCTCCTCCTCGGTCTCCGAGACCACCTTGGCGCCGCCGTCCACCTCGAACAGCCCGTACTCGGAGAGCTTCAGCCCGGCCCGGACGGCCATCGTGCGCAGCCGGATGTTGTGCGCCTTCGAGCCGGTGAAGTAGACCAGCGCAGCTCCCCAGTCCTCCTCCGGGAGGACCCGCAGGTCCACCTGTACGCCCTGGGTGGTACGGACCGAGGTCTTGGTGCCGCCGCTGCCGATCACCTCGGCGACGTAGGGGAGTTCGGTGAGCGCGGCCATCAGCGGGGCGGAGTCCGCCGCGGTCGCGAGCACGTCGATGTCGCCCACCGTCTCGCGCATCCGGCGCAGCGAGCCCGCGTACGCGCAGCGGGTGCAGCCGGGGACGGCGGAGAGCGCGCCGACCAGCTGCTCGGCCAGCTCGGTGGCGGTGTCCAGCAGGGTGCGGCCGCCGGACTGCCGCATCAGCTCGATGCCGTGCAGGATCCGCTCGCCGCTGCGCTCGCCGAAGCCGGGCAGGTCGGCGAGCCGCTCGGCCCGGGCGGCCGCGGCGAGTTCGTCCACCGAGGCGATCCCGAGGTCGCGGTAGAGGGCCAGGGCGCGCTTGGGCCCGACCCCGGGGACGGCCGTCATCTCCCGTACGCCGGACGGGACCTCGGCGCGCAGCGCCTCCAGGGCGGGGATGGTCCCGGTGGCGAGGTACCCGGCGATCTTCTCGGCGGTGGACCTGCCGACGCCGGGGATCTGCTGCAGGCCCTTGACGTCCAGGCCGGCCAGGTCCTCGGGGTGGCCGCCGACCGCGCGGGCGGCCTTCTCGTAGGCGCGGGCCCGGAAGGCGTCCCCGCCGGTGATGTTGATCAGGTCGGCGTACTCCTGGAGCAGCTCCCTGACCTGGTCGTTGAGCCGGGGCATGGGGCAAGTCTAGGGTCGGTGGGGCGGGGGCGCCGGGTGTACTTCCTCGTCTACTCCGTCAGTCGTACGCGACGGTCAGCAGCAGGACCATGGTCAGCCCGCCGCCGGGGGTCGGTTCCACCGCGAGCCGGCCGCCCGCGGCCACCACCAGGCGGTGCAGGGCGGGCCCGACCGGGCCGTCCGCCCGCACGCCCGCGATCAGCCGCTCGCGCGCCTCGGGCGGCTCGTAGGCGCCCCGGTCGGAGACCCGGACCTCCACCCGGGCGCGGGTCGCCGCCGTCCGTCCGGGCGCCCGCAGCGCGGACGCGCCGCCCGCCACGTCGGCCCGGACCAGCACCCGGCCGCCCAGCGGGCTGCGCCGGATCGCGTGGTCGACCAGCCCGGCGAGGACGGCCTCCAGCCGGCGGGCGTCCCCGGCCACCACCGGGAGCCCGGGGGCCACCCGGACCGTGACGGCCGCCGCCCGGCCGCCGCCGCGCACCACCCGGCGGACCACGTCGGCCACCTGGACGTGCCGGGCCATCGGTTCGCAGCCGGCCTGCCGGCCGGTCCACCGCAGCCGCTCCAGCTCGGTGCGGTCGAGCGCCCTGGGCGCGGCCATCGCGCCGGGCGAGTACGGGCCGGGGCCCTCCTCGGCCCCGGCCGGCGCCGCCGCGCCCACGCGTCCGGACCCGCCCCGGCGCCCGGTGCCGACCGCGCCGACGGTGCCGCCGAGCGCGCCGAGCGCCTTGGCTCCCGTCGCGACGTAGCCCCAGAGCCTCCCGCGTGCCATCGCCCTGCCCCTCGTGCTCCCCGGCGGCCGTCATCGAATCCGCGGCCGACCGGGGTGGGCCGGCTTCCGGGCCCTTCCTGCCAGCGTGCGCCTCGGCCGCCCGGGTGACAATCCCGCTCCGGGTCGCGGTCCGCTCCGGGGCCCCCGCCGAGCGGCCGGCCGGGCACCCGCCGACCGGCGGGGCCCGGAGGCGTGGCCTACTGCGGATCGAGTAACCGCAAGGACTTCTTCGCAAAAGATCTTTCGCAAAAAACCCTTTGCAAAGAACTCTTTGGGGTTCTAGTCTCCTGCCATGACCGAAGAACGCGGCTGGAAGCACAGCGACGACCCGCACATCGCCATCACCGCCAAGAACATGCGGGCGATGGCGCACCCCGTGCGGATGCAGTTGGTCGGGCTCCTGCGCAAGCACGGCCCGTCCACGGCGACGAGGCTCGCCGAGCAGCTGGGGCTCAACTCCGGAGCCACCAGCTACCACCTGCGCCAGCTCGCCGCCGCGGGCTTCGTCGAGGAGGACGAGGAGCGCGGCAACGCCCGCGAGCGGTGGTGGCGTTCGGCCCACCCGCTCACCGTCTGGACGGTGGACGACATGGCGGACGACGAGCTCGACACGGCCGCCGGCTTCCTGCGGTCCGTCCTGGCCGCGCACACCCTGACGGCCCAGCGCACGCTGGACGCCTTCGAGACCATGCCGCGCGAGTGGCGCCGGGTGACGGACCTCAGCGACCGGGTCCTGCAGCTCACGCCCGCCGAGGCCGAGCGGTTGTCCGGCGAACTGTTCGAGGTGGTCCGGCGCTACCGGCAGATCGACCACGGCGGGCCCGCGCCGGAGGGCACCGAGCAGGTGGCCGTCGTCGTCCACCTCCTGCCGGACGCGACCGCCACCGCCACCGCAAGCGAGGGGGAGACCGCATGACCACCGGCACCGCCGCCACCGCTGCTACCGCCACCGACGCGCCGGGGCGCAGCTTCCGCCCGCTGGCCGGGGTGCTGACGGCCATGGCCGTCTCCGTGACGGGCACGCGCGTCTCGGCCATCGCCCTGCCCTGGTTCGTCCTGGCCACCACCGGCAGCGCCACCATGACGGGCCTCGTCGCGTTCGCCGAGATGGCGCCGTACGTGGCGGTCAAGGCGCTGACGGGCCCGTTAGTCGACCGGCTCGGGCCGCGCGTGGTGTCCTGGACGACGGACGCGGTCAGCGCCGTCGCGGCCGGGCTGGTCCCGCTGCTGCACGCGCAGGGGCTGCTCCCGTTCTGGGTGCTGCTGGTGATGGTCGCGGTGATCGGGGCGATGCGCGGCCCGGGGGACTTGGCCAAGTCCGTCATGGTCCCGGAGGCGGCCGACCACGCCCGGGTGCCGATGGAGCGCGCCACCGGGCTGTCGGGCGTCACCGAGCGGCTGGCCTCCACCATCGGGCCGGCGGTCGGCGGCGGGCTGGTCGCCCTGATGGGCCCGCTGGCCGGGCTGGCGATCAACGCGGTCACCTTCGCGCTCGGGTCGCTGATCATCGCGGTCGCGCTCCCGCGCGGGATGGGGCGCCCGGCGGTGCCCGCCACGGCCGCGGATCAGGCCGTTGCCGCGTCCGCCGATCCGGCCGTTGACGCGTCCGGGGAGGAGCAGCCCGCGGGCTACTGGCGGATGTTCCGCGAGGGCTTCACCTTCCTGCGCTCGGAGCCGCTGCTGCTCACCGTGATCGTGATGATCGGCATCACCAACCTGATCGATGCCGGGTTCATCACCGTCCTCGTCCCGGTCTGGGCGCGGGAGTCCGGCAACGGACCGGCCGCCATCGGCCTGCTGGCCGCCTCCATGGGTGCCACCGCGGTCGTCGGCAGCCTGATAGCGGCGGCCGTCGCCTCCCGGCTGCCCCGTCGGACGGTCTTCTTCACCGGCTTCCTGCTGTGCGGCGCACCGCGCTTCCTGGTGCTCGCCCTCGGCGCGCCGATGTGGCTGGTAATCACGGTCTTCGCGATCGGTGGCTTCGGCTCCGGCTTCCTCAACCCGATCCTCGGCGCGGTGCTCTTCGAGCGGGTGCCCCGCCACCTGCTGGGCCGCGTCCATGCCCTTGGCGACTCCCTCGCCTGGGCCGGCATCCCGCTCGGCGGCCTGGTCGCCGGTGCGGCGGTCGCCACGGTCGGCCTCATACCCAGCCTGATCGCGGCCGGCGCCCTGTACTTCGCGACCACCACGCTGGCCGGGCTGCGCCCCGAGTGGCGGGAGATGGACCGCCTCCGTGGCGGCTCGGGCCGAGCGGACAGCGTGGCCGGCGCGAGCGGTGTGGTCGGCACGGGCGACGCGGCCGACGCGGCCGTCGAGCCGGAACCGGCGCGCAGCGCGTAAGCCGCCCCCCGGGCGTGGCTAGCGGGCCCGATCGGTGACCGGGCCGGGCTCATCCGCCGGGCGGTGCCCCGCCCAGTGGAGCAGCAACAGGCTGGCCAGGGCGGCGAGGGCGCACCAGGTGGAGACGAAGGCGAGGTGCCAGAGCAGGGCGCAGACGACGGCGCCCGCACCGGTGACGAGACCGAGACGGCGGAGCAGCCGGTCGCCGCTCACCAGGAGGGAGCCGACGGTGGCGAGGAGGTAACCGGCCAGCAGGAGGGCCGGGTACGGGATGCCGACCGCGTAGCCGAGGGTGTGGCCGTGCACGGCGGCCGTCACCGGATGGGAGCCGACGGCCACGGCCAGCGGGACGGCGACCGCCGCGCCGAGCAGGGTGAGCGCGGCGAGCACCCGTCGGCGCGGTCCGACGGCGGCGCACCACACGGCGGCCGGGACCAGGACGGGCAGCAGCGGCAGGGCGACCACCGCCCAGGCGGTGCGGGCCGCTCCGGCGAGGCCGTCCGGCAGCCCGCCGTCCGTACCGAGCCAGACCAGCGCCTCGATCAGCTGGTGCACGCCCAGCACCAGGGGGAGCGCGGCGAGCGGCAAACGCTCGGGCCGGCCGACCCGACGGGCACGGACCACACACGCCACGCCCGTGACCGCGACCAGCCCACCGGCCACGGCGTCCGCCTGCGCGTTCCAGCACATCGCGGCCTAGCCGGTGCTCCCGGGGCGGTCGTCCCTCTCGGGCCCCTGCTCCGCTCCGTCCCCGGCCTTGTCCTCCGGTTCGTCCCCGGGTTCTTCCCCGGCTTCTTCCCCGGGTTCGTCCTCCGGTGGTGCCCCGATGCTCTCCAGGGTGTCGCGTGCGGTCCCGGGCATCGCCGGATGGCGGCCGATCACGATCACCCCGATCACGATCGCCAACAGCCCGACCGACTGCCACGCCAACGCCCCCGGGGTCACCCGCAACCGGTCACCGAGGAAACCCACCGCGCAGGCGATCCCGGCCAGCGGCTGGGCGGCGGTCAGCGCCGGCAGGGACATCCGCAGCGGCGCGGCCTCGAAGGCGCTCTGCACCAGCAGCAGCCCGACCACCCCCGCCACCACCACCGCGTACGGCTGCCAGCTGCGCAGCACCGCGGCCAGGCCCTCGTGGTCGAGGCGCTGGGTGGTGGTCCGGGTCAGCGCGTCCTGGAGGCCGTAGAGCAGCCCGGCGGCGAGCGCCAGCAGGGTTGCCTCCTCGAACAGCGGCAGCCGACGGGCCAGCGAGACCAGCAGCACCACCAGCCCGACCACGGTGCCCACCACCAGCCAGTGCCGCAGCTCCCCGGCGGGCGGCCCCCCGCCGGTCGGCCGCCCGGCCACGATGAAGGCCGTCACCCCGAGGGCCAGCAGCGCCACCCCGGCCCAGCCGGAACGGCCCAGGGTCTGACGGGTCAGCACCCGGGCCAGGGCCATCGCGAAGATCAGATTGGTGGCCAGCAGCGGCTCGACCAGCGACACCTCGCCCTGGTTGAGCGCGAACGCCGAGAGGATCAGCCCGCTGACCATGAACCCGGTGCCGAGCAGCCACTGCGGCATCCGCATCAGGTCCAGCAGCAGCCGCCAGCGCAGCAGATCGGAGCGCGGGGCTTGCTGAGCCGCGTGCTGCTGGAGGACGAAGCCGAGCCCCAGACAGCAGGCCGCGCTGAGAGCGAGGAGGAAGACCGCCACGGAGGGACCACCAGGTTGTCGCTGCCCGCGCCGCGCCGACGAGTCCGAGAGGTGGGTCGGGCGTCGCGGCCGCTCCCGTCAGCCTACCGCCGGGCCGGTGCCCGGGCCGATCGCACGACACGCCCGCGGCGGGGCGGGCCACCAGGCCCTCCGGCAGCGCTTGCCGCCATCGGCAGGGCAGGCGCACGCTGGTGTGAGCGGCCGCCACGGGCCACCGTCCGTGCCGGTCCGGACAGGCGCGACGGGGGCCGCCGCCAGGAGGTGTGGCATGCACAACCAGTGGGACGTGGAGCTGAGGTTCGAGGAAGACGGCGTGCACACGGCGTGTGACGCCAGGCTGACCGGCGCCAGGGCGCCCGGCCTGAGCGCGCACGGCGAGTCCGTGAAGAGCGCGGACGACCGTCCGCTCGCCAGGATCGGCGAGGAGGTCGCGGCCTCCCGCGCCCTGGAGGAACTGTCCCGCAAGCTGCGGGCCCAGGCGACCGGGGAGATCGACGACGAAGGGCACCGCCCGGGCTACCTGATCTACTGAGCCCACCGGCCGCCCCGCCCCTCCCGGTCCGCAGCGGCTCCGGGCAGCCCGGCGGCCGCGCGCTCGACGTGGACGGCGCCCACGGAGGCGCGTTCCAGCGAAGGTACGCCATGGCCTCGGAGGGAGGAGGGCCATCACCGGACCGGCCTGTCCGGTCGTCGGCCCTACCGGCGCCACCACGGGGCGCGGAGGACGTCGTCCGGGTCGGCGGCGCAGTTGGTGCCGCTGACCACCTCGTGGGCGGGAACGTCCCAGCCGACGACGCCCGGAGCCTGACGGTCCAGCTCGACCAGCCGGGCGCGCTGCGGGCCGGTGCCGGTGTCGACGTCGCACATCAGCACGCTCGTCCAGGACCGGCCGTCGAGGGCGGCGACGACCGAGAGCACCGGAAGCACCACCAGGGAGAGCAGCAGCGCCGCGACCCGGACCGCCTCGACGGCCCGGGGCCCGAAGGCCACGGCGGTCCGGCCGGTGCGCCGGCCGGTGTCGGCCGAGCGCGCGCCCGTCCGGTACTCGGCCACCACGCCGAGCCGCAACAGGTAGCCCAGGACGCCCGCCGCCACACCCCACCACAGCCCGTTGAACGCCCCGACCACCACCCCGAGCGCCCCCGGCAGGATCGCCGCCCGGGCCGCCGTCTCCGCCAGGGCCCGCCCCTGGCGCCGGGCGGCCCCGCCGTGAGCGGCCCGGTAGGCGTAGCCGATGTAGGAGAGCACCGCGGCCAGCACGACCGCCAGCACCGGCTCGGCGAAGAACATCCCGATGACGACGTCCACCCAGTTCGCCGGTCCCATCGCCAGCAGCGCGTCCCGGGCCGCGTCCCCACCCCCGAGCGTCCACGCCAGCTTCAGCACCGGAATGGCGAACACCACCGCCGGCGCCATCACATGAGCCGCACTCACCTGCGCCGCGCCGCCGCCCCGCGTCCCTTCGGTCATCCGGCAACGCTACGCACGCCCCCCGCACCCCCACACCTCCGACACCCACCCCTGCACCTCGTGGCCTAACCCTCCACCGACGGCGCCGGCCAGCTGTATCCGGTCCGTGCTCCCGGCCCCCTTCCGGAACGGGGTCCCACATCCTGCCGCCTGGCCGACTTCCTGCGCCGTTACTCAGGTTGATCCTTGACCAACGGGGTGGGGGCGTGCTCACCGGGGGGTTGATCGCTGTGGTCCGGTTCGGTCGCGTTCGATCAGCGTGGCGGGGAGCTTGACGGTTCTGCCCACGTCGCAGGGGGTGGCCTTCGTCCGGTTCGGGATGCCGGGTGGCCGGCCGGGGCCGGGCGTGCTGGGTTTGGGCGCACGGGCCGGACTGGGCAGGTGGGGGTCGGATGTTCCGGAACCCCCGGCGGACGCGGGTCGGCGTCAGCGCGACGCCGGGGCGGCTGGTCTTCTCCCAAGGGCGGCGCTGGTCGGCGGCGAGTGGGGCGGCGAGGCGGAGCTGGGTGTGGGCGACGATCACGAGCCAGGTCCAGCGGTCCGCGGCCTCCGGGGAGCGGAGCCTGGGTCGGGCCCAGCCGAGGGTCTGCTTGAACAGGCGGCAGGCGTGCTCCGGGTCGAATCTGCGCAGGTAGCTCGACCAGATGAAGTCGACGTCATCGGCGGTGGCGCCCGTCTTGGAGGACCACAGCCAGACCGGTGGCGCGTCGCGGTCGCCGGGCAAGTGGTCGACCTTCAGCCGGATCAGGGTGCCCTCGACCAGCGGGAGTTCGCCGTCGTCGCCGATCCAGGCGGAGCGGTGGGTGAGGTAGGGGTGGACCCGGTCCCACGCCGTCGTCTGGGCCTTGCCGTAGCGCGGGGTGTCGTTCCTGGTGGTCAGCGTGGGTTCGGGCCAGGCGGCGGGGTCGGCGAGCGGGAAGCGGGGCCCGCGCTTCGGGGGCCCCGCCCTTCGGGTCGTAGACGTAGGCGGGCTTCGCCAGTCGCAGGACGCGGTCCGAGCGCAGGCGGCCGACGACCTCGACGGGCAGGTCCCGCAGCACGTACGCGAGGCGCATCGGGTCGTAGCCCGCGTCCATCACGATCATGATGTCCGGGTCGCCGTCGCGCCACTGACCCGCGGCGACCAGGCGCCGGACCACCTGCCGCAGCTGGGCGGCGGTCACCAGCGCAGCATCGTCGGTCGGGCCGAGGCGGACCACGTCCAGGACCTGCGTCCACGAGGTCCGGTCCGGGGTGAGCGCGGTGACGAACGAGTAGGGCCAGCCCGGCACCACGTGGTTGGACGCCTGGCCAGCGCGGCCGTGGACCAGGCAGAACAGCCGCTCGGGCGAGCAGGCGGCGTCGGAGCGCAGCCACGGCGAGACGTCCACGGTGAGCACGATCCGGCCCGCGAAGCGGGGCAGTGGCAGCTCGGCCAGCAGGTCCCGCGGCAGCTCGGTGTCCAGACGGCCGTGGTCGAGCGCGCCGTACAGGGAGCCGTAGCCGCGGCGGTGCTCGGCGGTCAGTGACAGCTCCACCGGCGTACGGGTGGGCGCATCCGAGCACAGCAGCGCGTCGGTCGGCTCAAAGAACGCGTCCGCCCGCGCGGACAGGCTGGCGTAGTAGTCCTCCCGGAAGAGTGACAGTTCCACGAACATGTCTCGCCGGGTGGCAAGTCGGAGCACACTCGTCGGCACGGCCCTGTCGTCGATTCCTCGATCTCCTCGCAGAGTCAGGATCACGACCGGGCCGTCCCCATGTCCGCCGATCACCCGAACGAGTGAGCCATCGACGAGCACAATCAGGGCCCGATGCCAAGGAACAAGCTAAATCAAACCGGGGAGGCCGGCTTGTCGGTGCTCGGACCTAGTATGCGGAGCATGACGCGATATATCGACGAGGATCTGCACAGTGCGGAGTTCCGCGAGTGCGATCTGACCGGGGCGCGCCTGATCGGCGTCGTCATGCAGGATGCCGTGATCGACGGGCACGTCACCAACCTCGTAGTGAACGGTGTCGAGGTCACCGAGTACGTCGAGGCAGAGCTCGACCGGCGTCATCCGGTGCGGGTGCTGATCCGCTCCGAGGACCCTGACGATCTGCGCGAGGCATCGCGTCAGCTCCATGCCGTCTGGGCCGCCACGATCGAGCGAATCCGCCGTACGCCCGGCATCGAGCGCCGCAGCGTGAACGACGAGTGGTCGGCGGTGCAGACGCTGCGCCACCTGGTCTTCGTCCACGACTCGTGGTTCCGCCGCTGCTGCCTGGGCTCGACGGAGCTGTTCACGCCGATGGGCATTGGGCCGACCGTCGAGCCCTACCGTGGAGCGCACGGGCTTGACCTCTCGCTCGATCCGGCCCTCGACGAGATCGTGAGCGTGCGTGACGCGCAGGCCGCCGAGCTTGAGGCCTGGCTCGATGAGGTCACCGCCGTGCAGCTCGCAGCGCGAGCGCCGGTGCCCGACGACGATGTCTGGCCGCCGTACGCCCGGGGCCGCTTGGTGCGGCAGTGCCTCGGCACGGTGCTCAAGGAGACCTTCGAGCACCACACCTTCTGCGTTCGCGACCTCGACTTGATCGAGGCACAGGACGCCGAGTAGGGCCGACTACAGACAACGTGCACCCAAGCCGACCCGCCCGGGCCCAGGCCGGCCGGCGTCCCGAACCGGACCAAGCCCCCCGCTGCGACGTGGGCAAGACCGTCAAACGCCCCGCCACGCTGATCGAACGCGACCGAACCGGACCGGTCCGCTCACACCCGCCCCGCTAGCGAAACCGAGCCGCACCATAAGGAACAAGCTCAGGTTGAACCCGCCTCGCTGCAGAGGCTGAGAGCCGTCGATCCGCGGGTACGCCCTCGTCGTGCGATACGTGCGCGGCGTCGGTCCACCATCCAGGAGTAAGAACTCCTAACGAAATGATCTTCGATGGTCGGTTCCAGTCGCTGGGGTGCCATTGGGCAGCATGGGGGCGATGAACTCGGATGAGCCGGTGCCTCGGGAGTTGAAGGTCCTCGATACGACCTCGCTGGTCAGGCTGGAGGAGCGGGCATGCGAACTCGGCCTCAACCAGCGGTTGAACCCGGCATGGGTGCAGGCGAATGCGGCGCCCGATGGAACCCAGGCTCAGGAAGGCCTCGTGGATGTCATCGCGGATCTCCCAGCGGATGCGCAGGCGTCGGAACCAGTGCAGGTGGGCGAAGGCGCGTTCCACGACCCAGTGTTGAGTGCCGAGTCCGGAGCCGTGCTCGGTGCCTCGGCGGGCGATGAGCGGCTTCACGCCGAGGTTCCAGACCAGGCGGCGGTACTTGTCGTAGTCGCGGTCGCCGAGCACGGCGTCGGGCCGGCGCCGGAGCCGGCCGCGCTTGCCGCGAACGGACGGCACTGCCTGAAGCAGTGGAATGAGCCGGGTGACGTCATTTGCGGTTCCCGCCGGTCAGGGGGCGGCGAGCGGGATACCGTTGGCGTCGGTGATCAGGTGGTGCTTACTGCCCGGCCGCAGTCGCTCGCTTCCCGGGCTGAGTGAGTGGCAATTTGCTTAAGTGGAGCGGGAGATGGAGCGAGGTCCGCTCCCGTCGACGGGTCTCGATCGTCACTCTGATCTGCTGCAAACCCGGCGAACAGTCCCGGTGGGACGACGGCCGGGGCAAGCGCAAGGCCTGCAAGAGCTCCGCCCGGACTGATCGCCTCCCTGTCCCGACCGGCCGCCTGTGAAGCGCCTGCTGCCTGGCGAGCGGGTGCGCGAGGGCTTGTCGCGAAAGTGGATCTCGGCGGTGAAACGATCACGCTCCGTGGGACATGGAGATCTGACGAACAGTCAGTTGACGTGGTTTGAACCGTTGCTGCCGCAGGGCATCAAGCCGGGCCGACCGCAGGCGTGGACGCGGCGGAGACTGATAGGCGGCATGCGGTGGCGGATCCGGGCCGTGCCTCCTGGTGCGACTGAGTGGGGGGACGTGAGAAGTCGGATGGGCCGACTTCTCATGCTGCGGGGGTACGTGGTCAGGGGTGGTGGGTGGGGGTGAGGAAGGTGGTGAGGCGGGGGTTGAGGTCGTGGGGGGCGGCCATGGGGAGGGTGTGGTGGGAGGTGGCCGGGATGATGGCGACTTCGGCTTGGGGGAGGGTGTGGCGGGCGGTTCGGGCGACGGCGTGGGGGTCGTGGGTACGGGTGTGGGCGGCGAGGAGGGTGAGGACGGGGGTGGTGAGGGTGCGGAGGCGTTCGGGGGTGGGGCGGGGGCCGGTGACGACGGGGGAGGCGGGGAAGTCGGCGTAGCCGAGGGCGTAGAGCTCGCGCCAGGCGGGGTCGGGGCCGGGGGTGGTGCCGGTTTCCCAGTCGAGGTAGGCGCGGGCGCGGGCCGGGGTGCGGTGGGGGAGGAAGAGGGGGAGGGCGCGCAGCAGGTAGCCGGGGCGGAAGCCGGCGAAGCACTGGGTGGGGTCGAGCAGGGCGAGCCGGCCGACCCGGGTGGGGGCGTGCAGGGCGTACTCCAGGGCGATCCAGCCGCCGTACGAGTGGCCGCAGAGGTCGGCCTGTTGGACGCCGAGTCCGTCGAGGACGGCGTCCAGCCAGCCGAGCAGGCCGGGGACGCCGTCGAGGGCGGCGCCGTCGTGGACGCTGCGGCCCGGGTCGCCGATGAGGTCGACGGCGAGGACGCGGTGTCCTGCTTCGGCCAGGGCGCCGGCGTTGGCGAACCACAGGGTGGAGGTGGCGCCGCCGCCGTGGAGCAGGACGAGCGGGCGGCCGTCGGCGGGGCCGCAGGCGTTGATCCGGGTGGTGCCGTGGGCGGTGCGGACGGTGAGCGCTTCGACCGGGACGGGCCAGCGGGCGAGCAGGGCGTCGTAGGCGGCGAGGAAGGGGGTGGGGAAGGGGGCGGTGCGGGCGGACATGAGGGCCTCCGCGGGTGTGGTGTGATGGCGGCCGAGCCGGCTGGACCACTCGCCGGGCAAGTGTCGCGGTGAACGAGTATTACGCTGAACACGTATCGTGCTAAACAAGTATCTCGCTGAGCGAGAGAATAGTCGCACATGCCCTCCCCGAGGAAGGACGACAGGGTGTCCGAGGTTGCCGACCCGATGCGGCTGGTGCACCTGCTGCGTGGCCTGACGGTCGAACTCGACCTGTTCGGCGCCGAGTTCGCGGCCCGCAACGGTCTGCATCCGACCGATCTGCGGGCGCTGATCCACCTGCTGGACGCGGCCAGGGCGGGGGAGGTGGTCACCCCGGGCCGGCTCGGCGAGGCGCTGGGGCTGAACTCGGCGGGCACCACCGGTCTGGTGGACCGGCTGGAGCGGCTCGGGCTGATCCGGCGCGAGCGGGACCCGCGGGACCGGCGCCGGGTGCGGCTGCTGGTGGAGGAGCGGGCGATGGAGCTGGGGGAGGGCTTCTTCGGCGGGTTGATCGGCGATCTGGTCGCGGCGATGCGGCAGTTCGAGCCGGCGGAGCTGGACACGGCCCGACGCTTCCTGACGGCGATGACCGGGGTGGTGGCGGCCGCCCGGGAGAACTGAGCGTCCAGGGAGGGCCGGGGCTACGCGGGGCCGAGAGTCCAGCTGATCACCGACAGCGTCGCCATCGACACCAGCGTCGACCAGAGCACCGCGTCCCGCGCGAGGGCGATGCCCTGCCGGTACTCGCGGGCGTAGGTGTACACGTTCTGGGCGGTGGGCAGCGCGGAGAACAGCACCACGGTGAGCAGTTGGTGCGCGGGCAGGTGGAGCAGCGGGCCGGCCACGGCGAGGGCCACCAGCGGCTGGACCAGGGTCTTGAGCGCGACGGTCAGCCCGACCTCGGTGCGGCGCGGACGGCCCTCCGCCGGCGGGCGGTTGTGCAGCGATATGCCGAGGGTGATCAGCGCGGTCGGGACGCCGGCGCCGCCGAGCAGTTCGCAGGAACGATTCAGCTCGGCGGGCAGGTGCACGCCGGTCGCCGAGGCGAGGGCGCCCAGGGCGGTGGCCAGCAGGATCGGGTTGCGGACGGGCAGGGTGAGCAGCGCCCGCCGCCCGGCCGCGCCGCCGTCCAGGACGGCCAGGACGGCGGGGGTGACCACCAGGATCTGGAACAGCACCACGGGCGCCACGAAGGAGGCGTCGCCGAGGACCTGCATGGTCACGGGGATGCCGAGGTTGGCCGAGTTGACGTAGCCGGAGGCCATCGCGCCGACGGCCAGTTCGCCGGGTTTGCGGTGGAACAGCAGCCGCCCGACGAGCAGACCGAGGCCGATCGTGACCACCGTGCCCGCGGTGAAGGCGAGCATCGAGGCGTTGGCGAAGCGGTCCAGCGGGGTGCGGGCGATCATCAGGAACAGCGCGGCCGGCATCGCCACGTGGAAGACGAACCGGTTGAGCACCGTCTCGGCCTGCGGCCCGAGCAGCCCGGTGCGGCCGACGACGTAGCCGACGCCGGTGAGCGCCCAGATCGGCGCGAAGGCGGACAGCAGGGGGTGCAGGGCTGGCATGGTTCCTCGGATTGCTCGGGCGGATCTGCCGGTGCGACGGGGGTCTCCCGTCGGGGGCGCCGACTCCCGAGCGCGGTGACCCCCCGAAGCCCATGAACCCCCGGGGCAGTAAACCAGTGGCCGTCGGCGAGGTGATCAACGGGCCTGTCGCGGGCACGCCAGCCGGGTCGGGCCGTCGGCGGGATCGGCGGGCCAGGCACGAGGCCGACCGCCAAGGAACGCGGTCGACCGCCCGGAGCGACGCCGACCGCCCGGGCCTACGATGAGCCGATGGAGGACGAGTACCTGAGCCTGTCCGAGGTGGAGGCGATCGCGCGCCGGGCCCACCGGGGGCAGGTGGACAAGAACGGCCACCCGTACGGCGAGCACATCGCGGCGGTCGCCCACGGGACGGCGGCGCGCGGCGGCAGCGCGGCGCAGGTCGCGGCGGGCTGGCTGCACGACACTGTCGAGGACGACCGGCTGAGCCGGGAGTGGCTGGCCGGGGCCGCGCTGCCGGAGGAGACCAAGGCGATCGTGGACGCGCTCACCCGGCGCCGGGACGAGCCGGTCGAGGAGTACACCGCGCGGATCCTGGCCACGCCGGGCGCGCTGCTGGTCAAGCGCGCGGACCTGGCGCACAACTCCGATCCGGCCCGCCTCGCCGTGCTGGACCCGGCGACCGCCGAGCGGCTGGCCGCCAAGTACGCGCGGATGCGCGAGCTGCTCGGACTCACCGGCGAGCTGTAGTCCACGAGCTGTAGTCCCCGAGCCGGGGCCCAAGGAGCCGGGGCCCAAGGAGCCGGGGCCCAAGGAGCCGGGGCCCGAGGAGCCGGAGCCTGAGCACCTGCGGAGCCCGCCGCCCACGGGCGTCGGAGAACCACAAGAGGGCCCGGACCACGCGGATCGCGCGGGTCCGGGCCCTCTCGGGCACCCCGGTGGTCCCTGTCCGACCCCCGGGGTGAGGGGGAGTGGTCAGGTGACGGTCGGAGGCTGGTGGGCCGATGGGGTCGGCTTAGTACCAGTGGTTGGCCTGCCAGAAGTTCCAGGCGGCGTTCGGGCTGCCGTAGCGGGTGTTCATGTAGTCCAGCGCCCACTTGATCTGGGTGGCCGGGTTGGTCTTCCAGTCCGAGCCCGCCGAGGCCATCTTGGAGCCCGGCAGCGCCTGGGCCAGGCCGTACGCGCCGGAGCTCGCGTTGGTCGCGGACACGTTCCAGCTCGACTCGTGGGCGATGATCTGGCTGAAGGACGCCAGCTGGTTGGCCGGGACGATCTGGGCGGCGATGGCCTGCGGGGAGGCGGTGGCGGCGTTCGCGGTGGCGGGCAGGACACCCGCGCCCAGGGCGGTCAGACCGGCGGCGCCGGCGAGGATCGCGGCGGAGGTGCGCATACGGAGCTTGAAAGCGGGCATAAAGAGCAGGACCTCAATCGGGTTGGGCCGGGTCACTCCCCGCCGCGAACCTCGGCCGGACAGGGGCCGTAACGGTCGCGGGGTCGTGACCCGGCAGCAAGCCGTTCACCGGCGGGACAGGTGCCGGTGCGGCTGACGACTGAGCCATTGTTGGCAGACGGCATCGGCCCCCGCCAAGACCCCCTCGGTACGACCCACGGTCGTACGGAAGGGGCCGCCGTGGATTCGAAGGGGCGGTCGCGCGGAGCGTGCGGAGCGGGGGTGAGCAGCGCGAACGCGGGGGGTGTCGGGGTGGCGCGGGCGTTCCGGGGGTGTCTACTACCGCCCGTCGTGGGTGTTGATCACGTGTGAGCGCACTCACCGTGCGGGGCTCGGCGGGCGTCACTCGTCGGCCCGGTCGAAGCACGGTGGGTACAGACGATCAACCCCGCGCTGAGACCGGCGCCACACCCGAGCGGCGGGATCGGCGCCACACCCGAGCGGCGGGAGCGGCGCGACACCGCCGCGCCGAGCGGCAGGAGGTGGGAGGCGGGTCCTAGCGGAGGTCGCCCAGCCGTCGGTGCCGGACGGCCCGGGCCGCGAGCCGGTCCGTTTCGGTGGTCGCCGACAGGGCGCCGAGCGCCGCGCCGACCGCCTGCCCGAGCCGGGCGCAGAAGGCCGCCGACTCCTCGGCGGCGTCGGGCAGCTCCGGGACGACCTCGTCGACCAGTCCGACCTCGGCCAGCTGGTGCGCCCCGATGCCCTGGGCGCGGGCCAGCTCGGCGGCGTGCGCGCCGTCCCGGTGGACGATCGCCGAGGCGCCCTCCGGCGGCAGCGGCGCCAGCCAGGCGTGCTCGGCGGCGATCACCCGGTCCGCCGGGAGCAGCGCGAGCGCCCCGCCGCCCGAGCCCTGGCCGAGCAGCACGGCCAGGACGGGGGTGCGCAGTGCGAGCAGGGTGGTCAGGCAGTGGGCGATCTCCACCGCGATGCCGTCCAGTTCGGCCTGGGCGGACAGCTCGGCGCCGGCCGTGTCCACCACGGTGACCAGCGGCAGTCCGAGCTGCTCGGCCAGGCGCGCGGTGCGCCGTACGGCCCGCAGGTCGGCGGCGGTGAAGGGGCGTTCGTGCTCGGGGGTCTGCCGCTGCTGGCCGACGACCAGGACGGGCCGGCCGCCGAGCAGGGCCAGCGCCCGGACCAGTGCGCCGTCGCGCCCGCCGGGGGCGTCCAGCAGCACCAGCTCCTCGGCGGTGTGCCGCAGCAGCTCGCGGGTGCCCGGGCGGTCGGGGCGCCGGGTGCGGAGGACGGAGTCCCAGGCGTCGGGGCGCCCGTGAGTGGGGACGGGCACAGGGGTCGGAGAGGCGGTGGGGTCTGTAGGAGGGGACGGCGGTGCGGCGGCGAGGACGGCGAGGGTGCGGCGGAGCAGCTCGCGCAGCTCCTGCGGCGGTACGACGGCGTCCACCAGTCCCTGGCCGGCGAGGGTCTCGGCCCGCTGGACGTCCGGCGGCAGTTCCACGCCGCGCAGCTCCTCGTACACGCGCGGGCCGAGGAAGCCGAGCCGGGCGCCGGGCTCGGCGAGGACCAGTTGTCCGAGCGTGCCCCAGGAGGCGAAGACCCCGCCCATGGTGGGGTTGCGCAGGTAGGTGAGGTAGGGGAGGCCGGCGGCGCGGTGCGCCTGGACGGCGGCGGTGATCCGCAGCATGCAGAGGAAGGCCGCCGACCCCTCCTGCATCCGCGTCCCGCCGGAGACGGGCAGGGCGAGCAGCGGCAGCCGCTCGGCGGTGGCGCGCTCGACGGCGCGGGTGATCCGCTCGGCGGTGGCGACGCCGATCGAGCCGCCGAGGAAGCCGAACTCGGAGGCGATGAGGGCGACCGGCCGGCCGTCGATCGAGCCGACGCCGGTGAGGACGGCCTCGTCCAGGCCGGTGCGCTCGCGGGCGCGGTCGAGGGAGGCGCGGTAGCCGGGGTCGGGCCGGTCGACGGCCGGTGGCTCGTCCCAACCGCGGAAGCCGCCCGGATCCACCAGCAGGCCGATCAGCTGGTGGGCCGTCAGTGCCGTGCCCGAGCCCGTACCCATGCCCACCCCGTCAGAGTCGTTCCGGCGATCGTTCCGGTGATTGCTCCGGCGGTCGTTCCGGCGGTCGTCCCGGCCCCGCCGTGATCCGCCCGGCTAGGCGGCACTCTATGCGGCACGGTCCGGTCGGGACAGCTCCGACATGAGTTCGATGGCGGTCGACCCTTGCGCTGGACGGGCGGTTCGTGGGCGTTTCGCGGACGGCTCCGGGGGAGGGGTGCGGGGCTCGGCGTACGGCTCAAGTCCTCGTAGGTAAAGGGTAGTTACTCGCTGGTTAATAGTTTTTCTGAGGGCTTCCGGAGCTGACGGTGTCTCGTCAGACTGGTGGACATGACTCGCACTCTACGCGCGTGGAAGACCCGCGCCGCCGCCGTCACCGCCGTCGCCCTGATGACCCTCGCCCCGGTCGCCGTCGCCACCGAGGCGCACGCCGACGTGAGCGGCTCGGTCTGCCTCTCCGCCCTCCCGTCGCAGGCCACCGACACCCTCAACCTGATCGCCTCCGGCGGACCGTTCCCCTACTCCCAGGACGGGGTGGTCTTCCAGAACCGGGAGGGCGTCCTGCCCAGCGAGTCCTACGGCTACTACCACGAGTACACCGTCATCACCCCGGGCTCCCCGACCCGCGGCGCCCGCCGGATCGTGACCGGGCAGGCCAGCCAGGAGGACTACTACACCGGCGACCACTACGCCACGTTCTCGCTGATCGACCAGACCTGCTGACCGTCCGCTGATCACCCCGGGGCCGTCCCCGGACACTCCGACACGACGGTGGCCCCGGCTGGCTTCCCCGCCGAGGTCACCGCCGTGCGGCCGTATCCGCAGCGGTAGCCGCTGCCCCCGGCTCAGAGCTCGGACGGCCCCCAGGCGCCCACCGCCAGCTCGTCCCCCACCCGCAGCGTGCCGGGCCGCAGCACCGCGAACTTGCTGCCGAACGCCACCCCGCCCGCCGCCGCCCGGCGGTACCGGGCCAGCGTGCGCAGCGGCTCCGGGCCCGCCTTGGTGCCGTGGGACTGGTCCACCATCGTCACCGCGCAGCGGATCGCGAGCTTGGCGTAGCCCAGTTCGGCCCCGCCCACCTCGATCCGGCGGGCCAGGTCCTCGGTGTGCGGTTCGGACCAGCCGTCCACCACCACGTTCGGGCGGAACCGGTCCATCGGCA
Organism: Kitasatospora sp. NPDC058184; assembly: GCF_042883725.1. NCBI lineage: Bacteria > Bacillati > Actinomycetota > Actinomycetes > Kitasatosporales > Streptomycetaceae > Kitasatospora > Kitasatospora sp. NPDC058184. The sequence goes on from NZ_JBHVVE010000018.1 coordinate 88,067, forward strand.
GTGGCGGAGTGCCGGAGAGCTCGTTGAAGTACTCCAGCGAGGAGTGCGACACCAGGTGCACGGCGCAGCTGTCCGCGTAGCCCGAGGTGCCCGGGACCAGCCCGTCGGTCACCCGGTCGTGCTCCGGCGGCACCCGGACCAGCCGACTGCGCGCGCCCAGCACCCCGGAGAGCCAGTCGGCGGCCTCCCCGCCCTGGTCGATGCCGAAGAACGGCGCACCGAAGAGCCGCACCTCACGGCGCGGGCCCCCGGTGTCCACCGGGACCGACACCGGCTCCGTCCCCGGGGCGGCCAGGGTCAGCGAACGGCCGTCCTCCGCCACCGTCGGGCGGACGGTGGCCAGCACCGGGTCCCGGCGCTGGGAGCGGAACACGCCCTCCTCGTCCACCACCATGAACGCCCGGTCGTGGGCCAGCCCGGCCCGGGTGAGTTCCGCCTGCTCGGCCGCCACCCCCGCGCAGCCCTTCACCGGGTAGTACCGCAGTTCCGTCACCGTGGCCATCGTCCTGCTCCCCCTTCGCGCCGGCGTGCCGTGCTACGCCCGCGTACCGTCCATCTCGCGAATCCCACAGGGTAGTTGAGCGGGCCGACGGGGGCGGAAGGCGGGACGGGGTGGATCCGCGCGCCGCTTGCTAGGGTCGGGGGCATGGCACCACCGAGCAGCGCGAACCCCCCGGGGCGGCTCCGGCGTGACGCGCAGCGCAACCGCGACCTCCTGCTCGCCGCCGCCCGCGACATGTTCTCCCGGCACGGCCTGGACGTGCCGCTGGACCAGATCGCCAAGGAGGCGGGCGTCGGCAACGCCACCCTCTACCGGCACTTCCCGACCCGCGAGGCGCTGATCGGCGAGGTGTTCGCGGACGCCGGGGGCGGCCTGGCCGCCGCGGGCGAGGAGGCGCTCGCCGACGCGGACGCCTGGACCGGCCTCGAGCGGTACTTCGGGCGGATCTTCGAACTGGTCGCCGCCGACCGGGGCATCAACGACCTGGTCACCCAGGCCATCCCGACCATCCCAGGGATGATCGAGATCAGCCGCGGGCACGCCACCACCGTCGGCGCCCTGATCGCCCGCGCCCAGGAGCAGGGCACCATGCGCCGCGACGTCGTCACCATGGACCTGCTCTTCCTGCTCGGCCCGCTCTGCCGCGCCCTGCCGGCCGCCACCGAGCTGCGCCCCGACCTCTGGCGCCGCTACCTCGCCCTGCTGCTCGACGGCTTCCGCGCCCAGGCCACCCACCCGCTGCCGGTCCCGCCGATCGGGGAGGAGCACCTGGACCGGATGTTCGCGGACCTCTGGGAGGCGGAGCAGCCGGAGCCCTCCTGAGCCTGAGCCCTCCTGAGTCCGAGCCCGCCTGAGTCCGAGCCCGCCGCAAGCCCGAGCCCGCCGCAAGCCTGAGCCAGCTTCCGCCCGTGCCGCATCAGGGACGCGTACGGAAGGACGGGCCCCGCGTCAGAGCCGCGTCAACGGCCCGTGGCCGTACGGGCGCGGGCCGCTTTGCTGGGGTGGAATCGGCGCGGTCCGGTCCGGCCCGGTGCGAGGGCACCCGGGCGCGCGGGCGGACGGAGAGGCAGGGCGGGCCATGACGGACAGTGGTGCGGACGGGGGCCGGATCGTGGTCGGCATCAGTGGCTCGTTGGGCAGCCTCGCCGCGCTGCACCGCGCGGTGGCCGAGGCCCGTCGCTCGGACGTCGAGGTGCTCGCGGTGCTCTGCTGGACCCCGCCCGGCGACGAACTCGGCTACCGCCGCACCCCGTGCCCGCCGGTGATCGAGGCCGGCCGCGACGCCGCCGTGGCCCGGCTGCGGCAGGCCCTCGACGAGGCCTTCGCCGGACGCCACGCGGGTGTCCGGCTGCGCTGCCAGGCCGTCCGCGGCGACACCGGCCACACGCTGGTGCGGTGCGCGGACCGGCCCGGTGACCTGCTCGTCCTCGGCGCCGGACGGGAGCGCGGCCGCCTCGCCCGACTGGTGCACCCCTCGGTCACCGCCTACTGCGTCCGGCACGCCGCCTGCCCGGTCCTGGCCGTCCCGCGTCCGCCGCTGCAGCGCGAGCTGGAGGCCCTGGAGCGCGGTGGCGGGCTGCGGGAGCCGGCGGCGGGGAACTGAGGTCAGGCCGGCTTGACGTCAGGCCGGCCCGGCCGCCTCGGCGAGGACGGCGGCGGTCCGCCGGCCGGCGGCCAGGGTGTCGGCGTCGGTGGCCGGAAGGCAGCGGCCGGCCTCGGGGTGGTAGGCGGTCATCACCACGCCGGCGTGGTCGGTGGGCAGTTCGAGGGTCCGTACCGCCGACATCTGCTTTGTCAGAGCAGCGCTCAACCGCCGGGTGTGCTCGACGTCCACGATCCCGTCCGCCGTGCCGTGGACCAGCCAGAGCGGGACGGGGGACGGGCCGGCGGCCAGGTGGTCGAGCGGGGCCTCGCCGGTGGTGACGGCCGTGGTCGAGTAGTGCGAGGCGATGCCGACGGCGGCGACGGGCCGTAGCTCGGCGGGGGTGTCCGGGTGGGTGGCCACGGCTATCGCCTCGCGGCCGCCCATCGACCAGCCGGCCAGCACGAAGCGGGCCGGGTCCCCGCCGTGCTCGGCGGCGATCCGGCGGGCCTGGGCCAGCGAGGCGAGCAGTTCGGCGCCGCCGCGGTCCGGCTGCTCGGAGCTCCAGTCCGGGACGAGCACCAGCAGCCCCAGCCCGGCGGCCTCCCGGGCCAGCGGCCGCAGCACGTCGCGCTCGTTCGGACCGTTGCCGTGCCAGAGCAGGACGACGGGAGCCGGTCCGGCGGTGCCGGCGGCCGGGAGGTGGACGTCCATCAGCCGCCCTTCCGCGTACGGAGCGGCAGTCGGGGCGGCAGGCGGACCGGCCTCGGGTCGAGCGCTCGTCATGCGGGGTTCCCCTCCGGTTCGGTGGATGATCACGGAGCTGGTACTGTACTTCTCGTCGCGAGGGAGGGATTCCTCGTCAGGCGTCAGTGGTGCTACCAGAGCACGTCCTACTTTCAGTAGGAAGAGTCCGTGCGACCCGGGCCTGGCGCTCCAGAGTCGGACAGGGTCCGGTGCCGTTCGTTCGGCGCCGGGCCCTGTCCGCGTTTCCGGGAACAGGGCGACCGCCAGACGACCGTTCAGGACGGGGCGTTCTCGGGACGGGGCGTTCTCAGGACGGCTGGCGGTCGGAGCCCAGCTCGCGGGAGATCCGCAGGCCGACCTGGGCGACCACCGGGCCGAGGGCGCGGACCCGGGCGGCGGTCATCCGTGAGGTGAGGCCGGAGACGGACAGGGCGGCGGTCACCTCGCCGGTGTGGTCGAAGATCGGGGCGGCGACGCAGCGGACCTCGGGCTCGTTCTCGCGGTCGTCGATCGAGTAGCCGCGGGCGCGGATGCGGGCGAGGTCGGCGCGGAGCCGGGGCTCGTCGGCGATGGTCCAGGCGGTCACCGGGCGCAGTCCGGCCGCGACCACCTCGGCGACGGCCTCCTCGGGCAGCCAGGCGAGGATCGCCTTTCCGGTGGCGGTGCAGTAGGCGGGGGCCCGGCTGCCGACCCGGGAGGCCATCCGGACGTTGGTCTCGTCCTCGACCTTGTCCAGGTAGACGATCCCGGGGGCCTGCCAGACGGTCAGGTGGACGGTCTCGCCCGCCTCGCGCTGGAGCCGCCGCAGGTGTTCGGCGGCGACGCTGCGCAGGTCGAGGGTGGTCAGGTAGGCCTGGCCGAGCCGCAGGGAGCCGTGGCCGAGCCGGAACCAGCCGGTCTCGCGGTCCCGGTCGAGGAGGTGCTCGTCCAGCAGGGGGCCGGCCAGTCGCAGCACGGTGCTCTTGTTCAGGCCGAGCCCGTCGGCGAGCTGGGCGAGCGGCACGCCGCGCCCGTCGCCGTGGTCGCGGACGTAGCCGAGGACGGCGAGCGCGCGGCGCAGCGAGGAGGACTGGTTGCGTTCGGTCGCGGGTTTCTTGGGCGCCGTCTCCGTCATGGGTCCGTTCCCTGTGTCGTTCTGCCGGTGTTCCCCCGCAGGTCGGCGGCGGTTGTCAGAACGTACCCGGTCGTGACGGGATCGCCTCATCTTCGATACAACGTTGTGCAGTGCAAAACTTTCCCCAACTCCCTCTTGTTGGCGCCGATCGCCCCCGCCTAACGTCCCTGCCATCGAGCAGGCGACGTCGCCCCACCCGAGCGCTGCGCCCTGCCGTACCCCCACCACTTCACCCACCATCGGCCCCGGTCAGGGCCTGCTTCGACGTGCCCGTCCCCGCGGCGGACGTCTCGGCGGCAGCTGTCGGGAGGGGAGGTCTCCACCATGCGACTCATCGGACGGACCGCCGCAGCCGTCGTGCTCGCCGCCGGCTGCCTGGCCGCCACCGCCTGTGCCCCCGGCACCGCCTCGCCGGCGAGCGACAAGGCCGCCGACGACCGGACCGGCACGCTGCAGGTCTGGCTGTACAACGAGGCGGGCAACGCGGCCAAGGAGGCCGTGATCGCCAAGGCCGTGACCGACTTCCAGGCCTCCCACCAGGGCGTCACCGTCAACGTCAGCTACATCGACACCGACGCCTCGGCCCGCGCGGCCAAGATGAAGGGCGCGTTCAACGACCCGAACAGCGCCCCCGACCTGGTCGAGTTCGGCAACACCGACCTGCCCGGCTACGTCGCCGCCGGCGGCCTCGCCGACATCACCACCGAGCTGGACACGTGGCAGGACAAGGGCGACCTCGACCCGGCGATCGCCAAGACCGCCGTGGTGGACGGCAAGACCTACGGCCTGCCCTGGTGGGTCGGCGTGCGCGCGCTGTACTACCGCACCGACCTGTTCACCGAGGCCGGCCTCACCCCGCCGACCTCGTACGCCGAACTGGTCGCCGCCAACCAGAAGATCCACGCCGCCCACCCGGACACCTTCGGCATCGCCGTCGGCGGCAAGTACACCTTCGCCGCGCTGCCCTTCGTCTGGGACGCGGGCGGCGACATCGCCACCAAGGACGGCGCCGCGTTCAAGGCGGCGATCAACTCGCCCGCCTCGCAGGCCGGGATCAAGCGCTACACCGACCTCTTCGGCGCCGACGGCTGCCCCGCCCAGCAGTGCGCGGACCTGACCGGCGGCAAGACCGTCGACCTGTTCGCGGCCGGCAAGTCGGCGATGGCGGTGCTGCTCAACTCCAACCGCGGAAAGGTGGACGCGGGCGCGGTCAAGGGCAAGTACGGCGTGGTGCCGCTGCCCGGCGAGAAGCCCGGCTCGATCGCCCCGGCCTTCGCCGGCGGCAACAACCTGGGCGTGATGAAGGCGGCCAAGCACCGCACGCTGGCCGTCGAGTTCGCCGAGCTGCTGGCGAGCCCCGCGTACCAGGAGCAGATGTACGACGCGATGGGCAACCTGCCGACGCTCAAGTCCGTCAGCGGCAAGGTCGCGGCGAAGGACGCGTTCCTGAAGCCCTTCACCGACACCATCGCGGCCGGCACCAGGTTCGTGCCGCTCGACCAGGCGTGGGCGCAGATCGACGCCCAGGCGGTGATCCCGACGATGCTCCAGCAGGTCGTCACCGGCAAGGCGGACGTGGCCAAGGCCTCGGGCGACGCGGCCGCGCAGGTCTCCTCGGCCTTCGCCGCGCACTGACGGCCGACCGCCGGCGGCGGGGGCGCGCCACGACCGCCGCCGCCGGCATGTGAGCCACCGCCACCGCCACCGCCGCCGGCACCGGCGTCGAGTCGGCGCGCCCGCCGCCGGCACCGAGCCACCGGCGCCGCACCGCCGGCCCCCGGCCGCGTACGGACGGCCCCCCTCCCGGTTCGTCTCAGAGAGCAGGTCCCGCACGTGTCCGTATCCACCTCGACCGCCCCGGCGCCGCCTTCCCCGCAGAGGCGCCGTGGGGGAAGGGCGCCGGCCGCACCCCCGGGCGGCCGGCGCCGGCGGCCCCCGCTGCTGCTGCTCCTGCCGGCCGCGGTCATCCTGATCCCGCTGGTCGCCTACCCGATCTACCAGCTCGGCCTGCTGTCCGTACTGGACTTCGGGCAGGCCCAGGCCTCGGGCGGCGCCCCGACCTCCTTCGTCGGCTTCGGCAACTACTCGAAGATCCTCGAGGACGAGCAGTTCTGGACGGTGCTGTTCCAGACCATCGGCTTCGCGGCGTTCTGCGTGGTCGCCACCCTGGCCGTCGGCGCCACCCTCGCGGTGCTGCTCACCAAGGTCGGCCGGTGGCCCCGGCTGGTGCTGACCACCGCGGCGATGGCCGCCTGGGCGGCGCCGGCGATGACCGGTTCGACGGTGTGGAGCTTCCTGTTCGACACCAACCTCGGCCTGGTCAACCACACCCTGGAGGGGCTCGGACTCTCCGGCTTCCACGAGTTCAACTGGTTCTACGACAAGTGGACGGCGTTCCTGATCGTCGGCGCCGTGGTGGTGTGGCACTCCTACCCGTTCGTGATGGTCACCCTCTACGCGGGCATCCGGGCCATCCCGGAGGAGATCATGGAGGCGGCCGCCCTGGACGGCGCCAACACCTGGACCACCTTCCGCCGGATCACCGCACCGATGCTGCGCCCGATCCTGACCATCGTGGTGATCCAGTCGGTGATCTGGGACTTCAAGGTCTTCACCCAGATCTATGTGATGACCGAGGGCGGCGGCATCGCCGGCCAGAACCTCGTGCTCAACGTGTACGCGTACCAGAAGGCGTTCGCCTCCTCGCAGTACGGGCTGGGCGCGGCGATCGGCGTGATCATGCTGCTGATCCTGGTGATCCCGACGGTCCTGTACATCCGCACCCTGCGACGGACGGGGAACGAACTGTGAGCCCGGCGAACTCCCCGGCCGTGAAGCCGACCCGGAACACCGGCGGCCCCCGGAACACCCGGGGTCGGAACACCCGCGGCCGGTGGCGGCTGGCCGCCAACAGCGGCGCGATCGTGCTGGCCGTGGTCACCGCCTTCCCGATCTTCTGGATGGTGCTCTCGGCCTTCAAGCCCAAGGGCGAGATCCAGTCGCTCGACCCCAGGCCGTGGACCGCCCACCCCACGCTGGAGAGCTTCCGTCAGGTGCTCAGCGTGGACGGCTTCGCCCGCTACTTCGGGAACAGCCTGGTGGTCGCGCTGTCGGTGGTGGTGCTGTCGGCGATCGTGGTCTTCCTGGCGGCGGTGGCCGTGACCAGGTTCCGGTTCAAGTTCCGCACCACCATCATGGTGATGTTCCTGATCGCCCAGATGATCCCGGTCGAGGCGCTGACCATCCCGCTGTTCTTCATGTTCCGCGACGCCGGACGGTTCGCCCCGGGCATCGGGCTGAACACCCTGGCCTCGCTGGTCCTGGTGCAGCTGGCGTTCTCGCTGCCGTTCGGGATCTGGATGATGCGCGGCTTCGTCGCGGCCGTCCCGGTCTCGATCGAGGAGGCGGCGCAGATCGACGGGGCCGGCCGGACCCGCATCCTGTGGCGGATCCTGCTGCCGCTGGTGGCGCCGGGCCTCGCCGCGACCAGCGTGTTCTCCTTCATCGCGGCGTGGAACGACTTCGTCTTCGCCAAGACCTTCATCATCAGCGCCACCCAGAACCAGACGCTGCCCTCGGCGCTGCTGGTCTTCTTCAAGCCGGACGAGAACGACTGGGGCGGCATCATGGCGGCGTCCACGCTGATGACCGTGCCGGTGCTGATCTTCTTCATCGCGGTGCAGCGCAAGCTGGTCTCCGGGCTGGCCGGTGCGGTGAAGGACTGATCGCCCGCGGGTGCGGAGCGGCCGGGAGTCCCGTCGTTGTACGGGACTCCCGCCGTCGTACAGGGGTTGCCGACCGGCTCAGGAGACGAAGCCGACGATGTCGGTGCCCTTCCGGCTCCGTGCGATCCGCAGCCAGCCGACGACCTCCGCGACGGCCTCGGCCACCTCGCGCTCCGGCACCGGGGCGCGGCCCTCGCGCCCGGCCCGGTCGAACCGGTCCAGCGCCTGCCCGCAGTCCCCGGCCGACCAGGTGCCGCAGGACGGCACCGCGCAGAAGGGCAGTCCGGTGGGAAGGCCGCCGCCGTACTGGAAGTCCGCGACCGAGACGGCGGTGATCCCGTACGCCTTCAGACCGTCGTCGACGACCTCCAGCCAGTTGCCCCGGAACGGGCCGAAGGAGTCGACCTCCAGGGGTTGCCCGACCAGCCAGCACAGCCGCCGGTACGCGTAGCCGTACTGGAAGGCGTGGTCCTCGTTCCCGGAGAAGGGCCCGCCGTGCACCACGGCGCGCAGCGCCTCCAGGGCGGTCGGGGCGCCCTGCGCGATCTCGTCGGCGAAGTGCTCGTCGGACCTGTCCAGGGACGGGCCGAAGTACGCGAGGGCCTCGTCGACCGCTCCGTCGTCGCCGCTGCCGACGCGGGCACGGAGCTCCGCGGGGTCGACCAGGTACGCGCGCAGGAAGGAACTCATATCAGCACGGTAGCGGGCGCAACGGACAGCCGGGTCGGCGGGTCCGGCCGCCCTCGGGCGGTGGGGTCGTACTGAATCTTCTTGCCGTAGAGGCAAGTTGACGGGATGGCAGCGGCCTCGCCGGCTCCCCGGGCGAGGGGCCGGAGCGTCGGCGGCCGGGGCTCAGGCCGCGGCCGCGGAGTCGCGGGCCGGGACGGCGACCAGCACGAACTCCGCGCCGGCGTCGTCCCGGACCAGCGCGGTGCGGCCGAACGGCCCCGGCACCGGACCGGTGACGACGGTGCCGCCGAGGGAGCGCAGCCGGTCGGCCGCGCGGTCGGTGTCCTCGGTCGCGAAGTGGACCAGCCAGCGTGCGCCCCCCTCCGGACGGGCGCCAAGGCCCGAGGGGCCGAAGGGGCCGATGCTGCACGCGGGCCGACCGGCCACCCGGGCGAGGGTGTGGCCCGCCCGCGGCCGGTCGTAGCTGTAGCCGACGACCCGGCGGTAGAAGGCCCGCGCGGCGTCGGGGTCGGGGGAGAGGTGCTCGTTCCAGGCGAACGCGCCCGGTTCGTCGACCAGTCCGGCGCCGTCGATGGTGCCGGCCCGCCAGAGCCCGAAGCGGGCGCCGAGCGGGTCGACGGCGAGCGCGGCGCGGCCCTGCTCGGGCACCTCGTACGGTTCGCGGGTGAGGCGGCCGCCGGCGGCCCGGACGGCGGCGGCGGTGCGCAGCGGGTCGGGGCAGGCGAGGAAGGTGGTCCAGGCGGGCGGGTCGCTCGGCCGGGCCCGTTCGACGGCCGCGACCTGGGCGCCGTACCGGGTGGCCACCGCCTCGGCGGGGCCGGTCGGGACGAACTCCCAGTCGAACAGCGCGCCGTAGAAGGCCTGCGCCCGTGCGGTGTCCGGTGTGGTGAGCACGACCCAGCACGGGACCCCGGGGCGGTAGTTGCCCGGCTTCGGCATGCGGTCCTCCTGGCGGGCCCGGTGTCCGGCGCCCGGCGTCCGGTGCCCGGCGCAACGGCCCCACCCGCCAGCCTCCGCGCCCGGCGGGTGCGCGGCAAGCGGGCGTCCCCGACGACGATGCCTAGGACACCCCGTGCGGCCGGAACTGGACGCTGATCCGCGGGCCCACCGGGCGGGCCGTCTTGGGGATCGCGTGTTCCCAGGTGCGCTGGCAGGAGCCGCCCATCACCACCAGGTCCCCGTGGCCGAGCGGGTGGCGGACGACGGTCGTGCCGCCGGACCGGGGCCGCAGTGCCAGGGTGCGCGGCTCGCCGACGGAGAGGATCGCCACCATGGTGTCCTCGCGGGCGCCGCGCCCGATCCGGTCGCCGTGCCAGGCCACGCTGTCCCGGCCGTCCCGGTAGTAGCAGAGTCCGAGGGTGCGGAACGGCTCGCCCAGCTCCCGGGCGTAGTGGTCGCTCAGGGCGGCCCGGGCCAGGCCGAGCACCGGGTGGGGCGGTTCGGCGTGCGCCGGGTAGGAGGCCAGCAGGCGCGGGACGTCGACCGTCCGCTCGTACATCTCGCGGCGTTCGGCGCGCCAGGGCACGGTGGCGGCCAGCTGTTCGAACAGCTCGTCGGCCCCGTGCAACCAGCCCGGGAGCAGGTCGAGCCAGGCGCCGTCGCCGAGCGGCTGCCGTCGCAGGCCGTCGAGCGGGCCGAGGCGGACGCCGCCGCGGTCGGTGTCGTCGAACAGCGAGGGCTGGAGGTGGACGGTGCCGTGCATGGGGTCAGCGTACGCCCTTGTTCGAACAGGTGCTCGAATATTGCGCCCAGGGCATGGGTATGCCGAGCGATGCACGGTGATATTCAGTTAATGCCTTCGATTTGCAGGCCAAATTGGGAGTGTGGCAACCTAATCGCAGACATTGAAGAGTTTTGACATCGGAAAGCGAAGGATCATGTCGGACGGCGCCCGCGTCATCGTCGGAGTCAGCGGCTCCCTGCACAGCCTGACCGCCCTGCACCGGGCGGCCGAGGAGGCCCGGGTCCGGCAGGCGGTGCTGGTGCCGGTGCTCGCCTGGACGCCGGTCGGCGGCGAGCGCAACTACCGGGCCCGGCCGTGCCCGCCGCTGCTGCGCGCCTGGCAGGAACTCGCCGAGGCGCGGATGGCGAGCGCGCTGGAGCAGGCCTTCGGCGGTCTGCCGATCGGCGTGCCGGTGCGGCCGCTGGTCGTGCGCGGCGATGCCGCCACGGTGCTGACCGGGCTCGCCGACCGTCCGGGCGACCTGCTGGTGGTCAGCACCGGCGAGCAGGGCGGCCTGCGGGTCAGGCTGCGCGGGCTGACGCGCCGCTCGGTCACCCGGCAGTGCCTGGCCCGGGCCCGGTGCGGGGTGCTCGCCGTTCCGCCGTCCACGCTGCACGAGGACCTGCGCGCGCTGCACCGCGGCATCGACCTGCGGGAGCTCGCGGCGGCCTGACGGTCCGTCAACTCCGGTGCGTGGTGCGGCCGTCGACCACCGTACGGGTGGGGCGAAGGTCGCGCAGCGCGTCCACCGGGCAGTCCAGCGGATCGACCGGCCACACCGTGAGGTCGGCGAACGCCCCCGGCCGCAGGCTGCCGCGTACCGCGCTCTCGCCGGTCAGCCGGGCCGCGTTCACGGTGTGCAGGGCGACCGCCTCGGCCCGGCCGATCGCGTGCTGCGGGCCGACCACCCCGGCCGTGGTGCCCCGGGTGGTCATGCCCCAGACCGACACCATCGCGCCGTACGGGCCGACCGGGAAGTCCGAGCCCCCGGTGATCAGCGCGCCCTCGTCCAGCCACTCGCGCAGTGGGAAGAGCGCGGCGGTGCGCTCCTCGCCCCAGGCCCGCTGCTGGGTGAGCGCGCCGTCGTGCAGCAGCGGGTGCTGGACCGTCACCGGGATGCCGAGGGCGATCGCCCGGGCCCGCTGTCCGGGGCGGGCCAGGCCGCCGTGCTCGACCACCAGGGTGCCGGGCGGCAGGCCGGGGCGGCGCGCGGCCACCTGCTCGAAGACGTCCAGCAGCACCCGCAGCCCGCGGTCGCCCCAGGCGTGCACGCCGACCCGCCAGCCCCGCCCGACCACCCGGTCCACCGCCGCGAGCAGCTCGGCCGGCTCCCAGAGCAGTCGGCCGTGGTAGCACGGCTGCCCCCGGTAGGGCTCCTCCACGGCGCCCGCCTCGAAACCGCCGTCGATGCCGAACTTGACGCCCCACAGGCTCAGTCGGCCGTCGTCCCGGCCGGCGGAGCGCCAGGCGTCCATCCGCTCCAGCAGCGCGTCCACCTGCTCCGGCGTGCGGGCGGCGAAGCCGGAGACCAGCGCCCGGACCCGGACGGCCAGGGCGCCCCCGGCCCGCGCGGCGTCCAGCACCTCCAGGTCCTCGACCGGCACCAGGCAGTCGCGGACGGTGCCGATGCCGGTGGCGGCGAAGTCGGCGGAGGCGGCGCGCAGGCCCTCGATCCGCTCCGCGAGGGTGGGGCGCGGCAGCACCCGCTCGACCGGCTCGACCGCCCGGTCGACCAGCCGGCCGGTGAGCCGTCCGTGCCGGTCGCGCTCGATCACACCGCCGGGCGGTGCCTCGGTGGCCTCGGTGATCCCGGCCAGCCGCAGCGCGGCCGAGTTGAGCACCATGTTGTACGCGCCGCGGCGCACCAGCACCGGGTGGTCCGCGGTGGCCGCGTCCAACTCTCCGGTGGTGGGCATCCGTTGCTCGGCCAGCAGTACCTCCTGCCAGTTGACCGTGGTCTGGATCCACTCCCCGGCGGGGGTGCGGGCGGCGCGCTCGCGGATCAGGGCGAGGAACCCGGCCAGGTCGTCGGCCCGGTGGACGGGCACGCCGTGGACGCTGTGCCCGGCCATGACCAGATGGGTGTGGGTGTCGTCGAAGGCGGGCAGCACCGTCGAGCCCGGGGCGTCCACCACCTCGGTGGCCGGGCCGACCAGGGCGTCCAGGCCGTCGGGCGCGGGGGACAGGGCGGTGATCCGGCCGCCGGTGACGGCGACCGCCCGGCGGGGCGGCTCGCCGGGCACCAGGGTGTGCACGGCGGCGGCCCGGATCAGCAGGTCGGCGGGGACGGGGGCGGGGTCGGTCATTGCGGCTCCTGGATCGCCGGACACACCGGGGGGCGGGACAGCCCGGTGACCTTCTCGACGTACCGAAGACTGGGCTCGGCGAGCAGTCCGTGCAACTCGGTGAACACCGCGCGGGCCGGTACCGCGTTCCAGTCGGCGGGCAGCAGCTGCGCGGGCAGCCCCGGGTCCAGGTACGGCAGGCGGCGCCACTGGGTGAGCATCGGCACGTAGGCGCGGAACGCCTCGGCCGGGTCGACCGGCGACCGGTCGCGCCGCTCCTCGGCGGCCGGGTGCCAGGCGTCGGCGAAGGCCGCGTACTGCGCCTCGATCGCCGGGAGGTCCCACCAACTCGCCACCGCCGTCCGGAGATCGGCGAAGCCGGCGTACTCGGCGGAGAGGAACAGGTGGACGTAGGCGCTCAGCCCGAGCCGGTCCAGCAGCCGGCGGGCGTCCGGCAGCAGCCGGGCGGGCGCCAGCCAGACCCCGGGGGCGGCGTTGCCGAAGCCGAGCCAGCTCAGCCGGGAGCGCAGCTGGTGGCGGTGGGCGCGGGCGGACTCGGGCACCGAGAAGACCGCCACCACCCAGCCGTCGGCGAGTGCGGCGGGCTCCAGGCTGTGGAAGATCCGCCGGTCGCCCTCCTCGAAGACCGGCTCCACCGCCGGGGCGAGCCGGTAGCCGGTTCCGCCGCGGCGCTCCTGGAGCAGGGTGCCGGCCTTCTTCAGCCGGGACGTCGCCGAGCGGACGGCCGGGCCGTCGACGTCCAGCTCGGCCAGCAGGGCGATCAGGTCGGCGATGGATATCCAGCCGCCGAGGCGGCGGACGAACTCGCCGTAGACGGTGTTGATCAGGGAGCTCGGCCGGGGTGCGTTCTCGGACATGCGCGGGCCCTCCTCCCCGGCGACTGGTGGCGATCATAACGAGGGTGCGGGACATCGGAAGGGTCTTGCCGATCTTTGCCGGATGCGCCGATCCGGCGGGAAGCGCACGGAACACCTGCTACGGGTGACGCCTACTGCGCAGACCGCCACCGCCCGCTACGCGTAGGCGCCGGAGAGCAGGGTCCCGGCCCCGGGGGCGAAGGCGGGCAGGCCGAGGGCCCGCAGCAGCTGGTGGGTGGTGCAGACGGCGGCCGAGACCACGGGCTTGCCGAGCTGCTGCTCGGCCTCCTCGACGGCGGACAGCGAGGGCAGTTGCACGCAGGCCGAGAGCACCACGGCGTCCGCCCCGGCGTGGGCGAGACCGCGGGCGATCGCGGGCAGCCGGGCCGGGTCGTGGGCGGCCACGTCGAGGTTGTCGGCGATCTCCAGGGCGGCGTGGTCGAGCACCTCGATGCCCTCCGCGGCGAGGTACTCGACCACCGTCCGGGCCAGCGGCCGCAGATACGGGGTGACCATCGCGACCTTGGCGGCCCCGAGTTCGTGCAGCCCGGCGACCAGGGCGCCGGCGCTGGTGACCACGGGCGCGGGGGCGCCGTTCTGGATGGTGCGCAGGTGCAGCCGCCGCTCGGCCTCGCGGTGGTAGCCGTGGCCGGTGGCCATCACCGCGACCAGGCAGGCGTAGCCGAGCACGTCCACCCGGGCGTCCGAGAGCTCGGCGGCGCAGCGGTCGGACTCGGCGTCCATGGCGCGCAGTTGCTCGGGGGTGACCCTGGTCATCCGCATCCGGCTGGAGTGGAAGGTGAACCGCTCGGGGGCGACCGCCTCGCGGGCCCGCAACAGGGCGGGGACCTCGGTCTCCATGGTGACGTTGGAACTCGGGACGATCTGGCCGATCCGGTAGGTGGTCATCGGGCGGACGGTCCTTTCCGGTCGGGGCTGGTCAGCGGGCGTCGACCACGGGGTTGGCGAGGGTGCCGATCCGCTCGATGGTGGCCTCGACGAGGTCGCCGGGCTGGAGGAACCGCGGGGGCACCATCCCGGCGCCGACGCCGGAGGGGGAGCCGGTGGCGATCACGTCGCCCGGTTCCAGGGTGACGCCGGAGGAGATGTCGGCGATCAGCCGGGCGACGCCGAACAGCATGTGGCGGGTGTTGGAGTCCTGCCGCGGCTCGCCGTTGACCTTCAGCGAGAGGTCGAGCCGCTGCGGGTCGGGGATCTCGTCGGCGGTCACCACGACCGGGCCGAAGGGGGCGTAGCCGTCCTGGCCCTTGGAGAAGAACCACTGGCCGGAGCGGCGCTGGTCGCGGGCGCTGATGTCGTTGACGATGCTGTAGCCGAACACGTGCCGCAGCGCGTCCGCCTCGGCCACCCGGAAGGCGGGCGCGCCGATCACCACGGCGAGTTCGCACTCCCAGTCGAGCTGCTTGGTGAGGTCGGCGTTGTGCGGGATGGGCCCGCCCGGGCCGGTGACGGCGGTCGAGGGCTTGCCGAACAGTACCGGGCGGTCGGGGAGTTCGCGGTCGGTGTCCAGGGTGCGGTGCGACTCGGCCACGTGCTCCACGTAGTTGAGGCCGACGCCGACGATCTTGCCGGGGCGCAGCGGCGCGCACAGCGAGACCTCGGCGAGCGGCCTGGTGGCCGGGGAGCCGGCGAGCAGCTCGCGGACGACGGCCAGGGCCGGTTCCCCGGCGCGGATCAACCCGAGGAGGTCGGGCGGGAGTCGAACACCGGCGGCGGCGGCCAGGGCGGTCAGGTCGGCGACCCGGTCGCCGTCGAGCCGGGCGCCGAGGCGCGGGGCGGCTGCGGCTTCGGCGGTGGCAGCGGGGTCGGCGATTCGGAAGGTCAACAGGTGCATGGCGGTGGGGCTCCTGGTCAGGCGGTGGTGGTGGGCTGCTGCCCGTCCGGGTGGGCCTCTTCGCGGTGGAGGCCGAGCGAGTGCATCACCGGGAAGTCGTTGAAGGAGAACAGGCAGGCGTCCTCGCCCTGGTCGAGGTTCGCGTGCTCGTGCCAGGCCCAGGACGGGACGACGAAGACGTCCCCCCGCTGCCACTCGAAGCGGTGGCCGGCGATCACCGAGACGCCCCGCCCCTTGGCCGCGGTGTACACCACCGAGCCGGTGTGCCGGTGGGCGCGGGTGGCCTGGCCCGGTCGCAGCAGTTGCAGGTGGGCGGACATGGTCGGCATCACCGGGCCGCCGGTGACGGGGTTGGTGTACTCCATGACCACGCCGTCGAAGGGCGATCCCTCGGTGGCGCGGGCGAGTCGGCAGAGCGCGTGGTAGCTGGGCTCCCAGGGCCAGCCGAACAGCGGCGAGTAGGGGCGGGTCCACTTCTCGACGCCGTACGGCAGCAGGTTGCCGCCGTAGCTGAGCAGCGAGGAGTCGGTGACCGGCCCGGGCCGCTGGTACAGCTCCGGGTGGACCTCGTAGAAGTTGGCGTCGAGGGTGTTGACCAGCGGGATGTCCAGGCCGTCCTGCCAGATCACCGGGGCGTCGTCGGCCTCGTTGCCGTGCTCGTGCCAGGTGTTGTTCGGGGTGATCGCGAAGTCGCGCGGGCCGACCTTGAGCTTCTGCCCGTCCACGACGGTCCAGGCGCCGGTGCCCTCGTGGACGAAGCGCAGTGCGGAGGCCTGGTGGCGGTGCGCCGTCATCGCCTCGCCGGGGCCCATGATCTGCAGCCCGGTGTACAACAGGCCTACGGCGGCGCTCAGTTCGCGGCGGCCGGGGTTCACCAGCATCACCACCCGGCGCCCGGCGTCGTCGGCCTTCACCAGGGGCAGGGCCTTGTGCACCAGTGGGCGGAGGTCGGCGTAGCGCCAGAGCACGGGGACGGACCTCGGCTGCGGGTACCAGGGTTCGATCTCGTTGGCGACCGTCCACAGGGCGCCGGCCTGGTACTTGGCCAACTCCTCGTAGTAGGCGAGCAGTTCCGGGCTGTCGGTGACCCTGGCCCGGCCGATCCGGTCGTCGTCGTGACTGTCGTAACGGTCCTGGTCGTCGTGACCGTCGTGGCCGGGGGTGCGTTCGGGACTGGTCATGCCTCCTCCTCGGGGAACACCAGCGGCCGCAGCGGGCGGTTGTCCACGTGCAGCCGGAAGACGTCGAAGCGGTTGTAGTGGCCGACGATGTCGTGCATCTGCCGGGGCTGGACGCAGCGGCCGAGGTCGATCTCGGCGTAGACGATGCCCTCCTCGTCCACCAGCGGTTCGGTGACGGCGCGGCCGTCCGGGCCGAAGATCCCGGACAGGGCGCTGTGCGGGCGCGCGAGTTGCTTGCGGAGCCGCGGGTCGTCGCCGGCGATCAGGTCCACGATCTCGGGGGAGA
Source organism: Kitasatospora sp. NPDC058184 (assembly GCF_042883725.1). Lineage (NCBI taxonomy): Bacteria > Bacillati > Actinomycetota > Actinomycetes > Kitasatosporales > Streptomycetaceae > Kitasatospora > Kitasatospora sp. NPDC058184. Next base: position 104,635 of record NZ_JBHVVE010000018.1, read on the forward strand.
CGGTGGAGCAGGAGACGACCGAGAACACCTTGCCCTCGAAGCAGTGCGCGGCGGTGCGCAGGGCGATGGAGTCCGCCATGTCGTAGTCCTCGGGGCCCACCGGCAGCGCGATGTAGCAGGCGGCGTGGACGAGTTCGCCCTGGGCCAGCAGGGTGAAGCGGGCCAGCGGGTTGGTGTTCTCGCCGCAGGCCAGCGCGCCGAGCGGGCCGACGGCGGTGGGGTGCACCGTGAGGGTGCTGCCGTCGCCCTGCCCCCAGGTCAGCTTCTCGGCCCAGGTCGGCACCAGCTTGCGGTGCACGCCGAGCAGTTCGCCGTCCGCGCCGATGATCAGCAGGGTGTTGTACAGCGGTCCGAGGCCGGGCCGGCCGCGTTCGTTGACCCCGATCACCAGCACCACGCCGGCCTGCCGGGCGGCGGCCCGCAGGGTGTCGACGTACGGGCCGGGGACGTCCACGGCGGACCGGTACAGCCGGTCGTACCAGGGCGAGCCCTGCACCGGGTTCATCGTCCAGTTCCAGTACGGGTAGCCGGGCACGAAGACCTCGGGGAAGACCACCAGTTCGGCGCCGCGCCCGGCCGCCTCGTGGATCAGCGCGACGGCCTTGTCGACGGTGGCGGCCGGGTCCAGGTAGACCGGGGCGGCCTGGACGGCGGCGGCGGTGAAGCGGGGCAGGTCGGGCATGGTTCCTCGTCCCTCCTCGGGGGCTGCGGTGGGGAACGCGACGGCATCTCGAGGGGCTCGGGGGCCGCTCACGGAAGGTCCGGTGACCAGCGGCGGTGGACGGGCGGGGGCGGCTCGCGCAGCAGGTGCAGGCGCGGGGCGACCCGGTCGGCGTTCGGCCCGGGCGGCCTCCGGCTGCCGGCCCGCCAGGGTTCGGGCCAGCGGGCGCCCGGCCCGGTGTGGTTCCGCTCGGCGGCGGCGTGCAGCGTCCAGAGCGGGTCGTACAGGTGGGCGCGGCCGACCGCGACCAGGTCGGCCCGGCCGGCCAGCAGGACGGAGTCCGCGTCGTCGAACCCGGAGATGGCGCCGACCGCGATGGTCGGCAGGCTGGTGGCGGCGCGGACCAGTTCGGCGAACGGCGTCTGGTAGCCGCGCCCGTACGGCGGCCGCTGGTGCGCCACCACCTCGCCGGTGGAGACGTCCAGCGCGTCCGCCCCGGCCCCGGCGAGCGCGCGGCCGATCGCCACGGCCTCCTCCTCGGTGGTGCCGCCGGGCGCCCAGTCGCTCGCCGAGATCCGCACCAGCAGCGGCCGCCCGGACGGCCAGACGGCGCGCACCGCCGTCAGCACCTCCAGTGGCAGCCGCAGCCGGTGGGCGAGCGGACCGCCGTAGCGGTCGGTGCGGCGGTTGGTGAGCGGGGAGAGGAAGGAGGAGAGCAGGTGGCCGTGGCCGAACTGGAGCTCCAGCACGTCGAAGCCGGCCCGGGCGGCCCGCTCGGCGGCGGCCGCGAAGTCCGCGGTGACGGCGGTCAGTTGGATGTCGTTCGCCTCGTGCGGCACCGGGCTGCCGGTGTCCCAGGGGAGGGCCGAGGGGGCGATCAGCGGCCAGCCCTCGGCGAGCGGGCGCCCGACGCCGTCCGGTCCGGGGACGGCGGTCGCGCCCCGGCGACCGGCGTGGGTCAGCTGGATGCCGACCGGAGTTTCGCTCACCGCCCGTACGGCGTCGACGAGTCGGCGCCAGGCGGCCTCCTGGTGGTCCGTCCACAGGCCCGGGCAGCGGTCGGTGGCCCGGCCCTCGGGGCTGACCGCGGTCATCCCGGCGATCACCAGCCCCGCGCCGCCGAGCGCGTGGCCGGTCAGCTGGGCGCGGTCGAAGCCGCTGGGCAGCGCGTCGGGGGAGGTGAAGGTGGCGAGCGGGGGCACCACGACGCGGTTGCGCAGTTCCAGCGCGCCCAGTTTCAGCGGCCGGAACATCGGCGGCACCCCGGGCGAGCCGCCGAAGGCGGTGTCCACGGCGTCCACGAAGGCGGGATCGCGGGCCCGCAGGTTGCCGTAGGTGACCCGCCGGCTGCGGGTGAGCAGGTTGAAGGCGAACCGGTCGATCCCCTGCCCGGTGCGCCGCCCGATGGTCTCGAACCATTCCAGGCTGGCCTGCGCGGCGCGCTGGGTGGACTCCACCACCGGGCGCCGCTCGGCCTCGTACCAGGCCAACGCCGCGTCCAGGGTGGGCTGTTCGCTCAGCGCGGCGGCCAGGGCGAGGGCGTCCTCCAGGGCGAGCTTGGTGCCGGAGCCGATCGAGAAGTGCGCGGAGTGCGCGGCGTCGCCGAGCAGGACCACGTTGCGGTGGCGCCAGCTCGCGTTCCGGACCGTGGTGAAGCGGATCCAGCGGGAGGCGTTGGGGATCAGCCGGTGGCCGTCCAGGTGCCCGGCGAGCAGCTCGGCACAGCGCCGCACGCTCGCCAGGTCGCTCTCGCCGCGCGCCGACTCCCGTGCGGCGAAGGCATCGAAGCCGGCGCGGTGCCAGGCGTCCGCGGCCGCCTCGACGATGAAGGTCGAGCGGGTGGCGCTGTACGGGTAGGCGTGCACCTGGAGGACGCCGAAGTCGTACCGCTCGACGATGAAGGTGAAGGCCTCGAAGACCTTGTCGGTGGCGAGCCACATGTAGCGGCAGTGGCGTTCGTCCAGGTCGGGGCGGAAGCTCTCGGGGTGGGCGGCCCGGGTGCCGGAGCGGATGCCGTCGGCGGCCACCACCAGGTCGTACTCGGCGGACAGTCGGTCGACGGGCGGGGCCGGGGTGCGGTAGCGGACGTCCACCGCCAGCTCGGCGCAGCGCTGTCGGAGGACGGCGCGCAGCCGGTTGCGGTCCAGGGCGGCGAAGCCGTGGCCGCCGCTGGTGCGGACCTCGCCCGCGTAGCGGATGTCGATGTCGCTCCAGCGGGCGAACTCGGCGCTGATCGCGGCGAAGACGAGCGGGTCGGCCCGGGCGATGCCGTCCAGGGTCTCGTCGGAGAAGACCACGCCGAAGCCGAACTCGTCGTCCCGGCCGTCCCGTTCGAAGACGGTGATGTCCCGGTCGGGTGCCAGCTGCTTGGCCAGGGCGGCGAAGTAGAGCCCGCCGGGGCCGGCGCCGATCACCGCGATCCGGCGCACCGCCCGCGGAGCCGCGTCCGGTCGGCCCGCGCGGTCCGGTGCCGTGCTCATGCGAGCACCTCGGGCCGCTGCGGCCCCGCCTCGGCCAGCGTGCGGCGGACCTGCGCGGGCCACGGCTGGGAGCCCCCGTCCTGCGGCGCGGCGTGCACCACCGACATCCGCCCGCTCGCGGCCAGTCCGTGCGGGCCGTGCACCTCGAAGGCGTAGTGCAGGGAGGAGCCGCCGACCCGGATGACCCGCAGTTCGGTGCGGACGAGGTCGCCGAACCAGAGCCGTTCGCGGTAGTCGGCCTCGAAGTGCACCCGGGGTATCCGCCCGAACAGTTCGGCGAGCCCGAGCCGGCGCAGCAGGGCCGCCTCCGCCGCCTCGGCCCAGCGCTGCACGGCGGAGAAGTGGTAGTGCCCGGCGGCGTCGGTGTCGGACCACTCCACCCGGCGCTCGACGGTGACGCTGGCCGGGGTCAGTGCGGCCCGTCGGCGCAGCTCGGCGCGGTGCAGCTTGCCGGTCGCGGTGCGCGGCAGCTCGGGCACGAACTCGACCGCCCGCGGGTACTTGTAGGGCGCGATGGCGCGCTTGACGTGCTCCTGGAGCGCGCGGGCCGTCTCCGGCCCGGCCGGTACGCCCGCGCGCAGCACCACGTACGCCTTGACCACCGCGCCGCGCCGCTCGTCCGGCGCGCCGACCACCGCGCAGTCGGCCACGTCGGGGTGGGCGGCGAGCGCCTGTTCCACCTCGGGCCCGGCGATGTTGTAGCCGGAGGAGACGATCATGTCGTCGTTGCGGGCCCGGAACCAGAAGTAGCCGTCGCGGTCCCGGACGTAGGTGTCGCCGGTGAGGTTCCAGCCGCCGCGGACGTAGTCCAGCTGGCGCTCGTCGTCCAGGTAGCGGCAGCCGGTCGGGCCCTTGACGGCGAGCATCCCGGGCTCGCCGTCCGGCACCGGGCGGCCCTGCCCGTCCAGGACCGCGGCCCGGAAGCCGGGGACGGGCCGGCCGGTGGAGCCGGGGCGGATGTCCCGGCCGGCGGCCGAGACGAACACGTGCAGCAGCTCGGTGGCGCCGATGCCGTCGATCAGCCGCTGTCCGGTGGCCGTGTGGAAGGCCTGCCAGACGGCGGCGGGCAGCGGCTCGCCCGCCGAGACGCAGTGCCGCACCCCGGCCAGCCGGTCGGCCAGCCCGGCGGCCAGGATCGCCCGGTAGGCGGTCGGCGCGGTGAACAGCACGCTCACCCGGTGCCGGCGGACCTGTTCGGCGAGCTGCTCGGGGGTGGCCTGCTCCAGCAGCAGGCCGGCGGCGCCCGCCCGCAGCGGGAAGACCAGCAGGCCGCCGAGGCCGAAGGTGAAGCCGAGCGGCGGGGTGCCGGTGAAGAGGTCCTCGGGGGTGGGGCGGAGCAGGTGGCGGGAGAAGGTGTCGGCGATGGCGAGCACGTCGCGGTGGAAGTGCAGGGTGGCCTTGGGGCGGCCGGTGGTGCCGGAGGTGAAGGCGATCAGCGCGACGTCGTCGGCGGCGGTCGGGACGGCGGGGAAGCCGGCGGGCTTGGCGGCGCAGCGGGCGGTGAGGTCCTCGGGGCCGGGGCCGCCGTAGGGGAGAACCCGCAGCCCGGGGGTCCGGGCCCGGTCCAGCTCGTCGAGGAAGCGGTGGTCGCACAGGGCGAGGGAGGGCCGGGCGATGCCGGTGAGCTCGGTCAGCTCGGCGGCGCGCAGCAGCGGCATGGTGGTGACGGCCACCCCGCCGGCCTTCAGGACGCCGAGCCAACAGGCGGCCAGCCAGGGGGTGTTGGGGCCGCGCAGCAGGACCCGGTTGCCGGGGACGAGGCCGAGGTCCTCGGTCAGCAGGCGGGCGATCCGGTCTGCGTGGCCGCGCAGTTCGCCGTAGGTCCAGCTCCCGGTGGGGGTGAGCAGGCAGCGGCGGTCCGGGCCGAGGCGTTCGATGGTGTCGTCGAGTAGGGCGGCGGCGCAGTTCAGGCGGTCGGGGTAGGCCAACTCCGGGAGTTCGAAGAGGAGTTCTGGCCACTGCTCGAAGGGCGGGAGGTGGTCTCGACAGAACGTGTCCACGTGCGCCGAGGGTGAGAGCTCCATGGGCGGGCACCTCGTTGTGCGAGCGGGGAGTGAGGCCCAGTATGGCGCTTCGGTGACGCCAGTCAAGAGAGCGATACACGCATTCGGGGGACGGCCCTGGTGGCGCTCCCCCCGGCGCCTACGGTGCTCCCTGGCTCCTGGTCCCCGTTGTCGCCCGGCTCCCCGCCGGGCTCCCCGCTCGGGTCCGCGGTCCGGGACGGCCGGCAGCCGGCGGTCCCGGAGCGCCTCGACGGGACCGGACCGTCAGCTGCTCGCGCCGTCCGCGGCGGCATCGGGCGTGCGGCCCTCCTGCGCCTGCCGGGCACGCTCGGCGACCAGCTCGGCGAGGCCGGTGAACGCGGGCCCGGTGAGCTGGTCGCCCGACCCCTCCTCGCGCACGACGAGCAGCACGCTGCCGACCCTGGCCAGTGCCACCGCCGACGAGGAGCCCTGGACGCGGACGGCGCTCTGGTCGCCGATCCGCGGGACGGCCGCCGCCGGTTCGGTGCCGGCGGTCCGGTCGAGCGTGTGGTCGAAGGCGCGGGCGGCGGCCTCGGGGGAGGCGAAGGAGGCCACGCCGAACTCCACGGTCTGCGCCGAGGCCGAACCGAAGGTCACGGTGGCGGAGGCGAGTTGAAGGTCGCAGGAGTCCGGGAGCAGGCACGGCAGCCCGCCGCCCCGGGCGGTCCCCGCCGTCGGCTCCCGCCGCACCTGCCAGCCGCCCGGCAGCGCCCGCGCGTCGGGCAGCACCGCCCGGACCAGCGCCGGGTCGTTCAGCGGCGGTGCGGCGTGCGCCAGGCCGGGCCCGCCCGGCTTCAGCAGCGGACGCGAGCCCAGGTGGATGCCGATCGCGACCAGCGCGGCGATCAGCACCAGGGCGAGCGCCACCACGATGCCGGTGCCGCTCCGCCGGGCGGCGAGCGTCCGGGCGCGGGCGGCCCCCGGGTCGAGCCGCAACTGGACGGTGGCCGGGTTCGCCGGCGGCGGCGTGGACGGTGGTCCGACCCGCAGTTGTACGGTGCCGGGCTCGCTCCGCAGCTGGACGGTCGGCGGGTCGGCCGGTTTCCCGAGCCCGGTGGTGGCGAGGTACCGCGCGAACGCCGGGTCCGCGGCCAGCAGGTGGTCGACGGCGGCGGTCAGCAGCGCCCGTGCCCGCGCGTCCCCCGGGCTCGCCTCCGCCGCCGTCAGCGCCCGGGCCCCCTCCGGCACCGTCCGCAACCGCGCCCGGACGACCTCCGCCACCGCCCGGTGCGGCCCGTCGCCCAGCAGCGCCGCCACCGCATCCGGTGCCAAGCCCCGGCCGTCCCCCATGGCAACTCCCCTTGCCGCACGAGTGGTTGCCCCCACGATCCCGGACCGGGGCCCGGTTCGTACCCATGCCGAACCGAACGGAGACGCGACTGAGACGCGATCCGGACGTAGCCGGGCGCGGCCCGGCGGCCGACCCGCGCCGTGGGCGGGGGTGTCAGCGCAGGTCGAAGACCAGGCGGGCGGAGACCTTGCCGCTCAGGACCTCGTCGAAGCAGGCGTTCACGTCCTCCAGCCGGCGGGTCTCGCGGATCACCCGGGTGCGGCCGAGGGCGTGCAGGCGGAAGACCTCGGCGAGGTCCTCGCGGGTGCCGACGATCGAGCCGATCACCTTGGTGCCGTTCAGCACCGTCTCGAAGACCGGGAGTTCGAGCCTGCCCTCGGCCGGGAGGGCGACCAGGACGAGGGTGCCGCCGCGGCGCAGGGCGCCGTAGGCCGCCTGGAAGGAGGCGTTGCTGACGGCGAGGGCGATCGAGGCGTGGGCGCCGCCCAGGGCCTGGACCTCGGCCGCGACGTCCTGGGTGCGGGCGTCCAGGACGTGGTCGGCGCCGAGCTCGCGGGCGAGGGCGAGCTTGTCGTCGGTGACGTCGACGGCGATGGTCTCGGCGCCGAAGATCCGGGCGTACTGGAGGGCCAGGTGGCCGAGCCCGCCGATGCCGGAGACCAGCACCCGGGTGCCGGGCCGGGCGTCCGAGACCTTGAGCGCCTTGTAGGTGGTGACACCCGCGCAGGACAGCGGGGCGGCGTCCAGCGGGTCGATGCCGTCCGGGACGGGGACGACGTAGTCGCCGTGCGCGAGCGCGTACTCGGCGTAGGCGCCGTCCACCGAGTAGCCGCTGTTGTGCTGCTGGAGGCAGAGCGTCTCCCAGCCGGAGACGCAGTGGTCGCAGCGCCCGCAGGCGTCCGCGAGCCAGGGGATGGCGACCCGTTCGCCCACCCGGACGTGCCGGACCTGGTCGCCGGCCGCCTCGACGATGCCGACGCCCTCGTGCCCGGGGACGAACGGCGGGCTGGGCTTGACCGGCCAGTCGCCGTGGGCGGCGTGGATGTCGGTGTGGCAGAGGCCGGAGGCCTCGATCCGGACCCGGACCTGGTGCGCGGCGGGCTTCGGTAGGGGGCGGTCCTCGACGGCCAGCGGTGCGGTGAAGTCGTGGACGACGGCGGCCTTCATGCGCTTCTCCCTCGGGCGTACGGACGGGTGCTGCCGGCGGCCGCGCGCGCGGGCGCAGCCGCCACCAGCTTCACCCGATGGGGTGATCTTCGCCGTCCGGACTAGGCCAAAAGAGTGGGCATGGGGCCAGGTATCCCCGCAGGTCAGCGCACCGGCATCGACATGTAGACGGCGCGTCGTCCGTAGGACGCGGGGACCGCCACCTCCCGGTGCGCGCGGTAGCCGAGCAGCCGCAGCAGGATGTCCGCCCCGCGCACCGCGACCATCGAGATCCGCTCGAAGCCCAGCTCCTCCGCCCGCTCCCGGAAGTGCCGGATGAACCCCAGCGCGACCTCCCGGCCGCGCAGGTCCTCGGCGATCACCAGGTCGTGCACGTGCAGGTTGCCCGACTCGTGCACCGCGTCCTCCGCCCGGGCGAGGTCCGGGCAGCGCAGCGGCGGGTACGGCAGGCTCAGCAGGTAGCCGCGGACCGTGCCGCCCTGCTCCAGCACGAAGCAGGTCTCCGGCGAGCCGAGGGCGCGGGACTGCAGCGCCTCCCGGCCCTCCGACAGGCCGTCGGCCGCGTAGGCGTCGTACTCCAGCGCGACCACGGCGTCCCAGTCGCCGTCGGCCAGGAGCCGGATCCGGAGGTCCTCGCCCACTAGGCCGGAACCTCCGAGGCGCCGAGCCCCTCGGCGCGGGAGGCGGCCACCAGTGCCGCCCAGGCCTCCACCAGCACCGCCCAGCGCTCGGCGTCCGCCCGCGCCTCGTCCAGCAGCTGCTGCCGCCGCTCGGCCACCACGTCCGCGAGCTCGGCGTACTTGCCGCCCAGCTTGCGGTAGGAGCGGTCCAGGACGTCCAGGCAGTGCTCGTTCCCGGCCCGGTCCCAGTCGACGCTGCCGCGCACCAGGTCGAGGAGCGGCTCGACCTTCAGCCCGTGCCGCTCGTCCAGCAGCCCGCGGCCGAGGTCGATCATGCCGCCGTAGACCGGGTACAGGTACAGCATCGAGAGCAGGAACTTGACGAACCGCAGCTGGTAGTTGACGAAGCCGGAGCCGGTGCGGCGCTCGGGCGTGTAGTAGTTGACGATGTGGCGGTTGTGGACGACGCCGGGCAGCCGGGAGTGGACCATGGCGTGCAGCAGGGCGTAGTCGCTGCCGATCGTCTCGATCGAGGGCAGCAGCGGCAGCACCTCGTAGGCCCGGTGGTCCAGGGCGATGTTGCACATGTAGACGTCCCAGATGTCGGGCACGCCGAGGACGGACTCGTCGGTGGTGAACGGCTCGGAGCCGGCGCCCTTGAAGGAGACGTCCACCATCGCGTCCTGCTCCTCCTCCGACCACACCGGCGGGGTCCACAGGCGCACCACCTCGCGGTAGACGGCCGGGTCCAGCTCGTGGATCTCGCTGATGTCCACGTTGAGTTCGCCGATGAAGGAGCCGCTGACCAGCATCACAGGCTTGTCCGCGTCGGCCGGGTCGAGCTCGGAGCGGGACACGACGGCCGCCGCCTCGCCGGCCGGCCGGCCGATCGAGAGCAGCTCGTGGTGGATCGGGAAGACCTTCCGGCCGTCGACGACCTGGAAGTCGGCGTCGTCGTTGCGCAGGTGCGCCGAGGTGCAGCCCAGGGCGGCCGCGCCGAGGAAGAGCCGGTTGACGCAGGAGCCGTACGCGACGGCCGGCGGCAGCATCATGTCGAGCAGCAGTTCGGGGTCGGCGGCGCCGGAGCGCTCGGCCACCCGGCGCAGGAACTCCCGCTGCCGCGCCTCGCCGAGGTGGTGGACGACCACGCCGGGGGTGGGCTCCAGCGCGGCCACGGCGCCCGCGTTCTCCGCGAAGGCGACGGCGTCGGTGGTGTCGAGGACGAGCAGGTGCACCTCGACCCCGAAGGTCGCGACGGCGTAGGCCGCCTCCTCGGCGAGTTCCGCGATGGTGTCGGGGCAGGACCGCATGGTGGGCAGGGCGAGGCAGACTCTTTGCATGGTGCGGGTTTCTCCATCGGATCGTCAGATTCGGTGCAGTGATTGCCAGTTGAGCGCACAGGGGGACCCCGGACGGCGGCTCGGGCCGGTCTGCCGGACCACCGTGGACTAGACCACTTGTGAAGTCAACGATTGACAGCGGCGCCCCGGCGGGGTGGAATGCGCCCCCTTCCGTGCGACCGGCCGTCCCCGCACGGGCGCCCGAATCGCACGCGAGGACGAAGAGCCCTCGCTGAGTCGAACGGCCGGACGGGTACGGGGGGTTCATTGCCGGGGTTTTGCGCCGTCGGGGTCAATCCGTGAGCCCTGCCTGCCGATACCGGAGGTGATGCCCTCACGCCGTTCGGAGGAGCCCACGATGCCCGAACTGTGGCTGCCCGGTGCCGAGATCCACGACCTCGGCGACCACGCGCCGACCGATCAGCAGTACCCGCCGAAGGCCATCGCCCACATCACCTGGGACCGCAACGCGACCGCCGCCGCGCCGCAGGACTGGTGCTCCTACGAGGACCTGGTCGGCTACTTCACCGGCAGCGGCGCCGGCGACGCGCCGCACCTGGTCTGGGACCCGTTCAGCGGCCGCACGGCGCAGCTGTTCCCGGCCGACTCCCGCTCGAAGAGCCTGCTCAGCCCCAGCCAGAGCCCCACCCGCACCAACCGGGCCGGGCGGGTGGTGATCCAGATCGAGGCGGTGTTCTTCCCCTACTGCCGCTACCAGGGCGCCGTCTACCCGCGCCTGGTCGACACCCCGTGCGCGGGCTGGGACCGGATCCACGCCTGGATCTCCTCCTGGGGCGTGCCGGACATCTGGCCGATGGGCCGGCCGACCGACTTCTCCGGCCACCGCGACGAGCGGACCTGGGAGGCCCTCGGCGGCTGGTACGCGCACGCCCACGTGCCGTACAACGACCACACCGACCCCGGCTCCTGGCCCGACCTCACGGCCGGGCCCGGCTCCCCGGGCATCCCGCCCCAGCAGCAGCCGGTGCCCCCGGTCACGACCGCCCGCTACCAGGTCAGCATCAACGGCCTGCCGTACGGCTACGGCGCCCAGGGCTACCAGGTGACGGTGGTCGGGCGGGCGCTGGTCGCGCACGGCTTCGGCGACCACTACCGCTCCGGCCCCGGCCCGAACTGGACGGACGCGGACACCGAGAACTACGCGGACTACCAGGGGAGTCTGGGCTACGCCGGGCAGGCGGCGGACGGCGTCCCGGGGGAGAGCTCGCTGCGCCGGCTGCTCGGCTACCTGCCCGGGCAGCGGACGGTCTCGGTGTCCCACGTGGTCGCGGCCGCCGGGACCGACCCGGGGGCAGCCCAGGGGCACCTGACGTACGGGTCCGAGGTGGCCATCGTGGAGCAGGCGCTCGCGGACGAGGGGCTGCTCGACCAGCGGTGGGTGGACGGCTCGTTCGGCACCCGGACGGTCTCCGCGTACGCGGCCTGGCAGCGGCGCTGCGGGTACCAGGCGGGGGCGGCGGACGGGATCCCCGGCCAGGCCTCGCTGCAGCAGCTGGGCGCGGCGCAGGGGTTCGCGGTGACCGACTGAGGCCGGCTCCGGGGGAGAGGGACTCGGCCGGGGCTGTTCCCCGCTGTTCCGTGCTGCTCCTCGGGGAGGAGCGCTCCGGCTGTCGCCCGGTGCGTGTACTCGCCGGGGAGTAGGCGAGGTTACTTCCACCGTCAGATGCCCGATGAGGATCGGACGGGAGAGCCTGGGGCCGTCCTCGTGGCCCCGACTCGAAGGAGGTACCCCGTGCGCTCGCCCACCGGCGCCGTCACGGCGTCCGAACCGGCGTCCGGTGTCAGGCGGCGGTCCGCGGGCCGCCGCCTGACACCGGCGGCGCGCAAACGCCTGGTCGTCCTGCACATCACCGCCTCGGTGAGCTGGCTGGCGCTGATGCTCTGCCTGCTCACCCTGGCGGTGACGGCGCTGACGGCCGTGGGCGCCGGCGACGCCGACCGGCTGCGCACCGCCTACCGGGCGATGGGCCTGCTCGGCGACGTGCTGATCCTGCCGCTGAGCCTGCTGACCTTCCTGAGCGGGGTGGCGCTCGGGCTCGGCACCTCCTGGGGGCTGTTCCGGTACTACTGGGTGAGTACCAAGTTCTGGCTGACGCTGGGGGCGATGGCGGCCTCCGTCTTCGCGCTCAGTGACCGGCTGCACGACGCGGTGCGGGTGGTGGACGCGCACCCGACCGGCCCGATCACGGCGGCGGACCTCGGCTTCGTCCGGTACAACACGGTGATCGTCCCGGCGGTGGCGCTGTCGCTCTACCTGTTCACCGTGGTCCTGTCGGTGTACAAGCCCTGGGGCCGCCGGAAGACCAAGGCCGGTGCCGCGGAGGCGGACGCCCGCCGGGGCCGAATACCCGGGGCGGGCGCCTGACCGGCCGGCCGTCGGCCTCCGGCCCCGGCACCGGGCCGCCTGGGGAATGCCCGCGCGGAGGGAGGGCGTTGTGCACCGACGTGACCAGCGCCGCGCCCACGACCAGGATCTCCGTGCTCGACCGCTCCCGGACCAGACAGGGTGAGGAGCCGGCCCGGGCACTGCGGGACACGGTGGCCTTCGCCCGCGAGGCGGAGCGGCTCGGCTACCACCGGTTCTGGGTCTCCGAGCACCACGGCGTGCCGGGGGTGGCCGGGTCGGCGCCCACCGTGCTCGCCGCGGCGGTGGCGGCGGCCACTTCCCGGATCCGGGTCGGCACCGGCGGGGTGATGCTGCCCAACCATCAGCCGCTGGTGGTGGCCGAGCAGTTCGGGGTGCTGGCCGCGCTGTTCCCGGGGCGGATCGACATGGGGCTCGGGCGCTCGTTGGGCTTCACCGACGGCGTCCGGCGGGCGCTCGGGCGCGAGAAGGGCGCAGCGGACGAGTTCGGTGCCCAGCTGGCCGAACTGCTCGGCTACTTCGACGGCTCGCAGCAGGCGCACCGTGGGGTCCACGCCCGGCCGGCCGAGGGCCTGCACGTCCCGGCCTTCGTCCTGGCCACCGGTGCGGGCGCCGACCTGGCCGCCGACGCCGGGCTGCCGCTGGTGATCGCCGCCCCGCACGGGGAGGACCGGATGCTCGCGGCGATCGACCGCTACCGCGACCGGTTCCGCCCCTCGGCGCACGCCGCCGAGCCGTACGTGGTGGTCTCGGGCACGGTGGCGGTCGCCGAGACGGCCGAGCGGGCGCGCGAGCTGCTCGTCCCGGAAGCCTGGTCCGGCGCGTACTCCCGTACCCACGGCGAGTTCCCGCCCCTGGCCCCGGCGGCGGAGATCCTCGCCCGGGAGATGACCGTCCGGGAGCGGGCCGCGTACGAGCAGTCGCTCAAGGGCCACATCGCGGGCACCCCGGAGCAGGCCGCCGCCGAGCTGCTGGCGCTGGTGGAGCGCAGCGGGGCGGACGAGTTCCTGGTCACCACCAGTACCTACGACCGCGCCGCGCTGCTGGACTCCTACCGGCTCCTCGCCGAGGCCGTCGGCCGGGCCTGAGCGGGCCGGGCCCGAGTGGGCCCGGAGGAGGCGGAGCCGTCACCGGGCCGGGCCGCGGCGGGCGCCCGGCGCTCGCCGCTCCCCTCCCGCTGCCCGGCGCTACCGCTCAGCCCCCGTCGACCTCGGTCGTCCCGAGCCGCGCGTACACCTCCGGCCGGCGGGCCCGCAGCCGCAGCGCGATCCCGACGCCGGTCAGGAACACCACCGGCACGATCGCGACCAGCGGCCAGTTGACCTCCGGGCCGGCGCCGGTGAACAGGTCGAGCCGCCACACCACCAGCGCGGTGGCCCCGCACAGCAGCACGGTGGCGGCCAGCGGCGCCACGACCGTACGGAACGCCCCGGCGCTCGCGGCGGCCGCCCGGTTGCGGCGGAAGAAGGCGAACACGGCCAGACCGGCCAGCGCCTGGAGCACCAGGATCCCGACCACCCCGGGGGAGTTCGCCCAGAGGAAGAACTGGTTGTACGGGTCCGCCCCGATCAGCGCGGCCACCCCGACGGCCACCGCCGCCACCACCGACTGCACGATGCCGCCGATCCACGGCGAACCGTGCCGCGGGTGGACCCGGCCCAGCACGGCCGGGGCTGCCTGCTCGGTGGCCAGCGCGTAGCCGTACCGGGTGATGGTGTTGTGGAAGGCGAGCAGCGCCGCGAGCAGGCTGGTGACGATCAGCACCCGCTGCACGTCCGTCGCCCAGCCGCCGACGTAGTCGGTCATCGCGGTGAAGAACATCCCGGCCGGGTCGGCGGTGGCGGTCGCGACGGCCCCGGTGTCGCCGAAGGCCTGCACGATCATCCAGGTGACGAAGGTGTAGAAGAGGCCGAGGAAGACGATCGCGGCGTAGGTCGCGCGCGGCACGGTCCGCTGCGGCTGCCGGGCCTCCTCACGGTAGATCGCGGTCGCCTCGAAGCCGATGAAGGCGGCGAAGGAGAGGCCGAGCACCCCGCCCATCCCGCCGGAGAACACGTGCTCCGGGGCGAACGAGGACAGGCTCAGCCCGTGCGCCCCGCCCTTGACCAGCACCGCCACCGCGAGCACCAGCAGGATGCCGGTCTCGGCGATCAGCAGCGCCCCGAGCACCTTGGCCCCGAGGTCTATCGAGCGGAAGCCGAGGAACCAGACCACCGCGACCCCGAGCAGCGCCCAGACCGGCCAGGGCAGGTCCAGCCCGAGCAGGTCCTCGGCCGTGGTGTGGGCGAAGAACCCGAAGGCGCCGAACATGCCGATCTGGATCGCGTTGTACGAGAGCACCGCGAGCAGTGCCGCGCCCAGCCCGGCCGCCCGGCCGAGGCCGCGGGTGACGTAGGCGTAGAAGGCGCCGGCGTTGCGGATGTGCGCGGTCATGGTGGTGAAGCCGACCGCGAAGAGCGCCAGCACCACGCCGGTGGCCAGGTAGGCGACCGGCGCGCCGATGCCGCCGAAGGAGATGGCGAACGGCGCCACGCCGGCCATCACGGTCAGCGGCGCGGCGGCGGCCACGACGAAGAAGACGATGTCGCCGGTGCCGAGCACCCCGCGCTCCAGCCCGCCGGGGGTGCCGGGGGAGGCGGCGGAGGTGGGGGCGGAAGGGGCGCCGGGGTCGGGGGGACGGAGTGCGGCGGCGGAGGCCGCGTCGGAGGGCAGGGTCATGGGGGAGCTCTCCTGGGGTCGTGGGTACGAGGGTAGGGCGGTCGGCGGCGCGGACGCGTCGGCCGCCGACCGGGGAACGAGACACGGACGCCGTGGGGGACGGCCGGGACCGGTCGGGAAGTCCGTCCGGGCGGGGCGGCCGGTCGGCCAGGACGTCTCAGCGCGTCGAGCCGCAGCCGGACAAGCCGGACAAGCCGCAGCCGGACCAGCGGGACAAGCCGGACAGCCGTCCGGCCGGGGCGCGCCTCAGCGCGTCGAGCGGTCGCCGCCGGGCGGCCCACCGTGGGTGCGCCGTCCGCCGAGCCAGGTGCCGGCCACCTCGATCGAGGCCAGCTCACCGGCCGGCACCGCGTACGGATCGGTGGCCAGGTGCACCAGGTCGGCCCGCAGGCCCGGCCGCAGCACGCCCCACTCGGCCTCCTCGAAGGCCTGGTGCGCCACGCCCGCCGAGTACGCCGCCAGCGCCTCGGTGAGCCCGATCCGCTCCTCGGGCAGCCAGCCGCCGTCCGGCAGCCCGTCCGGCGTCTGCCGGGTGACGGCGGTGGCCAGCCCGGCGAGCGGCTCGTAGCGGGTGACCGGCCAGTCGCTGCCGAAGGAGACCCGGGCGCCGCCGCGCAGCAGGGCGGCGATCTGGTACTGCCGGGAGCCGCGGTCCGGGCCGATCCGGGGCAGGGTGAGCTCGGTCATCAGCGGGTCGGTCTGCGCCCACAGCGGTTCGAAGTTGGCGATCACCCCGAGTTCGGCGAACCGCGGCAGGTCGTCCGGGTGGACCAGCTGGACGTGCGCGATCACCGGCCGGCGGGCGCGCGGCCCGTTGCGGCGGGCGGCGGCCTCGACGGCGTCCAGCGCGATCCGTACGCCGTGGTCGCCGATCGCGTGGATGTGCGGCTGGAAGCCCAGCGCGTCCACGGCGGTGACGGCCTCCGCCAGCTCGGCGCCGGTCCAGTTGGCGACGCCGTGGGAGTGCGGGCAGTCGCTGTACGGCTCCAGCAGCGCGGCCGTCCCGGACTCGATGACGCCGTCGGCGAAGAACTTGACCGCCCGCGCGCTGAGCCGCCCGCGCCCGGCGGCCTCGACCCGGTCGCGGTCGGCGGCCAGGCGGGGGAGCCGCTCGTGCCAGCCGTCCGGTTCGAGCAGCAGGGCGAGTCCGGCCCGGACCGGCAGGTCCTCCTCGGCGACGGCCGCCAGCCAGGTGTCCACCTGCGCGGGTTCGACCCAGGCGTCCTGGAGCCAGGTGAGTCCGGCGGCGGCGAGCGCGGCGGTGGTCTCCCGCAGCGCGGCGACCTGTTCGGCCAGTGGCCGCGGCGGGACGAGCGCGAGGACGGGGTTGAGCGCGCCGAACTCGCGCAGGGTGCCGAGCGGGCTGCCGTCCGGCCGTCGGACGATCTCGCCGCCGACCGGCTGGGGCGTGTCCGGCCCGTACCCGGCCCGGCGCAGCGCCTCGCTGTTGGCCCAGCCGGTGTGGTGGTCCATGGTGCGCAGCAGTACCGGCCGGTCGGGTACGGCGGCGTCGAGCAGCCGGGCGTCGAACAGCCCGCCCTCGGCCAGTGACGGATCCACGGCGTCGCCGGTGATCCACTCGGCCTCGGGGTGGCGCCGCGCCCAGTCGCGGACGGCCGCCACGACCTGCTCCACGCTGGTGCAGTCGCGGACGGGCACGCCGCGCAGGCCGATGGCGCCGAGCAGCGGGTGGACGTGGCCGTCGCCGAAGGAGGGCAGCAGGGCGCCGCCGTCGAGGTCGACGGTGTCGGTGCCTTCGTCGCGCAGGGCGAGGGCGGCGTCGCCGAGGGCGGCGATCCGCCCCGCGCTGACGGCGAGGGCGTGGGTGCGGGGGAGGGCGGGGTCTCCGGTGTGGATCCGGCCGCCGGTGAAGATCGTTTCGGCACGCATACGGGGGTGTGCGTCCTCTCCGGGGCAGGGCGGGCCGACGGGTGCGCGGCCTGCCTAACCGAATGGGGTTCGGTTACCGTAGGCGCGGCACCGGCGGGTGCGGAAGGGTTTTACTGAAAGCCGTTCAATAACGCTTGGATAACGACGATCTTGGTCTGTCGGGGGCCGACGGGCCGCCCGGCGACCCCGAAGGTGAGGAACCGGGCATGCCCAGGCCGCGCACACCCCTGCTGGACCGGCAGCGCATCGTGGACACCGCGCTCCGGCTGGTCGACGAGGCGGGGGACCTCACCATCCCCGCGCTGGCCGGTGCGCTCAAGGTCAGCCCCTCCGCGCTCTACCACCACGTGGCCGGCCGGGCCGAGATCGTCGCCCTGATGCGCGCCGAGCTGGTGCGCACGATCGGCGAGCAGTCGATGTGGGACCAGCCCTGGGACGTCGCGCTGCGCACCTGGGCGCACGCCTACCGGGACGCCTTCGCCGAACACCCCGGCATCGTCCGGCTGCTCGCCACCGCGCCGCTTGCCGAATCGTTCATGCACGAGCTGTACGAGCGGGCCGTCGCCACCCTGGAGGACGCGGGCTTCGCCGCGCAGGACGTGATGGGCCTGATCACCGCCCTGGAGAGCTTCATCCTGGGCTCGGCGCTGGACCTGGTCGCCCCGGACGTCATGGTCGACGCCGTCGACCGCGCCGCCACCCCGCGGCTGGCCGACGCCCTGGACGCCGTCCCCGTCGGGCGCGAGCGCGCGGACCGGGCCTTCGGGCTCGGGCTCACCGCCCTGATCGGGGGCTACCGGGCGCTGCTGGGCTGACCGGCACCGGCCGGCCCGGCAGTGCCCGGCGGCTCCCCGGCCGCGATTTCTGACCAGGCGTGATGGCCTGCTAGTGTTCTTCCCGTCGAGAGGAAGTGACCTTCCGGGAAACGAATCTCGAACAGGCGTCAGCGGTGCTACCAGAGCACGCCCTACTTTCAGTAGGGAGAGTCCGTGCGATCCGGGCCTGGCGCTCCCATCGAAGGGGCTCGTTCCGTCCAACGGAACGAGCCCCTTCGGCGTGTTCGCGCCCCATGGGCTCGTCCTCTTATCGCACTTTCGATGGCGAAACCCTCCGGCACGGCCCGGTATCGGCCAAGGTCCCGTGCCAGGCGGCCGGTGAACGGCGCTCCAACCGCCCTGGCCCACCAGTGGCGTCACCTCCCCTCCCGGTCTGATGCATCGTCAATTCTTGGCCGGAACTGGCTGTTGCCGGTGTGAATATGCCATCGGAATGTTCGTCCGATGGAATCCGGCAGTAGCCTTCCGTGTCGAACTAGCCACTGCTGGTGGTGAACCGGTCGGCGCCGCGCTGCGTCCGGCCGCCCAGACCCCGCGAAGGAGCCGGTGTGCCCGGTATCGACGAATGCCTCTCCGGAGCGATGGCGATCCCCGGGGCCCGCGCCGCGAGCCTGGTCGACTGGAGCAGCGGGCTCGCCCTCGGCAGCCTCGGGGACAGCCCGACCGGAGAGCACGAAACCTCCGCCGCCGAGGCAACCGACCTGGTGCGGGCGGCCGTTGAGAGTCAGACCTTCACCGTGGCGGAGGACCGGCGGGCCCCGCTGGAGGACATCATCGTCACCGCCGGCCGCAGCTACCACCTGATCCGCTTCATCGACACCGTCTTCGACAACAGGCTCGTGCTGCACCTCTGGCTGGACCGCGCGGAGGGCAACCTCGCCGCCGCCCGCTTCCGCCTCCAGGCGCTCACCGACGAACTGGTGCTGGGGTGAGCGCGTGACCGCCGCGACCGGCACCGCGCCGCCGCCCTGGGCGGGGGCCGCCACCCCGAGGACCCCGGGCGAGGCGCTCGCCCTGCTCGCCGACCGTCGCGCCACCGGCGCCCTGCACGGACCGCTCGGCAGCCTCCACCTGGTCGACGGGCGGGTGGCCGCCGCCCAGTCCTCCCGGGCCCCCGGCCTGGCCGACCTGCTCATCGGCTGCGGCCGGATCACCCCCGAGGGCTGGGCGGAGCTGCTCCGGATCCACGGACCTCGGTCGAGGGTCGGCGAGGCGCTCGTCGAACGGCGGCTGCTCACCCGGGGAGAGCTCGAACTCGGCCACCTGGGAACGCTGTTCGATGCCTCGTTCTTCGTCCTCGCCGACCCGGGCGGCGGAGTCTGGCGGTTCGAGGCCGAGGCTCGGCACTGGCTCGGACCGGTCGCGGACGTCGATCCGGCCCGGATCCGTCGCGAGGTCGCACGCCGTCGGCAGCTGCTCGACGGGATCTGGCCGTGGGGGCAGCTCGACACCGCGCCCGTCCGCCCGGTCGAGCACGTCCGCCGAGCCTCCCACCGCCCGTCCGGTCGCCGGCGCCGCGAACTGCTGGACCACGCCGACGGCCGCAGGACCCCGGCCGACCTGGCCCGGCTGCTCGGCCGCTCCGGTTTCGGCGTGACGGCCGACGTCCGACGGCTCGCCGCCGCCGGGCTGCTGGACGCGCCGTTGCCAGCCGACGTACCGCGCCCGCCCGACGTGCCGACGGTGGCCCAGGTGCCCGAGGTGTCGCCAACGGCCGTACCGGCACCCGAAGTTCCCCCACCGGTCACGAGTGGACCGGCCGGAGGGCTGCACCGCAGGGTCCCCGGCGCCAGCCTCCGAGGTGCCGGACTCCCCGGAGCCCCGGTCACGGCCGACCCCGCCGCAGTCCGTACCGGCACCCCCGCCGGCGGCACCCCCGCCGGGACCGACACCGGGACCGACGCCGGGACCGACGCCCCCACGCGATCAGAACGCCCGCCCACCACGGCAGCGGCCCACCCGCTGACCGTCCCCGACCCGGACATCGCGCTGCTGACCCGGGTCCGAGACCTTCTGGAGGCCCGACTTTGACCCATTCCCCGCCCGCGACCCCGTCATTCCGGCCATGAGGCGGGCACTCAAGCAGCGTGTCGGAAGGAGACAACTGATCGCCTTGGAGACCGAGTTGCTCGCCGAACTGCGCGCCGTCAAACACCGCGTCCCGCACCTCGCGGGTGGTCTGGTCGCCAGCGTGGACGGCCTGTTGATCGCGCACGACACCCACGGCACCGAGCCCTCGGGTCTGGCCGCGATGACGGCGGCCTCGCTCTCGCTGGCCCAGCGGCTCGCCGACACCACCGGCCAGGGCGAGTTCCGCGAGTCGCTGGTGCGCGGCGAGAACGGCTACGTCGCCACCTACGCGGCCGGCGGCAGCTGCGTGCTGACGCTGCTGGCGCACCCCGACGTCAACGTCGGCCGGCTGCACCTGGAGGCCCGCCGCAGCGCGCAGCGCATCGCCGAGCTGCTCAACGACGCGCTCGTGCCCAAGGATCCGCGCGACGCGGGCTGACCGCGCCACCAGACCACCGCACCGCCTGAAACCGCACCGCCCGAAACCTAACCACCCACCAAAGAACGGGAGTTACCCAGATGACCGACGCAGCCGGCGCGCTCAAGCAGGCCATGACCAGCATCGAGGGCGCCATCGGCGCGGCCCTGGTGGACTACAACAGCGGCATGGCGCTGGCCACCCTCGACGGCCCCGGCGGCCTGGACCTCAACGTCGCCGCCGCCGGCAACACCGACGTGGTCCGCGCCAAGATGCGCACCATGGACATGCTCGGCCTCCAGGACGGGATCGAGGACATACTGATCACCCTGACCAGCCAGTACCACCTGATCCGCCCGCTCACCGGCCGTACCGGCAAGGGCCTGTTCCTCTACCTCGCGCTGGACAAGGCGCGCGCCAACCTCGCGATGGCCCGCCACCAGTTGGGCCGGATCGAGGCCGAGCTGGAGGTCTGACGCGGCGCCCCGAAGCGCCGCGCCGGCCCACCGCGCCCGACGTGCGAGGAAGCGGACGAGGCCCCGGCGGTGGCTCACGCCCCGCCGGGCTCCGTCCACCCGGCCTCACCCCTGCGGCAGGTCCGGCCCGACGCTCCGCCCGCGCACCAGCTCGACCGGTCCGCCCGCCCGTTCCCGGGCGGCCAGTGCGGCGGCCGTACGGTCCCAGGACGGGCCGGTCAGCAGCGTCCGCGCCTCGGCCGGATCGCAGAGCCGCCACTCGACCAGCTCGTCCTCCGGCAGCACGAGGGAGCCGAGCATCCGCTCAGTCACCGTGCCCCCGTCGAACACGTATACCAGGACGGCGGTGTCCCGGCCGGTCGCCGGGTCAGCCTCCGGGTCGGCCGCCGCACCCGGCTGCCAGTCCAGCGCCAGCAGTGGCCCCGGTTCCACGTCCCAGCCGAGCTCCTCGCGGATCTCCCGCCGGGCGGCCGCCCGGGGCATCTCCCGGTCCGCCTCGACCCCGCCGCCCGGCAGCGTCCAGTGCGGCACCTGCCCGAGCGGCCCGTCCCACGGCCGCAGCCGCACCAGCAGCACCCGGCCGGCGGCGTCGGTGAACAGTGCCCGCGCCTTGGTCCGGATGCGCGGCCGGGTGGCGTAGTAGGTCGCCCGGTCCATCGGCGGCTGCGAGGGTTCCGGCGGCTCCTCGGCGGACGGCGTCAGCCCCGGTGCGGCGGCCAGTCCGGCGTACTCGGGCACCGGCGCGTCGGCGGGCAACCGCGCGAGCGTGTGGCCGACCGGCCGGCTGTCCTCCAGCTCCAGCGGCCCGGTGTCGCGCGGTGCCCGCAGACAGGCCGTCACCCGGCGGGACAGCCGCGGTGGCAGGGCGTGTCCGGCCTGCTCCGCCGTCAGCCAGGTCCAGCCGCCGACCTCCGCCGTGTCCGGCCGGAACGCCGCCACCTGCTCCGCCGTCAGCGGCTCGGCCCAGTAGAGGTACACGACGATCGGCCGGTCGCCCTCGCGCAGCAGCGCCCAGTCCACGCCGGCCAGCGGCCCCAACCGGGGCGTGAACCCCAGCTCCTCCCGGATCTCCCGCAGGGCGGTCTCCCTCGGCGACCGGTCCGCCGGCTCCCACCCGCCGCCCGGGATCGCCACCGGATGCTTCCGGTCGTACGGCAGCCGCACCACCAGCAGCCGCCCCGCCCCGTCGGAGAACAGCACTCCCGCCGCCGCCATGACGTCCCGGCCCACCGCGCCCGAGCTCTCCACCCCGACTCCCTCCGTCACGCTCTCCCCGGACACGACAACCCGGGCCACCCCGATGGTTCCCGCCGAACGGCCCCGCCGATCCCGGCCGTGACCGGCACCGTCCCCGGTCGCGGGGGAGCGGCGGTGTCAGCGGTGGCCCAGGACGTTGACCACACGGCCGTTGGGGTCGCGGACGAAGAACCGCCGTACGCCCCACTCCTCGTCCTGCAAGGGGTGGACGATCTCCGCACCGTCGGCCAGCACGGCCGCGTAGGCCGCGTCCACGTCGTCCACCTCGACGCTCAGGTCGGGGGTGACCGGCGCGGTCCTGTCGCCGGTCATGAAGCTGACCTGCGCCGCCGGGCTGGACGGGGAGGCGAGCGTCATGATCCAGCCGTGGTTCATGACCTCCTCGAAGCCCAGCAGGCCGTAGAACTCCCGGCTCTCCTGCGCGGCCTCCGACCGGATGTTGGGCACGACACGGCGAACGGACATCGACGACTCCAGACAAGAACGGGAATGCCTCCGGGACCCTCCACAAGTACTACGCCACTCCCGCCGACGCGCGCACTTCCGCAACAGTCCCCGGTTCCACCGCCTTCGCCGTCCCCGCCACCCCGGCGCGCTCCTCACCCCAGCGAGGCGAGGGCCTGCGCCGCGGCCCGGGCCATCTGCTCGTCGTGCCGCCGGCTCCCGCCGCGCAGGCGGGCGACGCCCTCCGCGGCGGCCAGTGCGAGCAGGCCCGGCAGGAGGTCGGTGCTGCGGGCGGCGAGCCAGCGGGTGCCCCGGGTGGCCATCCACCAGAGGTCGGCGGCCAGGCCCGGAGGTGGTTCGGCGGGGGCGGCGGTCGGGGGCGGGCCGAGGGGGTGGCCGGCCTCGGTGAGCAGGTCGTGGAAGCGCCGGGCGATCAGGTGGTGGCCCTCGGCGCTGGGGTGCAGGCGGTCGACGCTCAGCAGCCGGCGCTCCGTGAGCCACGGCAGCTCGGCGATGTGCAGGTGCACCGCCCGGTGGCGTTCGGTGAGGGCGTGCACCACGGTGTTGACCGCCCGCATCCGGCGCGCCAGGGGACGGGCGAGCGGCGCCGGGAGCCGGAGCAGGCTGCCCGGGTCGGGCAGGCAGGCGGTCAGCAGCCTGGCGCCGTGGCCGGACAGTTCCCCCATCGTGGCGTCCAGTTCCAGGGTGGCGCGCCGGATGTCGAAGCCCGAGCGCAGGGTGTCGTTGCCGCCGACCACCACCGCCGCGAGCTGCGGCCGCAGAGCCAGCGCGCCCGGCAACTGACGTGTCGTCAATTCCGTGGTGAGCGCCCCGCTGTACGCCAGGTTGGTGAACTCGACGTCCCGACCCTCGGGCGGCAGCGCGCGGGCGAGGACGGCGGCCCAGCCGCGCCAGCCCTCGCCGACCTGGTCCCCGACCCCCTCCGTGAGCGAGTCCCCGAGGGCGACGAAGCGCAGCAGCTCGTCGGCCGTGGGGCGTTCTTCCGCGGCCCGGCCACGCCCGGCCTCCAGCATGCTCATCCCGACCTCCGACCTCCGTCCACCGCCTCGTCGTCGCGTACACCGTGCGCCGCAAGGAACGCCGCCACCGCCGCCGGCCAGCCGTACCGCTCGGCCTGGGCCCGGGCGGAGGCCCGTCGCAGCTTCTCCGGCCGACCCAGCAACTGCCGTACGGCGGAGGCGAATCCGTCGCCGGTGTCGACGGCCGCCACCCCGGCGAGCCCGACCAGGCCGGGCAGCGCGGAGGAGCGGCTGACCACCACCGGGGTCCCGCACGCCAGTGACTCCATCGCGGCCAGCCCGAAGGTCTCCACCGGGCCGGGGGCGAGCACCACGTCCGCGCAGCCCAGCAGTCGGGCCAGCTCCGCCCGCTCGCCCAGGTGCCCGAGGAAGCGCACCGGCAGCCGCAGCCGCGCGGCCCGCGCCGCCAGCCGGTCCCGCAGCGGGCCGGTGCCGGCCACCACCAGCACCGCGGGCCGCCGCCGGGCCCGCAGGACGGCCAGCGCCTCGATCGCCCGCTCGGGCCGCTTCTCCGCCGAGAGCCGGGAGCAGAGCACCAGCAGCGTCTCGTCCGGAGCGGCGTACCGGGCCCGCTCGGCCGCCCGTGCGGTCGGCGGCAGCGGGCGCATCGCGTCGAGGTCCACCCCCAGCGGGGCCCGGACCAGGTTCGGGGTGCCGATCCGCCGGAACTCCGCCGCCGCCCAGTCGGTGGTGCAGAGCACCGAGTCGTAGGCGCGGGCGGTGGCCGCGTTGAACCGGTCGGCCGTCGCGCCCGCCAGCGGACCGGGCAGGCCCCAGGTGCGCAGCAGGCCGGCGGCGCTCTCGTGCGAGACCATCACCGAGCGCACGCCGTGCCGCCGCGCCCAGGCGCCGGTCCAGCGCAGCGTGGTGCGGTCGGACACCTCCAGCCGGTCGGGGGAGAACCTGGTCAGCTCGGCGGCGACGGCCCGCCGGTCGGTGAGCAGCCGGTAGCCGCCGCTGGCCGGCAGCACCGGGCCGGGCAGGGTGACCACCACGCCCTGCTCGGTCTCCTCCTCGGAGCGCCGCTCCCCGGGGACGATCAGTACCGGGCGGTGCCCGGCCGCCCGGTACCCGGCACCGAGGTGGCGCAGTGCGGTGCGCAGGCCGCCGGAGACCGGGGTGACGAAGTTGGCGAGCCGGACGATCGTCAGCGTCTCACCGGCGATCGGAGCCTCACCGGCGATCGGCGAGGCGCCGGCCGTAGGCGCCCCGCCGTCGGGAACGGAGCTCATGCCGGCAGCTCCTCCGACAGGGCGGGCGCCACCGGCGCGGCCGACGCCGGGGCGGCGGACGGCAGCCGCACTCCGCGGTGCTCCGCCAGCACCTCGGCGTAGTGCCGCAGCAGCAGGTCCCCGACCGCCTCCCAGGTGCGCGCGGTCACCTCGGCGCGCCCGGCCTGCCCGTACCCGGCCCGCCGTGCCGGGTCGGCGGCCAGCTCGGCGACCGCCCGGGCCACCGCGGCGGCGTCCCGGGGCGGCACCAGCAGGCCGGTGCGGTGGTGGGCGACCAGGTCCAGCGGGCCGCCCGCCGCGGGGCCGATCACCGGCACGCCGCTGGCCATCGCCTCCTGGATGGTCTGACAGAAGGTCTCCAGCGGACCGGTGTGCACGAAGACGTCCAGGGTGGCGAAACAGCGCGCGAGCTCGTCCCCGGTGCGCCGGCCGAGGAACACGGCGCCCGGCATCGAGGCCTTCAGCCCGGGCGCAGAGGGGCCGTCCCCGACGACCACCACCCGTACCCCGGGCAGTGCCGAGGCCGCCGCCAGCAGGTCGACCCGCTTCTCCGGCGCCAGCCGTCCGACGTACCCGACCAGCACCTCCCCGCCCGGGGCCAGCGCCCGGTGCAGCGCCTCGTCCCGGTGCCGGGGGTGGAACCGCACCGAGTCCACTCCGCGCGGCCACAGCTGCACCCTCGGCACCCCGTGCGCGGTGAGGTCCTGGGCGGCGGGGGTGGAGGGCGCCAGGGTACGGGCGGCCGCGCGGTGCACGGCCCGGATCCGCCGCCAGGCGGCGGCCTCCCCGAGCCCCCGCCCGGCCCGGTAGGCGTGCGCGTACCCGGCCAGATCGGTCTGGTAGACGGCGACGGCGGGCACCCCGAGCCGCGCCGCGACCTGCATCCCGCGCGCGCCGAGCACGAACGGGCTGGCCAGGTGGACGAGGTCCGGCCGGTGTCCGGCGACGGCGGCCGCCAGCTGCCGACTGGGCAGGGCGATCCGTACCTGGGGGTATCCCGGCAGCGGCACCGACGGGATGCGCACCACGGGAATCTCCGGCGCCGCGCCGCCGCCGAAGGTCTCCGGCGGGCACTCGGCGCCCCGCGCCGGCGAGGGGGTGACGACAAGGGGCCGGTGGCCCCGGCGGACCAGGTGCTCGGCCGTCCGCAGCACGCTGTGGGCGACTCCGTTGACCTCGGGCGGGAAGGATTCGGTGACGATGACGACGCGCATGCCAGTGTTCTGTCCGCGTCCGGCGTGCACCCGGCCAAAGGGATCTGTCGTAGAGGCGAACGCGGGTCGGCGATTTGCACCGCCGACCCGCGCTCCGGAGCCGGGCCCGCCACACCGTCCCGTGCGTCGGATCCCGGCCTGTCACACCGTCCCGCGTCCCGGCCCGTCACACCGTCCCGTGCGTCGGGGCCCGGCCCGTCACACCGACCCGGCGGTCTCCTTGAGTTCCGCGTACGGCGCGAGCTTGCGGATCGACGCGATGCTCCTCAGGCAGTCGTCCTTGCTCTCCTGCGGGTCGCCGGTCACCACGATCGTCCCGTTGCTCGCCTTGAGCCGGAACCGGTGCATGCCGCCCTCGTCCACGTACAGTTCGAATTTCCCGGCCATGCCAGATACAGCCTTCCGCTCGGATGACCCCCTGGCACCGCAACCTAGGGCCCACCCCACCATGCCGCCCGCCGACCGGACCCGTTCGGGTCACACCGCCGCGCGGCGTCGCCGACCGGCCGCGCTCCCGGGCCCCGCCGGGCGACCGGGCGAGCAGGCGAACGGCCCACGCGCGGAGGCGACGGGCCGGTCCCGCCCCACCCGCGCGTGGAGCCTCCGGCCCGGGGACCGCCGCCCGACCGGAGCCGTCCGCGTCGTCAAGTGTCTTTGACGACACCTCGGTTCTCCGTGTCCGTACCGTCGGGCGCACCGCTCCGCGGGAGCCGCCGACGGCGATGACGGTGATTCGTCAACAAGTCGGGCAGTCGATAAGGTGCGTAGTCAACTGCCGCGCCTCGCACCTGAGGCCCGGTCAGGATGCGCGCCCTGGTGGGGCGGAGCTCCGCCGTGCCCGTCCGTGAACCTGACCGGTCGAGCCGTCGGGCACGGGCGCGGTCTTCGCGGTCGGGCCGACCGGCGCCGCCCGCTCGGGATCAGGAGGAATGCATGGCACAGATCATCGCCGAGGTGTCGCGGACGTTCAACGAGTACCTGCTGCTCCCGAACCGGACTCGGACCGACTGCGGGCCCGCGGCCGTTGATCTCCGGACGCCCCTGGTGCGGCACCGGGTGGGCGAGGCCTCGGCGATCGAGCTGCACGCCCCGTTCGTGTCGGCGATCATGCAGGCGGTCAGCTCCCCGGAGCTCGCGATCGCGCTCGCCCGCAACGGCGGTCTGAGCTTCATCCACCACAACCAGCCGGTCGAGGAACAGGCGGCGGCCGTCCGGAAGGTGAAGAACTTCAAGGCCGGTTTCGTCACCAGCGACACCAACGTCCGGCCCGACGACACCCTCCGCGACCTGGTCGCGGTGATGCGCCGGACCGGCCACAGCACCGCCGCCGTCACCCACGACGGGACCGCGACCGGGCGCCTGCTCGGCCTGGTGACCTCGCGCGACTTCCACCCCCAGCGGCACGACCTCGACGGCCCCGTCAGCGGCCGGATGACCCCCCTCGGCGAGCTGCCCCACGCGGGCGGCGACGTCACCCTCTCCGAGGCGAACGCGAGGCTGTGGGAGGAGCGGCTGGACTGCCTCCCGGTGCTGGACGGCGAGGGGCACCTCCAGCACCTGGTGTTCCGGTCCGACTACGCGGACAACAAGCGCTTCCCGAACCAGGTCGTGGACGGTGGCAAGCGCCTGCGCGTGGGCGCGGGCGTCAACACCCACGACTACCGCGAGCGGGTTCCGGCCCTGTTGGAGGCGGGCGCGGACGTCCTGTGCTTCGACTCGTCCGACGGCTACAGCGACTGGCAGGCGGAGGCGCTGACCTGGACGAAGAAGAACTACCCGGAGATCCCGATCGGCGGCGGCAACGTGGTGGACGGCGAGGCGTTCACGTTCCTCGCCGAGGCCGGCGCCGACTTCGTGAAGATCGGTGTGGGCGGCGGCTCCATCTGCATCACGCGCGACCAGAAGGGCATCGGCCGGGGCCAGGCCAGCGCCGTCCTCGACGTCGCCGCCGCCCGGGACGCCTTCCTGGAGCGCACCGGCGACTACGTGCCGCTCTGCTCCGACGGCGGCCTGGTGGAGGACTACCACGTGGCCCTGGCGCTGGCGATGGGCGCGGACTTCGTCATGATGGGGCGGTACTTCGCCCGCTTCGACCAGGCACCCGGCGCGAAGGTCCCGACCAGGGACGGCTTCGTCAAGGAGTACTGGGGCGAGGGCTCCAACCGTGCCCGCAACTGGCAGCGCTACGGCCAGGGCGGTCAGGGGCTGGTCTTCGAGGAGGGGGTCGACGGCTACGTTCCCTACGCCGGCGACCTCAACGAGGGCCTGGCCACCACCATGGCGAAGATCAAGTCCACCATGGTCTCCTGCGGTTCCGTGACGCTGCCGGAGTTCCAGTCCACCGCGCGGCTGACCCTGGTGTCCGAGCAGAGCTTCCAGGAGAGCCACGCGAGCGTCACCCTGCGGGACACCTCCGGGACGGTCGCCTGAGCAACGGCGTGAGCGGTCGCGACGCGGCTCGGGACGCGGAACCCCGCTGAAGGGCCCCGCGGGCGACCGGGCCCGTGCATGACCGGACCCGCGGGTGATCGAGAGCCGGAGGCTCGACCACCCGCGGGTCCGGTGCCGTCAGCCGACGAGGTGGGCGTCGAGCCACCCCGGGAACTCGGCCAGGTCCTTCAGGACGACGTCGGCACCCGCCTCGCGCAGTTGGTCCGCGGTGAACGGCCCGGTGGCCACGGTCACCGCGAGGGCGCCGCCGGCCCGCGCCCCGGTGATGTCGCCGAGGTGGTCGCCGACGTAGACGGAGGCGCCCTGCTCGCGCAGGACGGCGCCCTTGCGGTCGGCGAAGACCGAGCCGAAGACGTCGTCGACCTTGATGCCGAGCGCGGCGAGGTTCAGCCGGGCGTTGGGCTCGAACTTGCCGGTGACGACGATCGTCCGACCGCCGTGCCGGTGGACGGCGGCGATCGCCTCCAGCGCGCCGGGCAGCAACTCGCCCACCGGGGCGCCGTATTGGGGGAACAGCGCCCGGTACCGGTCGGCGGCCGCGTCCACCTCGTCGGCGGGGAACCAGTTGGCCAGCTCCTCCTCGATCGGCGGGCCGACGCGGGTGATCGCCAGGTCGCTGTCGATGGCGACCCCCGTCTCGGCCGCCACCATGTCCAGCACCGCCTTGATGCCCGGCCGGCCGTCGGCCAGCGTCATGTCGAGGTCGAACCCTATGGTCAGTGCGGGTGCGGGGGACGCGTTGATCTCGGTCGTGTTCATGGCAGCAATGATCCGACCAAGCTTGTGGGGAAGCAAGTTTGAGACTTCGTCAGACCTGAGGGCCTGATGCTTGGCGACAGGTCGGGTTCCCGCTGGGCGCGTGGAGGAGTCGCAGGCGGACGACTCCGGCAAACCACCCGCAATCCGGCGGACCCGATGATTTCGACGCCAATGTCGGTGCGGCCAGGGCATTTTCGGCCTGACTCACCGTCAATTGCTGTTTCCCTCTGGATGAAAGACCAGGCGATCTTGCCGAGGGGTCGCCCGCGATGTAGCTTCGTCTGTAGCGTCATGAACACGCCAGCTAGCGGTGCGGAATCAACCGGGGGGCTGTGTTTGCCGATGAAGTTCTGGTGTTGACCAGTGATCCGACTGCCACGGGCTGCGTGAACGTGCCCAGGGGGCTCCCGGCTCTGGAAGAGCCCGCCGATGAGATTTCCGGCGCAGGAGAACCGTTTCCCCGGGCAGGCGCATCGGCCGCTTCGGCATGATGGCGGATCGTCCCCCTCACTCTGCAAATCCGGAACCACTTTCAGTAGCAGGCCTTTCCTGGCGTGCCCGCGTGCTCACGTACCCGCGTGCTCACGTGCTCACGTGCCCGACTGCTCACGGGCTCGAGCGCTCGCCGGGACCTTTCACTGCCGTACGGCAGCAAGGAGGACTCATGAAGACCGGTCATCAGCGGGACGGCGAATCAACGGTTCCAGTGTTCAAGGACTTCCGGGCCGGCGTGGCGTTTCGCGACGTCATGCCCGTCCTGGCCAGCCGGGAGTCCTTCGGTGCGGCGATCGACGGCCTCACGGAGTGGTCGACTCCACTCGCCCCGGACTACGTCGCCGGCATAGACGCGCGCGGCTTCATCCTCGGTGGGGCCCTGGCGGACCGCCTGGGCTGCGGCTTCCTGGCCATTCGCAAAGAGGGGAAGCTGCCGGGCGAGACGGTGGGGCGGACGTTCTCCGGCGAATACTCGACCGACCGGATCGAGATTCGCAAGGACCTGGTGCCGCCCGGTGCCCGGGTCCTCATCCATGACGACATCGTCGCGACCGGGAACTCGGTGGCGGCCGCCGTGGAAATGCTCGAGGAGCTGGGCGCCACGGTGGTCGGAATCACGTGCTTGATCGAGAAGTCGTTCCTGAAGGGAAGGTCGCGCGTGAGCGTGCCTCTCTTCTCGGTCTATTCCTTCGACGCGTAAGGGAGTTGCTCGTGGCAGTGGAAACAGCACGGCAGACGTCGGTCCAGGAACGCCTCACACAATTATGGGCCGCCCGGCTGGAGATCTCGTCGATCGGCCTGGACGAGGACTTCTTCGAACTCGGCGGCGACTCGCTGACCGCCGCGGAACTGCAGGGGGACATCGACCGGGAATTCGGGGTGGAGGTGTCGGCCACGACCCTCTTCCTGTCGCCCACCATCGCGGAGTTGACCCAGGTGATCGAAGAGGCGGTGGCGGCGGCCCGGCCCGGGACGGCCGAGGCGTACCCGGGAGGCCGGCAGTGAGCACCGGCACGGCGGGAGACCTCACCGATCCCGCGCTCTACTCCCAGGGCGAACCGCACGAGGTCTGGCGCCGCCTCCGCGAACACGACCCGGTCCACTGGCAGCCGAACTCCGGCCGTGGCGGGGGCTACTGGGTCGTCACCCGGTACGCCGACGTCGAGCGGGTGCTGCACGACTACTCCGCCTTCACCTCGGAGCGGGGCACCCTGCTCAACCTGCTCGGCCGAGGCGACCCGGCGGCCGGGAAGCAGCTGGCGGCGACCGACCCGCCGCACCACGACCGGGCGCGGATCCCGCTCAAGCAGGCCCTCGCCGTCAAGCCGCTCGCCTCGTTCTCCGACCGGATCCAGGCCGGCATCCGTGACCTGCTCGCCCCCGGAGCCGACGGACAGCCCTTCGACTTCGCGGTCGCGATGGCCCGGCTGCCCCTGGTCGCCCTCAGCCCCATCCTCGGGCTGCCCGCCGAGGACCACGAGCGCCTCATCCGCCTGGCCATGATGTCGACGGCGGAGGAGGACCCGGAGTTCCAGCTGCCGGGCGGCGTGGAGCCGACCCTCAAGCGCGGCCACCGGGAGATCTTCGCCTACTTCTCGGACCTGGTCCGGGCCCGGCTGCGGGATCCCGGCGACGACCTGATCAGCGTGCTGGCCGAGACCGAGGTGGACGGCGAGCCCATCTCGACCGGCTCGGTGATCTCCAACTGCTACAGCATGCTGCTGGGTTCGGCCGGAACGCTGCCGCACGTCCCGATCGCCGCGATCGTCGAACTGGCCGGCAGCCCGCGGTACGAGGACTGGGCCTCGCACCCGGAGCTGCTGGACTCCGGCATCGAGGAGGCCCTGCGCTGGGCCACGCCGGCCAGCAACTTCATGCGCTACGCGCTCCAGCCGGTCGAACTCTCCGGCGTGCGGATCGCCGAGGGCGACGCCGTGGTCGCCTACCTCGCCTCGGCCAACCGGGATGCCGAGGTCTTCCCCGACCCCGACGTGTTCGACATCCGGCGCCGCCCCAACCGGCACCTCGCCTTCGGCGTCGGCCACCACTACTGCGTCGGCTCGCACCTCGCCCGGCTGGCCCTGCGCCTGCTGTTCACCGAGCTGTTCGCGACGTTCTCCTCGATCGAGGTGGTCGGCGGGATCGAGCGGATGCACTCGACGTTCCTGGCCGGCTTCAAGCGGGTGCCCGTCGCGGGCGTGCCCCGCGGGGCCACCGTGAAGGGCTGAGGCGGATGACCCACTGGGTACCGGACCTGCCGGTCGTGCCGCTCGACGCCCCGCCGCACATCCTCGACCTGGTCGAACCGTTCCGGGGCCGGGGCGCGGCGGTCGTGGACGCCGGGGGATCGCTCGACCACGCCGAGCTGGACGAGCGGTCCGCCGTGGTCGCCACCGCGCTGCGGGCCGCCGGGGTGGAGCCGGACAGCCCGGTCGTCGTGCACGCGCGGCTGTCCCGCTGGGCGGTCGTCGCCATGCTCGGGGTGCTGCGGGCCGGAGCGCGGTACGTCCCCGTGGACGCGGGGTTCCCGGTCGCCAGGCAGCGCTACATCGCGGAGGCCAGCGGCGCGCGGTTCGCGGTGTCGGAGCCCGGGCTGGACGTCCGGCTCGACGGCCTCCGCACGGTGCCGGCCGACACCGACGGCCCCCGGGGCGGGACCGTCCGCGGCACCCTGGCGTACACCTGCTTCACCAGCGGGTCGACCGGCCGGCCGAAGGGCGTCACGATCTCCGCCGCCGCGCTGGCGGCCTCGACCGCGGCCCGGCTCGCGTACTACCCGACGCCGGTCTCCACCTTCCTGCTCTGTTCGTCGATCTCCTTCGACAGCTCGGTCGCCGGCATCTACTGGACCCTGGCCTGCGGCGGCCGACTGGTCATCCCGAGCGACCGCCCGGCGGACCTGCTGGCGGTCGGCCGGGCCGCGCGGGACCACCGGGCGTCGCACCTGCTCATGCTCCCGTCGCTCTACGACATCGCCCTGCGCGGCGGCCTCGCCGAGCGGGCCGGCACGCTCTCCACGGTGATCGTCGCCGGGGAGGCCTGCCCGCCCGACCTGGTCCGGCAGCACTTCGACGCGCTCCCGGGCACCCGGCTCTACAACGAGTACGGCCCGACGGAGTGCACGGTGTGGAGCGCCGTCCACGAGTGCACCCCGGTGGACGCGGACCTCCCGGACGTGCCGATCGGCGGCGCCGTCCCCGGGACCAGCCTCTACGTCCGCTCCGCCGCCGGCGCCGCCGTACCGCCCGGGGAGCCCGGGGAGCTCCACATCGGCGGACCGGGCCTCGCCGAGCCGGCCCGCGAGCTCTACCGCACGGGGGACATCGTGTCCGTCACCGCCGGGGCCGAACTGCGCTTCCACGGCCGGGCCGACCACCAGCTCAAACTCGGCGGGATGCGCGTCGACCGCTCCGAGATCGAACAGGCGCTGCGCACCCACCGGGACGTGGCGGCGGCCGCGGTCGGCGTCTGCACCGTCCAGGGGCGGAAGAAGGTGGTCGGCTTCGTCAGCCCGACCACCGGGGAGGTCGACCGGCGCAGCCTCCGGGCGCACCTCATCGAACGCCTGCCGGCCGTCGCCGTACCGAGCCGCATCGTGGCGCTGCCCCGGCTGCCCGTGCTGCCCAACGGCAAGGTCGACCACGGCGCGATCGACGAGCTGGCCCACGACACGCTGCTGCAGAAGAACTGACCGACGGAAGGAGGTGGGGACGACCGTGGCAGCACCCCGTTGGCTGATGTGCCGTCAGCGTCGCCCCGACGCCGCCCTGCGCCTCTACTGCTTCCCGCACAGCGGCGGTTCGCCCGGCGAGTACCTGCGCTGGGCGGACCGGCTCCCCGCCGAGGTCGAGGTGTGGGGGGTCCAACTCCCGGGCCGCGGAAGCAGGATGCGGGAGCCGGCCATGACCGACCTGCGGGAGCTGGTCGGCGCGTTGACGGAACAGGCCGAGTTCACCGGCCCGTACGCCTTCCTGGGGCACAGCCTCGGCGCGATCGTCGCCTACGAGACGGCCGTCGCGCTGCGGGCGCTCGGACGCCCGGAGCCGGAGCGGCTCATCGTGTCCGTGAACGGCCCCCCGCACCTGCACCGCCCCGGACTGCCGCTCCACCTCCTCGACGGCGTCGACTTCGTCCCCCGGGTCGAGGAGCGGTACGGGCCGCTGCCGCCGGAACTCGGGAACGACCCGCGGATGCGCGAGCTGTACCTGGCCAACCTGCACGCGGACCTGACCGTCGTCGCGACCTACCGGCACGTCCCGACCGCCCCGCTGAGCTGCCCCGTCCTCGCGCTCGGCGGCACGGACGACTGGGAGGACGAGAGCAGGCTGCGCGAGTGGGGCCGGCACACCACCGGCCCGTCCGACGTCCGGATCCTTCCGGGCGGCCACTTCTACTTCCGGGACCACCCGGACCTCTTCTTCGACTGCCTGACGGACAGCCTCGGCGCCCTCACCGGTGCCCCGGCCGTCCGTTCGGCACCCGACCCCAAGGGAGCGCCGTGACCAGCCAGACCATCGACCTGCGGAGCGACACCGTCACCAGGCCCAGCGGGGCCA
Organism: Kitasatospora sp. NPDC058184; assembly: GCF_042883725.1. Taxonomy (NCBI): domain Bacteria; kingdom Bacillati; phylum Actinomycetota; class Actinomycetes; order Kitasatosporales; family Streptomycetaceae; genus Kitasatospora; species Kitasatospora sp. NPDC058184. The sequence goes on from NZ_JBHVVE010000018.1 coordinate 138,460, forward strand.
TGCGAGCCGCCATGGCCGCCGCCGAGGTCGGTGACGACACCCTCGGCGACGACCCCACGGTGATCCGGCTGGAACGGATGCTCGCCGACGCCTTCGGGTTCACCGGCGCGCTGTTCCTGCCCAGCGGGGTCATGGCCAACCAGCTCGCGCTCCGGCTGCTGGTGCCGCCCGGGCAGGAGCTGCTGGCCGACGCCGGCGCGCACTTCCTCCTCTACGAGGACGGCGGAGTCGCCTGGCACGGCGGGATCCTGACCCGGACGACGGTCTCCGAGGACGGCCTGATCGACCCGGAGGTGCTCGCCCGGATGATCCGTCCCGCCACCGCCTACGGCAGCGGGACCCGGGCGGTGGCGGTGGAGAACACCCACAACGCCGCGGGCGGTGTGGTGTACCCGCTGGCCGCGCTGGAGGAGATCCGGCGGGTCACCCGCGAGGCCGGGGTCACGGTGCACTGCGACGGCGCCCGGATCTGGAACGCCCACGTCGCCAGCGGCGTCCCCTTCGAGGCCTACGGAGCCTGTTTCGACACGCTGTCCCTCTGCTTCTCCAAGGGGCTCGGCGCGCCCGCCGGCACCGTGCTGCTCCTGGACGCCGACCGCGTGGAGGAGGCCCGGGTCATGCGGCACCGGATGGGCGGCTCCATGCGGCAGACCGGGATCCTGGCCGCCGCCGCCATCCACGCCTTCGAGCACAACATCGGTCGGATGGCCGAGGACCACGCGAACGCGGCCCTGATCGCCGGTCTGCTGCGCGACGGCGGACTGGACGTCCGGGAGCCGCAGACCAACCTGGTGTTCGTGGAAGTGCCCGACGCGGCAGGGGTGCAGGAGCTCTGCGCGGCGTCCGGCGTTAGGGTCTCGGTGATGGGACCGCAAACGGTCCGCCTGGTGGCCCACTTGGACGTCGACAAGCAGCAGTGCGAGCGGGCGGCACTGACGGTCGCCGAGGCTGTCGCCCAACTGGCCACGGGCAACTGAGCACGTGTAGGAGCAGCTTGAGATGTCGTTCCGAGTGTGGCTGTCGGCCAGGTTCTTCCTGTTCTTCCTGACCTGGAGCTCGTACCTCTCCTACTGGGGGGTCTGGCTGCTCGCTTCCGGTTTCGGACCGACGGAGGTCACCGCGGTCATCACCGCCGGTCTGCTGTCGCGCTCGGTCTCCATCGCCGTCGTCTTCCCGGTGCTCTGCCGGACGGTCCCGCTCCGGAGACTGTCGCAGCTGCTCGCCTGGACGGCGACGGCGCTCAGCCCGCTCTACCTGACGCAGCCTCAGTTCGCTTCGATGATGGTGGTATCGGTGCTTGTCGGCGTCAGCTACCCGCTGCTGATGCCGTTGAGCGAGACCCTCGCGACCATCGGCGCGGCGAACGGGCAGGTCGACTACGGGAGCGTCCGCTACTTCGGTTCGGCGGGGTTCCTCTTCGGCCTGGGCGTGTCCGGCGTGGTCGGGCGGACGGTCGGCAGCGGCGCGCTGGTGGGGGTCTTCGTCGTCGGGTGCCTGCTGCTCGCGCTGGCGGACCTGGCGCACCCCGTCGGGTTCCCGACGGTGGCGACCGTGGCCGGCGGCGGCCGCGGCCGGCTGCTGCGCAACCGCGTCTACGCGCTCGGCCTGGGCAGTTCCGTGCTGCTCCAGGGCGCCCACGCGGCCTACTACGCCTTCGGCGTCGAGTACTTCGGCCGGCTCGGCGTGTCGAGCATCAACGTCAGCCTCATGCTGGCGCTGGCCGTGGGGTGCGAGCTGCTCCTGTTCAAGTACGCGGGGCCGATGCTCGGCCGCTACCCGGTCCCGGTCCTCTTCGCCGCCGCCGCGGTGCTCTCGGTGCTGCGCTGGGGCCTGCTCGCGGTGCCGATGCCGCTGGTGTGCGTCGTGCTCACCCAGACGCTCCACGCGGGCACCTTCGCGCTGACCCACGTCGCGCACGCGCGCTGCGTGCAGGGCCACGTCCCCGAGGACCTCTGGTCGGACGCCCAGGCGCTCTACGCCGGGTTGGCCATCGGCCTCGGTGTCGCCGCCGTCACCGCCGTCACCGGCCCGCTCTACGCGGCCTCCCCGCACTGGGCGTTCCTGGCGATGGCCGCGGTCTGCCTGCCCTGCTTCCTGCTGGTCCGGTGGCAGGTCAGGCTGCTGCGGGACGGGGCGGAGGTTCCCGAGCGGGTCGCGTGAGCGCGCCGTCCGGCTGCCGCCGCGCCGCTGTACCGGCGTACCCGGGCGGGGCGCGTACGGCACCGCGGCCCGGCGCGGGGTGAGCGCCGGGCCGCGGGGGCCGCGGGGTTCAGCAGTTGGCGAGGATGCCGGTGAGCGCGTTCTTCTCGGCGCTGTCCACGCTCAGGCCGTAGTACTGCTTCACCTGCACCCAGGCGCGGGCGTAGGTGCAGCGGTAGGAGGCCTGGGGGAGCCACTCGGCCGGGTCGCGGTCGCCCTTGGAGCGGTTGCTGCTCGCGGAGACCAGCAGCAGCTGGGGGCGGGTGACGTCGTTGGCGAAGGCCTGGCGCTGGGGGGTGGTCCAGGCCCAGGCGCCGGAGGCCCAGGCCTCGGAGAGCGGCACCAGGTGGTCGACGTCGAAGGAGGAGGCGTTGGTGGTGGTCGCGCCGTCGTACGGCGAGGACCAGTTGCCGCTGGTGGCCTTGCAGGAGGTGTCGGTGGCGACGTTGCTGCCGTCCCGCTTGACGACCCACTCGCGGGTGTCGCAGGTGCCGCTGACGGTGATCCAGGTCGGGAACAGCGTGCGGTCGTAGGTGTCGCCGTGGGTCTCCGCGGTGGCGGGCATCGCGGCGAGGTACGTGCGGGCGGTGGCCGCGGAGATCGGGGTCGGCAGGGCGGCCTGGGCGGGGGTGCCGGCCGTGACGACGGTCACGGCGGCGAGGACGGCGGCCACCGGTATGCAGGACAGGAACCGGCGTGCGGGTGCGCTGGGGGCCATGGCGGACGCTCCATCATCAGATCGGATGAACTGCTGAATTGCGTGCGCCAGTGTGGCGATTCGATGACCTACGCGGGTAGACCCGGGAAGTGAAATCCTCGTGCACATCGGACGTGCACCGGACAAGTCCGGCGCGCGCCACGGAGGTTCACGAGGATTTCAGGGGATGTGTCGGCTTCTCCGACTGCCGCCGGGAGTTCAGTCGCGGCGCCGGCCCGCCATCCAGACGTAGACCAGGATGCCCGCGAACAGGAACAGGACGCCCTGGTAGACGGCGGCGTAGCCGGCCCCGGCGAGCAGCCAGATCGAGAAGGCGAAGGCGCCCAGGCCGAGGACGGCGTCGCGCACCAGCCGCCCGCCGTCGACCTTCTCGCCGGCCCCGCGCACCAGCCAGTACAGCTGGGCGGCGGTGGACAGCAGGTACGGCACCGTCGCGGTGAAGGTGGTGACCAGCACCAGCATGTCGAAGGCGCCCTTCGCGCCGCTGGCGAAGTTGAGCACGGTCAGCGCCGAGGCCAGCGCCACGCTGACCAGCACGCCGAAGGTCGGCACCCCGCGCCGCTCCTTGCCGAAGGCGGCCGGGAACAGGCCGTCCTTGGCGGCCGCGTACGGGGCCTGGGCGGAGAGCAGGGTCCAGCCGTTGAGGGCGCCGGTCATCGAGACCAGCGCGGCGACGGCGATCGCCGTGCCGCCCCAGGTGCCGCCGAACATCGCGTTCACGGCGTCCGAGAACGGCGCGGCGGAGTGGACGAGCTGCTGGTGCGCCACGGTGCCGAACACCGCGAGGGTGCCGAGCAGGTAGACCACCGCCGCACCGGCCGTCCCGAGCACGCTGGCCCGGCCGACGTTGCGCTCCGGGTCGCGGACCTTGCCGGCGCTCATCGCCGCCGACTCCACGCCCAGGTAGCTGAACAGCAGGATCGCCGCGGCGGCGGACATCCCGCCGGCCCAGCCCTGGCCGCTGGCGTCGAAGGGCCCGAGGTTCTTCGGGTCGAAGAAGAACAGCCCGCCCACCGCGACCAGCAGCAGCGGGACGAACTTCAGTACGGTGGAGACGAGTTGGACCGCCCCGACGTAGCGGGTGCCGGCCAGGTTGGCCAGCGCCGGCAGCCACTGGAAGGCCAGCGCGGCGGTGATCTCCAGCGGGATGGAGTGGTGCAGCGGCAGCAGCACGTCCAGGTACCCGACGGCGGCCACGGCGAGCGCGGCGTTGCTGACCCAGGTGGTGATCCAGTACGACCAGGCGGACAGGAAGCCGGCGAAGTCCCCGAAGGCCTCGCGGGCGTAGACGTACGGCCCGCCGGTGCGCGGGTTGCGGCGGGCCAGCTGCCCGAAGACCAGCGCCAGCGCGATCGCGCCCACGGTGAGCACCACGAAGGCGACCAGGCTGACCGTGCCGAACGGGGCCACGGCGGCCGGGATCATGAAGATGCCGCCGCCGATGATGTTGCCCATCACCAGGGCGGTGGCGGTCGTCAGCCCGAAGCGGCGGCCGCCCTTCCGCGGCGTCGGGCCGGTCGGTGCGGTGCCGGTGGGCGGGGAGTCGACCGGCCCCGGGGTCTCCGGGCCGCTCGGTCGGGTCGCCTGCCGGGGTGCGGCGGGACTGGTCTGCATGAGGGTGGTGCGCCTTTCGTGGTGCTGCTCCTGCCGCCGCCGGGTTGCGCGGCCGCGCTCGCTGCTGCTCCCGCCCGGTGGAGCGGTGGAGCGCCATGGAGCGACCGTTCATGCTCGGACCGGGCGGCACTGTGCACCAAATCGACGGGATTTGTTCAGTTCGCCGGGTCCGTCACCGCAAGACTTGCGGTCGCGGGGCGGCCGGACGGGTACTCGTCCGGCGCCCTCCTCGCGGCTGTTCGACCGGATTCACGGACGTACGCCCGGATTCGTCCGGTCGGGGGAGTTGCCTCACCCGATTGCCTCAGCCCGGTTGCGGCGCGCGCCCGAAGCCGTGCGTTCGTGTGCCAACGTGGGCGCGGCGCCTCCCCGGTGGGGCGCGCCCAGCCCGTCGGGCGGCCGAACCGGCCGGTCGGGGGCGCGGGTTGAGGACCAGAGACGAACCAAAGGACAGCAGATGTCGCTTCGTGGGAAGATCCGCAAGCTCGCCGTGATCGTCGCCGTGGCCGGTGCCGTGGTGGCGGTCCCGACCTCGGCCATGGCGGGGGGCTTCGCTCCGACGCAGTCGGAGGGGCAGAGCCTGGAGTCCGGCTCCGCGGGCGTCGGCCTGTTCGGCCCGCACGCCACCTGGTTCAACTTCGCCGAGCACGGCGAGAGCGACTGCGGCTGCTGATCCCCTCCGCACCCCGAGCCCGGAGGCCGTCCGTCGGCCTCCGGGCTCACCGCTGTCCGGCGACGGGAGGCCCCGGGCTCACGAGCGTCCGGCGGCTGCGGCCCTCGGATTCACGGCCGCCCGGCGGCTGCGGGCTCCGGCAGCTTCGCGGCGCGGGCCCCGGTGCCCCGGACCGCCGCCCGCTCCCGCAGCTCCTTCAGCACCGCGATGTCCATCGCGTGCCCGGTGCCGTCCCCGCCGTGCTTGCGGTCCGGGGTCTCCACCACCAGCGGCACCCCGGCCGTCTCCGGGTGCTCGAACAGCTCGCGGAACGGCTCGGCGCCGATCATCCCGGCGCCGATGTTGGCGTGCCGGTCCTTGCGGGCGCCGACGACGTCCTCGGAGTCGTTGGCGTGGATCAGCCGCAGCCGGCCCGGCCCCGCGGCGGCGGCCAGGGCGTCCAGGGCGGCCGTCACCCCGCCCGGCTCCGCCAGGTCGTGCCCGGCGGCGAAGGCGTGGCAGGTGTCCAGGCAGACCCCCACCTTCGGGTGATGGTCCAGCGCCTCCATGTACGCGGCCAGCTCCTCCAGCCGCGAGCAGAGCGAGCTGCCCTGCCCCGCCGTCGGCTCCAGCAGCAGCCAGGGCGCGTCGTCGCCGAGCCCGTCCAGCTCCTCCAGCAGCGGCCGGACGTCCGACCGGACCTGCGCCATCGCCTCGGCCCGGCGCGAGCCGCCGCCGGGCGCGCTGCCGACCGCCGAGCCGGTGTGCAGGACGACGCCGAGCGCGCCGATGGCGTGGCCGCGGCGCAGCGAGTGCCGCAGCGAGTCGGCCGAGCGCTCCCGGGTGGCCGGGTTGTCCGAGCCGAAGTTGATCAGGTACGGGGCGTGCACCCAGGCCGGGACGCCCCGCTCGGCGCAGGCGGTGCGGAACTCCTCGTCCTGCGCCGGGTTGCCCGGGGGAGTGGCCCAGCCGCGCGGGTTGGCCACGAACACCTGGACCGTCTCCGCACCGACCCGGCCCGCGTACGCCAGGCCGGTCCCGGCCAGCCCGCGACCGGCCACCGGGACGTGCGCGCCGATCGGGTTGCGGAGGGCGGCGACGGACGGTACGGGTGCGGTGGTCATGGCCCCGAGCATGCCACGCGCCCGGCCCCGGTCGTCGGGCGGGCCGGTTCGGGAGGTCCGGAGGCCCGGCTCCCGGCGGCCCGAGGAAAAGGCTCTCTGTGCTCGATCGAGTGAATCCCGCCTGGAAACCGGGGACCGTGCCGTCCGCATCCGTCACGATCCGGGACCAGAGGACCGCACGACCACTGAGGAGGCAGCCGTGACCACCGCCGAGCCGGCCGAGACCGTCGACCTGCGTGCCGACCACCTGATCCGCGACCCCTTCGCCGCCTTCGCCGACCTGCGCGAGCGCGCCCCGCTCGCCCGCGCCACCATCCCCGGCGTGGAGCCGTTCTGGATCGCCGTCCGCTACCAGGACGTCCGCACCGTGCTGTCCGACCCGCGCTTCGTCAACGACGTGAACGCCGTCGACGGCCCCGTTCCCGACCACCTGACCGCAGACCGGCCCGCCGCCGACGGCCCGACTCCCGACGGGACCGCCACACCCGTCCCCGTGCACCGCACCGAGCAGGTCTGGCGCGCTCGGGGTATGCCGCCCGAGTGCGCGCAGTACCTGCGCGCCGGGGTCTTCGCCGCGGACGGCGCCCGGCACCGCCGGATGCGCGGTCTGGTGCACCCGGCCTTCACGGCCGGCGCCGTGGAGCGGCTGCGCCCCCGGATCGAACGGCTCGCCGAGGAGTACGCCCGGGCGCTGCCCGACCATGCCGACCCGGACGGCGTGGTCGACCTGGTCGCGCACTTCGCGTACCCGCTGCCCGTCACCGTGATCTGCGAGCTGCTCGGCATCCCCGAGTCCGACCGCCCGCAGTGGCGCCGCTGGAGCTCCTACCTCGGCCGGGGCGCCGGGCCCGGCCTGGACGAGGCGTTGCGCGCCATGGTCGCCGCCGCCCGCTCGCTGGTCGAGCTCCGCCGGGGCGAACCCGCCGACGACCTGCTCTCCCGACTGGCGGCCGCGGAGGGCGACAGCCTCGCCCCGGTCGAGACCGTCTCGCTGATCCTCAACCTGGTCGTGGCCGGGCACGAGACCACCGCCACCCTGATCGGCAACGGCACGGCCGCGCTGCTCGCCCACCCCGAACAACTGGAGCTGCTCCGGGCCGACCCGGGCCGGCTGCCCGCCGCCGTCGACGAGCTGATGCGCTGGTGCGGCCCGACGATCGGTGGGGTGCCGCGCTACGCGACGGAGGACCTCACGCTGGCCGGCACCCTGGTCCGCAGGGGCGAGGCGGTGATGCCGATCCTGGCCGGAGCCAACCACGACCCGCGGGCCTATGCCGAGCCGGATCGCCTGGACATCTGCCGGGCGAGCACGCCGGACCGCGCCGGGCACCACGAGGCGCACCTGGGCTTCGGGCACGGCACCCACCGCTGCCTGGGCGCGGTGCTGGCGCACCAGGAAGCGGTGGTCGCCTTCGAGACGCTGCTGCGGACGTACCCGGAGCTGGCGCTCGCGGTCGGTCCGGAGGCCGTCGAGCGCGGACCGAACCCGGCCGCCTGGCACCTCGCCGCGCTGCCCGTCCGCCTCGGGCCGCAGGCCCCGGCCCGGGCAGCGGCCGCCGGCTGAGCCGGTCCACCGGGCCGCACGGACCCGACGCACCCGCCGCCCGGACACCCCCGAGACACACCCCGACGCGCCCGACCGCCGCCCGCGGTCGGGCGCGTCGCGCTGCCCGCCCCTCCCGACGTCCTCCCGCCGCCCGCGGTCGTCGCGCGCCCCGCCCGACCGCCCGCTGCCGCGCCACGCCGGGCCCGTCCCACCCCTGGTCGACGCCCCGTCAGCCCCGCAGCCCAGCCCTGGTGGCGGGCCCACCGGGCCGCCCGTAGCGTCGACACGGCCGCATCCACCGGCCGTCACCGCCCGCGCACAGCGCGTCAGCCCCCACCGCTGGACCGAGCGGAAGACCACCGCACCCGTACGAGCGCCGCGCGCGCCGAAAGGAAACAGGTCACCACTCATGCCCACGCGACGGGTCCACCACCTCGCCGCGGCCACCGCCGCCGCCACCGCCCTGACCACCGTCCTCACCTCGCTGGCCGCCGCTCCCGCGGCCCATGCCGCCCCCCGCTTCCCGCTGCACTTCGTCCAGCCCGGCGAATCGATTCAGCAGGCCGTCGACGCCGCCCGGCCCGGCGACACCGTCCAACTGCTCCCCGGCACCTACCAGGGCAGCGTCCGCATCACCACCCCCCGCCTCACCCTGCGCGGCTTCGGCGACGAGAGCGTGATCACCCCCGGGGACGGCGGCGAGAACGCCTGCGCCACCGCCGGGCACGGCATCTGCGTGGTCGGCACCGAGGAGGACCCGCTGTCCGACGTCAGGATCGACAGCCTCGCCGTCACCGGCTTCCGCAAGAACGGCATCGACGCCAGCGGCACCACCCGCCTGACCGTCCGCGGCACCTACGTCCACGACAACGGCCAGCAGGGCATCAGCCAGGAGATGTCCACCCGCGCCGTCATCCGCGGCAACCGCTCGGCCGACAACGGCCAGTCCGGCGTCTTCCTCGCCAACTACGCCTACCGCGAGGGCGGCTCGCCCGACACCGGCGGCACCGTGGTCGAGGGCAACGAACTGACCGGCAACCGGGTCGGCGTCACCGTCCGCCGGCTGCGCGGGCTGGCCGTCCAGTCCAACGGGATCAGCGGCAACTGCGCCGGCGTCTTCGTGGTCGGCGACGAGGGCGTGCCCCGCGCCGGGGACCTCGACGTCCGGGACAACTCCGTCATCGGCAACAACAAGTTCTGCCCGGCCAACCCGCGCCTGGGCGCCATCCAGGGAGCCGGCATCGTCCTCACCGGCACCGAGGACACCCGGGTGACCGGCAACGAGGTGCGCGACAACACCGGCACCTCGGACTTCTCCGGCGGCATCGTCCTGTTCAAGAGCGTCGTCGGCGTCGCCAACGCCCGCGCCGTGATCGCCGACAACGAGCTGAGCGGCAACGGTCCGGCCGACCTCGCCGACCGCGACTCCGGCACCGACAACACCTTCGCCCGCAACACCTGCGGGCGCTCCGAGCCGGCCGGCCGCTGCTGAGCCCCGGTACCCCCTCGCCGCCCGCCGCCGCACCAGGAACTCCCTAGGACCCGAGGAAACCCAGCCATGACCACCGCACCCGTCCATACCAGCCCCCAGGCCGCGATGCGCCTGCGCGAGCTCGTCTTCGGCGCCGCCTGCGCCGCCGCCGTCCGCGCGGCCGCCCGGCTCGGCGTCGCCGACGTGCTCGGCGACACCCCGGCCACCGTGACCGACCTCGCCGTCGCCCTCGACACCGAGCCCCGCCAACTGCGCCGCCTGCTGCGCGCGCTCGCCTGCTACGGGCTCTTCGCGCAGAGCGGCGACGACCGCTTCGAGCACACCGAGATGTCCCGGCTGCTGCGCGAGGACGCCCCCAACTCGCTGCGCTACATCTCCCTCTGGTGCACCGAGCCGTGGACCTGGGAGGCCTGGCCGAAGCTGGACGAGGCGGTCCGCTCCGGCCGCAACGTCTTCCCCGACCTGTTCGGCAAGGAGTTCTTCGACTACCTGCACAGCGACGCGGGCGACTCGGCGAAGGTCTTCGACAAGGCGATGACCACCTCCAGCCGGCAGTCCGCCGAGGACTTCGCCGACTACCTGGACCTCACCGGCATCGACTCGGTGGCGGACATCGGCGGCGGCCAGGGCCACGTGCTGGCCAGCCTGCTGGAGAAGCACCCGGCGCTGCACGGCACCCTGCTCGACCTGCCCAAGGTGGTGGCCGGCGCCGACCCCCGGCTCCAGGACGGCGGCGCCTTCTCCGCCCGGGCCCGCCTCGTCCCGGGCGACTGCCGGACGGAGATCCCGGTCCGCGCCGACCTCTACATCATCAAGAACATCCTGGAGTGGGACGACGACAGCACCCGCCGCACCCTCGCCAACGTGGTGAAGGCGGCCGGCTCCGGCGCCCGCGTGGTGGTGGTGGAGAACCTGGTCGACAACAGTCCCTCGATGCGCTTCACCACCGCGATGGACCTGATGCTGATGCTCAACGTGGGCGGTGCCAAGCACTCCGAGGAGAGCATGGTCGGGCTGATGGCGGAGGCCGGACTGGTGGTCACCGCGGTCAACCCGGTCAACCCGTACCTGCACGCTTTCGAGGCCGTCGTGAGCGGCTGAGCCGACCCCTGCACGCCCCCGCACACCTCCGTACGACGAGAACGACCGTACGACCAGAACGACCGCCGGCCCCCGGACATCGGGGGCCGGCGGTCGTCGTGTGCGGGCCGGGTCAGGCCGGGTGCGAGGACTCCAGGTGGGCGAAGACCACCACGTTGTCCAGGTAGTCCCGCCGCTTCTTGTCGTACGCGCCGCCGCAGGTGATCAGCCGGAGCTGGGCGTCGGGGGTCCTGCCGTAGACCCTGGCGTCGGGGAAGGCGTTCTTGGCGAAGGTCTCCACCGAGTCCACCGAGAACACCGCGACCGTCCCGTCCGCGCGGCTCACCTCGACCTTGTTGCCCGGCAGCAGGAAGCTCAGCAGCAGGAACACCGCCGGGCCCTTGGTGGTGTCCACGTGCCCGGCCAGCACCGCGCTGCCGCGCTCGCCGGGGGTGACGCCGTCCCGGTACCAGCCGACCAGGTTCTTGTCGTCCGGCGGCGGCGCGTCGAGCTGGCCCGCGGGGGTGAGGGCCAGTTCGGTGAACGGCGCGTCGACGGCGATCTGCGGGATCCGCAGCCGGGTCGGCTTGGCGCGTTGGAGCGCGGGCGTCCCCGGAGCGGCGGCCGGGGCCGCCGGGTCCGGGGCGCCGGCACCCGCCGGCCCGGGGACGGCCGGCGCGGCGGCCGCCGGGGGAGCGGGCCTGCCGTCCTCCGCGCCCGCGTCCGACCGGGTGTCCACCGAGTTGTAGATCAGCAGCAGCCCGACCGCTGCCGTGCCCATCCCCGCGCGCAGCAGCCGGGGCATTCCAGAGGCGGGACCGCCCGTCATTCCTCTCCTCCGCTCAACCGGTTCCGCGACGGCCCGCCGCCCCCGGTGCGCCCGCCCCGTGCGGGCGGGCGCCCGGAGGCGGCGGAAGCAGGGTGCCCGGCGTCAGGCGACCGCGCCGGAGGCACGGCGGCCGCGGCGCAGGGCGTACGCGCCCGCCCCGAGGCCGCCGAGCAGCAGCACCGCGCCGGAGGCGAGCCCGCCACCGGACAGCGCCAGGCCGCCGCCACCGGTGTGCACGCCGCCGTGCGGGGACTTGTGGTCCTCGTCCCCCCTGGCCTCGCCGCCCTTGTGCTCGTCGGAACCCTTGTGCTCGTCGCCGCCCTTGTGTTCGTCGTCGCCCTTCCGATCGTCGGAGCCCTTGTGCTCCTCGGAGGCGCCGCCCTTCCTGTCGTCGTTGCCCTTGGAGTTGTCGGAGGCCCTCTCGGTCTTCTCCTGCTTCTCCTGCCAGGTCAGGTTCTTGCCCTGGTCGGCACCGTCGGCGAAGGCGATGGGGGTACCGACGGTCAGGACGGCGGCGACGGCCGCCCCGGCGAGCAGCGTGCGTGCAGAACGCATGAGGATGATCCTTCCGGCGCGCAGGACCGCGACTGCCGACACGGTGCCGGACAAGGGGACTCGCGGGGGGTGCGCCTGATCCACCGTCATCCACCGTGCGGCCGCCTGCCACCGGAGTGTGGCAGCGCCGGTGCGCGGCGTGCGCCCTTCGGGTGGAGTCCCGGGTGTGTTCACCCGGCTGGCCGGGTGATCCGGGTGAATCCACCCGGGGGGCCGTCCGGCCGGACGCACGTGGGCCCGCCCCCGGCGCACGGCCGGGGGCGGGCCCATCGGGGGCTGAATCAGCGGCCCCGTCGGGGAGCCGCCGGGTCAGCGGTCCCAGCGGTAGAACTCCCGTGCCATGGCGTCCTTCGGCTCCCGCCAGGTGGCCGGGTCGTACGCCTGCACGTAGGCGGTCAGGCGGTCGCTGACGGTCCGGAACTCCGGGTGCCCGACGACCTTGGCGACGGCGGGGCCCGGCGGGCGGTCGGCCTCGATCAGGTGGAGGTAGACGTCGCCGAACTGGAAGAGGCTGCGGCCGGTGACGCCGATCAGGTGCGGCAGTTCGCCCTGGTCGGACTCGGCGAACACCTCGGCGATGTCCGGCGCGGCCTCGGGCTTCATCCGGGCGACGATCAGCGCCCGGTGCAGGCCGGTCACAGCTCCGCCGCCCGCTTCTCGACCTTCTCCCGGATCAGCTGCATCTGGATCTTCGAGTTGCGGTTGATGTGGCCGGTCATGCCCTCGTCGTCGACCGGGGCGGTCGGCTTCATGGCGAAGTCCTGGATCCAGCGCATCCTGGTGCCGGCCGGCGCCTCCGCGTACTCCCAGCGGATCTCCATGAACTCGAACGGGCCGGGCTCGACCCGGCGGGCGCGCACCGCGAGCGCGTCCCGGTCGGTCTCCCGCTCGGAGACCCAGCTCCACACCTGGCCGTTCTCGTCGGGGTGCATGGTGAGCCGGAACCGGACGAGCTCGCCCTGCCGGTCCAGCACCTCCACCGAGGCGTACTCGCTGAACAGCTGCGGCCAGTTCTCCAGGTCGTTGGTCATCTCCCAGACCAGGTCGAGCGGGGCGGCGATGACGATCTCGTTGTCGGTGTGTCCGGGCATCTCAGGCACCAGCCTTCGTGGCGAGGGAGGAGTTGACCAGTTCCAGGAACTCGGCCGGGGTCTTGGCCGACTCGGCGCCCGAGGTGACCTTGAGGCCGTGCCGGTTCTCCAACTCGCCGACCACGCCGAGCAGGCCGAGCGAGTCGATGCCGAACGTGTCGAACTCCGCGCCCGGCCGCGCCAGGTCGCCCGGGTCGACGGTGACGCCGGCCCGGGACTGGAGCAGGACGGCGAGTTCCGGATAGCTGAGGGTGTTGCTCACGGGTGTCCCTTTCGGAGGTGTGACGGGGTGGTGCGGGGCGGTGGTCCGGGCGGCGGTTCAGGGCCGCCAGCGCCGGACCACCAGCGCGGAGTTGGAGCCCATCAGCCCGCGGCTGACCACCAGGGCGGTGTTCAGTTCGGCCGGGCGGGCGCGGCCGGTCACCAGGGCGAGGTCGTGGCAGACCTCGGTGACGTTGGGGGTGGGCGGCAGCACGCCGTCCTCCATGGCCAGCACGGCGGCGGTCACGTCGAGCATCGGGGCGCCGCAGTAGGCGCGCCCCGTACCGGTCTTGGGCGCGGTGACCGGGACGCGTTCGGCGGCCGGGCCGAGCGCGTCGGCGAGCGCCAGGGCCTCGGCCCGGTCGGCCTCCGGCACCCCCAGGGCGTCCGCGAAGACCACGTCGATCTCCTCGGGCGCGATGCGGGCCTCGTCCAGCGCGATCCGGATCGCGGCCGCCAGCCCCTCCCGGGACTCCGCCCAGCGGGAGGCCCCGGTGAAGGTGGCGCCGTGGCCGACCAGTCGGGCCCGGATGCGGGCGCCGCGCAGGAGGGCCGCCTGCTCGTCCTCCAGCAGCAGCATCGCGCCGCCCTCGGCGGGGGAGAAGCCGCAGGCCAGCGCGGTGAACGGCAGGTACGCCCGCTCGGCCCGCCCGGCCAGGCTGACCTCGGGGTAGCCGAGCTGGCAGACCATCGAGTACGGCGCCAGCGGGGCCTCGGCGGCGCCGACCACCACCGCGTCGGTGCCGCGCTCGATCGTGCGGGCGGCGTGCGCGAGGGCATCCAGACCGCCGGCCTCGTCGCTGGCGACCACCCCGCACGGGCCCTTGTAGCCGCCGCGGATCGAGATCTGGCCGGTGCTGGCCGCGTAGAACCAGGCGATGGACTGGTACGGGCCGACGAACCGGGGCCCCTGGCCCCAGAGCTGCTGGAGCTCGCGCTGGCCGAACTCGCCGCCGCCGGAGCCGGCCGCGGTCACCACGCCGACCGCGAAGGGCTGTTCCGGGTCGGGCCGGAACCCGGCGTCCGCCACCGCCAGGTCGGCGGCGGCCATCGCGTAGTGCGTGAAGCGGTCGGTCTGCACCAGGAAGCGGTTGTCGATCGCCGACTGCGGATCGAAGCCGTTCACCTGGCCCGCGATCCGGAGCGGAAGCCCGGTGCAGCCCTCGCGGGATATCCGGTCGAGGACGCTCACGCCCTGCCTGGTGGCCTTCCAGAAGGCGTCGGCCCCGACCCCGTTCGGAGCCACCACGCCGAGCCCGGTGATCACCGCCCGGCGGCCCTGCTGACGTGACGTCATGGAACTCACCCCGTTCTGTTGAGCACGACGGCGGACTGGAATCCGCCGAATCCGCTGCCGACCGAGAGGATGCGGCTCAGCGGCAGCTCGCGCGCGGTGCGCGGCACGTAGTCGAGGTCGCACTCCGGGTCCGGAGTCTCGTAGTTGGCGGTCGGCGGTACGACCCCGTGGGCGAGCGCCAGGGTGCAGGCGACGACCTCGATGGCGCCGATCGCGCCGAGCGAGTGCCCGACCATCGACTTGATCGAGCTCATCGGGGTCCTGAAGGCGTGCGCGCCCAGCGAGCGCTTGACCGCGGCGGTCTCGTGCCGGTCGTTCTGCTTGGTGCCCGAGCCGTGCGCGTTGACGTAGTCCACCTCGGTGCGGTCCACCCGGGCGTGGGCGAGCGCGTGGTCGATCGCCCGGGACATCTCCAGCCCCTCCTTGGTGAGGCCGGTCATGTGGTAGGCGTTGCCGAAGGTGGCGAAGCCGCCGATCTCGCCGTAGACCCGGGCGCCGCGGCGTCGGGCGTGCTCCAGCTCCTCCAGGACCAGGACGGCGCCGCCCTCGCCGAGCACGAAGCCGTCCCGGTCGGCGTCGAAGGGACGGGAGGCGTGCCGCGGGTCGTCGTTGCGCTCGCTGGTGGCCTTGATGGCGTCGAAGCAGGCGACGGTGATCGGCGAGATCGGGGAGTCGGAGGCGCCGGCGAGGCAGATGTCGGCGCGTCCCTCCTCGACCGCCTGGAAGCCGTAGCCGATCGCGTCCAGGCCGGAGGTGCAGCCGGTGGAGACGGTCTGCACCGGGCCGTGCGCGCCGGTCCGCTCGGCCACCGCGGAGGCCAGCGTGCTGGGCGCGAAGGCCCGGTGCAGCTGCGGTTCGGCCTGCCGGTGGTCCACGTCCCAGCGGGCGCCGGCCGCGCTCACCAGGGCGTAGTCGTGCTCCAGCCGGGTGGTGCCGCCGACGGCGGTGCCGAGCGAGACGGAGATCCGCCACGGGTCCTCGGCGGCCAGGTCCAGGCCGGCGTCGGCGATCGCCTCGTCGGCCGCGACCATCGCGAACTGCACGTAGCGGTCGGCCCGTTGGACGTCCTCCGGGCCCAGCCCGTGGGCCGCCGGGTCGAAGTCCACCTCGGCGGCGATCCGGGAGCGGAACCCGGTGGGGTCGAACAGCGTGATGCCCCGGGTCGCGGTGCGGCCTGAGGTCAGCAGCTCCCAGAACGCCGGGACGCCGACCCCGCCGGGGGCGACCACGCCGATCCCGGTGACGGCGACGCGCCGGGTCACGAGACCACCTTGGCGTGTTCCGGCGGGCCGGAGGCCGCGGTCCCCTCGGTGCTCACGTGGCCGAGGTCGGGGCGCGGGGCGAGCGGGCCGAGGTGGAAGACCATCCGGGCCTCGGTGTCGCCGACGTTGCGGAAGCGGTGGCGCATGTTGATCGGGATCATCAGGCCCTGGTCCGGCTTGAGCGGATGGGGCTTCCCGTCCAGGTCCACCTCCAGGTCGCCGCAGACGACGAACACGAATTCCTCGGAGTACGGGTGGTAGTGCTCGCCGATCCGCTCGCCGGGCCGGACGATCGCCAGGCCCATGAAGCCGCTGGTCGCGCCGCAGCTGGTCGGGGTGAGCATGGTGCGCAGCTCGGCGCCGTGGCGGCGGTTCTCCGGTGCCTCGTGGACGCTGACGATCCGTGGGGACTGCGTGGTCATGGAGATCTCCCGTGAGATGACGGAACGTCAGTTGTTGATCGGGTCGGCGGAACTGCGGTCGGTGACCGGGTTCATGGCGCGGGCCGCGAGGAAGGCGCCGAGCCCGGCGGCGGTGCGCAGGTCGCCCTGCGGGCCGAGGTCGAGCAGCCCGGCGAGCACGGCGGCCTGCCGGTCGTCGGCCACGCCGAGGGCGGCCGCCGGGTCGGCCTCGGCCGGCACCCGCAGGTCGACCAGGCGCACCACCACGTCCTCGCGGTGGAAGACGGTGGCCGCCGCGACCGGCCCGGTCGGGTCGGCGGTGGCGAGGTTGTCGTGCTCGGCCAGCAGCTCGGCCACCTCCTGCCCGCGGTCCGGGCGCACCGGGTAGAGCACGGCGTGCCGGTGCAGCCGGGCGGAGGCGGGGGAGCTGGCGATCGCCTGGTGCCGGGCGGGCAGCGCGGCCCTGGCGAAGAACGCCCGGGCGGCCTGCGGGTCGCCCAGTTGGCGGCTCTCCTCCAGGTGCGGGTTGAGCGCCTCCTCGACGGCCCGCACCTCGGGCTGCATCGCCACGTGGCGCAGCGCGTCGCCGAGGTTGCCGATCACCTCGACGGCGCGGACCACCCGGTTGCCGAGCATGAACAGCGAGGTGCGGCGCAGCCGGGTGTGCTCGTCCACCTCGGCCCGGGGGGAGGCGTAGCCGGAGAGGATGCGGGCCACCTCGGGCTCGCTGCCGGGCTTGACGGTGAAGGTCAGCGCGTGGCGCACCACCCCGTCCGGGCCGGGGTCGACCCTGGGCGGGCCGACGTGCCCGGCGGGAGTGGTGCGCGGCAGCCCGGGCGGCACCTCCATCGGGGCCCGGGTGCCGGTCGAGCCGGCCGCGGAGGTCTCGCGCAGCACGGCGTAGCGCAGCGAGCGGAAGTTGTCGCTGACGCAGCCGTGCATCGGCTTGACCATCTCCCGGTGGGCCGGGCTGTCCACCCACTCCAGGAAGGTCTCCTGGTCCTTCCACTCGCTGGTGATCAGCCACTGGCGCGGGTCGTTGATCGACTGGCACAGCTGGTCGCTGACGTGTCCGGGGACCGAGGCCACCTGGTGGCGCAGCTGCTCGTACACGTCGAGGAAGCGCTGCTGGGCGCCGTCCTGGATCTCCAGCATCAGCACGACCCGCAGCCGGGTGTCGGCCTCGTCGTGCTGCTTCGGCTGGGGTTCGGACAGAGTTGTCATGATCCACTTTCTGCTCTGGGCCGCACGCTGCGGGCCGTGTCGGCCGTGCCCGGCGGGTGCTCCCCGGCCTGGGAGGGCGGTGCGACGGCGGGTCGGCCGGGCGCGTCGGCGCCAGGCCTGAGGTCGATCGTGGGCGGCGCGGCGGGCGCGGCGCGAGATTTGCGGGCCATCCGGGCGAAGGGGCGCCACGGGCCCCCTCCGGCGGGGGATGGAAGAGCGGGGCCCCCGGTCGAGCGGGCCCGCCGAGGGCGGCGCCGAGCCCAGTCTCCGGGCCGCGGAATCCCCTGACAGGGTGGAGCAATTGATGAATCCGAAGGTTGACGACCGGGTGCCGGTCCTCATCGTGGGCGGCTCGCTGGTCGGGCTGTCGGCCTCGCTCTTCCTCGGGCGGCTCGGGGTCGGGCACCTGCTGGTCGAGAAGCACGCCGACACCTCGCACCACCCGCGGGGGCGCGGCAACAACGTCCGCACCATGGAGCTGTTCCGGGTGGCCGGGATCGAACCCGCGATCCGTGAGGCGGCCTCGATCCTGGCCCCCAACCACGGCATCCTCCAGGCGCCGTCGCTGACCGGCGCCGAGCAGGAGTGGCTGTTCCGGGAGATCGACCCGGGCGGCCGACTGGCCCGGTTCAGCCCCAGCTCCTGGTGCCTGTGCAGCCAGAACGACCTGGAGCCGGTGCTGCGGCGGGCCGCCCGCGAACTCGGCGGCGACCTGCGGTTCGGCACCGAACTGGTCTCCTTCGAGCAGGACGCGGAGGGCGTCACCTCGGTGCTGCGCAGCCGGGAGAGCGGCGAGCGGCGGGTGGTGCGCTCGGAGTTCCTGATCGCCGCGGACGGCCCGCGCAGCCCGGTCCGCGAGCGGCTGGGCATCGGCCAGTCCGGCAAGGGCGAGCTGTTCCACAACGTCAGCATCACCTTCCGGGCCAAGCGCCTGGCCGAGGTGGTCGGCGACCGGCACTTCATCGCCTGCTACCTGACCAACCCGGAGGCGGACGGCGCGCTGCTGCCGGTGGACAACCAGGAGGAGTGGGTCTTCCACGCGCCCTGGCACCCCGAGCACGGCGAGCCGCTGGAGGCCTTCACCGACGAGCGCTGCGAACGGCACATCCGCACCGCCGTCGGCCTGCCGGAACTGGACGTCGAGGTCACCGGTCGGGCGCCCTGGCACGCCGCCGAGCGGGTGGCCGAGCGGTACGGCGCCGGGCGGGTCCTGCTCGCCGGGGACTCCGCCCACGAGATGTCCCCGACCGGGGCGTTCGGTTCCAACACCGGCATCCAGGACGCCCACAACCTGGCGTGGAAGATCTCCGCCGTGCTCTGCGGCTGGGCCGGGCCGGGGCTGCTGGAGACGTACGGGCAGGAGCGCCGCCCGGTCGCCCGGGTGACCGGCGAGCGGGCCTCGGCGCGGTCCGCCGAGCACAGCCACCCGGGCTACGCGGTGGTGCCCGGCGCGGGCCGGCAGGCCGGGGTGCTGGCGGTGGCGCTCGGCTACCGGTACCCGGTGGGCGCGGTGGTCGGTGCGGACCGGGACGGCCCGGTGGTCCCCGAGCAGTTCGAGTCGGCGGGCGAGCCGGGCAGCCGGGCCCCGCACCAGTGGCTGCTGCGGGCGGGGGTGAGGCTCTCCACGCTGGACCTGTACGAGCAGGCGATGGTGCTGCTCACCGGCCCCGAGGGCGGTGCCTGGCAGGCGGGCGCCCGGCGCGCGGCCGACCGGCTGGCCGTCCCGCTGGACGGCTTCCGGATCGGCGACGGGGCCGAGGACGACCTGGCGCCGGAGCCCGGCGCGGACTTCGCCGCCCTGCACGGCATCGGCCCGCTGGGCGCGGTGCTGGTCCGCCCGGACGGCTTCGTCGCCTGGCGCTCGCCCGGCCCGCCGCGGGACGCGGAGGCCGAGTTCGTCACGGCGCTGCGGACGGTGCTGAGCCTCTGACGGACGCGGACGGGCCCGCCGGTCGCACGGCCGGCGGGCCCGTCCTGTCGTTCGTCGGCGGTCAGTGGCCGCCCTCGTCGACCACCTCGACGTCGGCGACCTCCTGCTCGATCTCCTCGGCCGGCAGCGCCACCCGGATCGCCCAGTAGTAGATGGCCACCGAGAACACCGACACCAGGGCCATGTCGGTCCACAGCGGGATCCGGCCGATGCCGTCGCCGAAGCCGCCGAGCCAGGAGATCAGGCCGAGGCCGATCAGGTAGGGCGGCAGCCACTGGGCGGCCTTCCAGCTCAGTCGCGGCGCGTTCGGCAGGCCCTTCCTGATCGCGTACGCGGCGTAGCTCCCGAGCAGGACGTAGCCGAGCACGATCGCGATGCCCAGGCGGGAGAGGGTGTGCCAGCCGGACCAGTAGATGATCAGGCTGGAGACCACGAACGCGGCCGGGGAGATCACGCCGCCCGCCGGCAGCCGGTAGGGGCGCTCGCGGTCGGGCAGCCGGCGGCGCATCGCGCCGAAGGCCAGCGGGGCGCCGGCGTACATCAGCACGCTGGCGGAGGTGATGAAGCCGACCAGCTCCTGCCAGCTCGGGAAGGGCAGGAAGCAGATCACGCCGGTGACGAAGGCGATGACCAGGCCGAACCACGGCACGCCGTTCTTGTCCAGCTCCTCGAAGCGCTGCGGGGCGTAGCCGTTGCGGCTCAGGCCGTAGGAGATGCGCGAGGTCGAGGTGGTGTAGATCAGCCCGCTGCCGCCGGGGGAGATCACGGCGTCGGCGTACAGCACCCAGGCCAGCCAGCCGAGGCCGACGGTGGTGGCGAGGCCCGCGAAGGGGCCGTCGATGCCGGGGAAGTCGAGCTTGTCCCAGCCGTTGGCGAAGGAGCTGACCGGCAGCGCGCCGATGAAGACGACCTGGAGCAGGGTGTAGACCACGGCGCCGATGGCGACCGAGCCGAGGACGGCGCGGGGGATGTCGCGCTTGGGGTTGCGGCTCTCGCCGGCCAGCTGGATGGCCTGCTCGAAGCCGAGCAGGGCGAAGATGATGCCGCTGGTGCTGATCGCCGCGAGCACGCCCTGGGCGCCGAACGGGGCGAAGCCGTGCGAGGTGAAGTTGGAGCCGTGGAAGTTGGTCACGGCGAGCACGAAGATCGTGAACAGCGGGACGAAGATCTTCAGCCAGGTGGCGACGTTGTTGGTGCGGGCCAGGACGCGCACGCCCAGGAAGTTCACCGCGACGAACACCGCCATGAGCACGGTGGCGACGGCGAAGCCGCTGGCGGTGAGGGTGTTGTTGTCGTTGAGCAGGCCGCCCGCCCAGGGCCAGTGCCGGGCGTAGCCGATCATCGCCTCGACCTCGATCGGCGCGACGGTGGCCGCCTGGAGCCAGGAGAACCAGCCGAATGACATTCCGGCGAGGCCGCCGAAGGCGTAGTGCGGGTACCGCGCGGTACCGCCCGAGACCGGGAACATGCTGCCGAGCTCGGCGTGCACGAGCGCGAGCAGCACGATCGCCACCGTGCCGATGCCCCAGGAGACGACGGCGGCCGGGCCGGCCGCCACGACGCCCTCCTTGGCGCCGAACAGCCAGCCGGAGCCGATGATCGAGCCGACCGAGGCCCACATGAGGCCGACGAGGCCGACGTGGCGGCGCAGTGACCGCTGGGCGGTGCCGGTTTCGGAACCGGTGCCCTGGCCGGGCGGCGAGATCTGGTTGAGGGAAGCCATGAACGATCTCTCTGTGTGTGGGGACTCCGGGGTGGGCGGAGCGATGAGAGTTGCCACACACTAGGACTTTTCAGCCCCCTCTGCACAGATTTCATTACTGAATGTTTACATTCTTTTCCGGACATCCTTGCAGGTAGGGGGCGTTATGGCGCCCGGCATATTACGTATCCGATCGATCCGATCGAAATTCGGGCCGCGCCGTGCGGGGTCGCATGATAGGGGAAATTCCCGAGGATGGGAATAGTGGGCTCCGTATAGCGGAGCGGCGCTAGTCCACCAGATCGGACGGGTCGGTGTTGGCACCGCAGAGCAGCACGGCGACGCGCTCGCCCTCGGCCCGGTCGACGGCGGCGAGCGCCGTGGCGGCCGCGTACTCGACGGCGATCCGGCGGTCCTCCCAGAGCTGCCGGCGGGCGCGCACGATGGCCTCGTCGTCGACCAGCACCGACCGGACGCCCTCGTGCGCGGCGGCGTCCACGGCGAGGGCGGTGGCCCGGCGGGCCCCGAGCGAGTCCTGGGCGACGGAGTCCACCGGGACGTCCACCGGGCGGCCCGCGGCCAGGGCGGCGTTCAGCGCGCGGCTGCCCGTCGGCTCCACGGCGAGCACCCGGATGCCGTGCTCGCGGGCCGCCACCGCCACGCCGGCGAACAGCCCGCCGCCGCCGACCGACACCACCACCGTGTCCAGCCCGGGCACCCCGGCGCGGATCTCCGACAGGACCGTCCCGGCGCCGGCGGCGATCAGCGGGTGGTCGTACGCGTGCGAGGACAGCGCCCCGCTGCCGGCCGCGAACTCCTCGCAGGCGGCCAGCGCCTCCGCGTACTCCCGGCCCGCCAGCCGTACCTCCGCGCCGTACGAGCGCAGCCGCGCCAGCTTCACCGGGGAGGCCGTCTCGGGCAGGAACACCGTTGCCCGGACGCCGAGTTCGCGGGCCGCCCAGGCGCAGGCCAGCCCGGCGTTGCCGCCCGAGGCGATGGTCACCCCGGCGTCCGGGAGGGTGCCCGCCTCGGCGTGCGCCAGCAGGAAGTTCTGCGCGCCGCGCGCCTTGAAGCTGCCGGTGTGCTGGAGGAACTCCAGCGCCAGCCAGGTCCGTCCGCCGTCGTCCCCCGGTGCCACCGCCACCGGGCGCACCCGCCCGGCGATCCGCTTCCCGGCGGCCTCGACCTCGTCGTACGTCAGCTGGTCCATCGTGTTCCGCTCCTTCGTCGAGGGGGACGTGCCACCGGGAGTCCCGGCCAGGACGACCGTACGTCCCGTCCGTGGGCGAAGGAAAGATCACGAACGCCGGGGCCGGACCGCGCGTAGGCTGGCCCCGTGCGATTCGTGATCCTCCCCCCGCCGGCCCGCTAGCGGGCGGCCCACTCCACCTCCTCCGGCCCGACGGGACTGCCCGCAGCCGGGGCGATGACTGCCGCCCGCGTACCCAGCGGACCTGAACCGGCAACTCATCGTGGAGTACCGACGCATGACCTCGTACACCGCCGTGCCCTTCCGGCGCGGCCTCCTGTCCATCTCCGCCGCCGCCGTCGCCTGGGGCGTCGGCGGCGCCGTCTCCGCACTGCTGATGAGCACCAGCGGGCTCGGCCCGGCGGGCGTCTCCTGCTGGCGCTTCGGCGTCGCCGCGCTCTGCCTGGCCCTGCTGCCGGGCCGCCGGCCGCGCGGTCGGCGGGGCGCCGCCGGGTGGCGCGCCGCCGCGCTGACCGGGCTCGGTCTGGCGGTCAGCCAGTGCGCCTACTTCGGCTCGGTGCGGTACGCGGGCCTCGGGCTGGGCACCCTGATCACCATCGGCGCCGGCCCGGTGTTCACCAGCCTCGGCGCCCACCTGCTGCTCGGCGAACGCCTGACCCGTCGAACGGCGGCCGCGGTCGCCCTGGCCCTGGCCGGCCTCGCCCTGCTGGTGGCCGCCCCGGCGGCGGGCCCGCGCCCGGCCCTCGGCGTCGCGCTGGCCGTCCTCGCGGGCGCCGGCCAGAGCGGCCTCACCCTCTGGGCCCGGGGCGGCGGCTCGGCCCGGGCCGGCACCGGCGCCTTCACCACCGGGCTGCTCTGCCTGCTTCCGCTCGTCGCCGTCCAGGGCGTCCAGGGCGTCCTGCCGGTCGACGGTGACCCGCTGGTGACCGCGGTGGCGCTGCTCTTCCTCGGCACCGTGCCCACCCTGTTCGCCTACCGCTGGTACTTCACCGGCCTGACCACCGTGCCCAGCACGACGGCCGCGGTGCTGGTCCTGCTGGAGCCCGCGACCGCGGCGGTGATCGGCGTGCTCTGCCTCGGCGAGCCGCTGACGGCGGGCCTGCTGGCGGGCTCGGCGCTGCTGCTCGCGGCCATCGCGGCGCTGGCGCGGGAGTAGCGGCTCCGGCGCGGGAGTCAGCGGTTCCGGCGCGGGAGCGGCGGAGGGCGGGGGCCACCCGGGCGGGCGTCCTGTGGTCGCCGGGGGTCCGGTGGCGTGCTGTCGTGGTCCGCATGAACAGCTCACTGCCGGCCCGGGTGGCCGCCGCGACCGCCTCCGCCCTCCTGCTCCTCCCGCTCGCCGTGGCCGGGACCGTGGCCGCCGCCGGACCGGCGGCGGCGACCGGGCGCCGGGACGTCACCGCCGACCAGTGCCGGAGCGCGGGCGGGCACGTCGAGGGCAGCGGCTACTGCGTCGACGCGGACGGCGAGGACGCCTGGGGCGAGCCCATCGACGGCCAGGCGGTCAACCCGAACCCGCGGCCCGGGGAGGAGTGAGCGCCGTACGGGCCCCGCGCCCCGCTTCCCGGGCAGGGGAGCGCGGCGCGAAGCCCGTACGGGGCCGGTCAGGGCACCGGGCGCAGGGTGACCGGGGCCGGGGTGAGGGCGCGCAGGACGAGGTCGACGCGCACCTTGGCGGCGCCCGCGCGGTACAGCGCGGTGGAGATCGTCCGTAACTCCTCGGGGCCGGTGCAGGCGAGGCGCAGTTCGAGGTCGGCCTCGCCGGCCAGGGCCAGGCCGCTCTGGACGGCGGGGAACTCCGCCGCGAGGCGGTCGAAGTCGAGCGGGACGGGGCCGTGGCTGATCCGGGCGATCGCGTGCAGCGCCCGGGCCGGGCGGGCCCGCCCCGCCGGGTCCGGCTCGTCCGGGACGAGCCGGAGCGGGGCGGTCACCGGTGCTGGAACTGGACGGTCGGGGCCGGGGCGGAGGGCGCCGCGACGGGGGCGCGGCCGGGCGGGGCGGTCCTGGACGGGGCGGTGGCGGAGGGGGCCGCGACCGAGGGGGCGACCAGCCGCGGGTCCAGTACCAGGGTGTCGATCCCGAGCGGGGCGGTGAGGTCGCGGAGGGCGGGCTCGCCGAGCTCGGTGCGGGCCTGGTCGGGCCCGAGGAGGGCGGCGAGGGCCTCGGGGCTGGAGAATCCGACCGCACAGCGGCGGCCGTCGCGCAGGCGGAACAGGCGGAGTGCGGTGGTGCTTCCGGTGCCGGAGACGGTGACCGGAACGTGCCAGACGGCGCGGGCCATGCGAATGCTCCCGAGTGGGGTGGTGGTGCCTGCCGGAACTACTGCCTCGACGCTAGGTCGACCCGGCCCGGGAGGCTCCGGTCCTGACGCTCCGTTGACCGAATGCGGTCGTGCGTTGACGCACTCCTGACGTTCGGCTCACCCGAGTGGACCAAACCACTGGTCGGGCGCTCCGCTTGCCGAGCGCCCCGACCCGGACGACCGTGGAACCCGTCCCCCGTTCTTTCCTCCACGCCGCTTGTCGGAACGCCCCGCCGGGAGGGCCGGGGCGCCCGCCGGCCGGGCCGGTGCGCGCCCGGAAACGGGGGGAGGTGGAGTCGGAGGCCCGTGACGAGATATCTTGACGTCAAGACGTTGGAGACGTGAAGCGGAGTACCGATGACTGACTCGACCATCATCTATACGCACACCGACGAGGCTCCGGCCCTGGCGACCTACTCGTTCCTGCCCGTGGTGCAGGCGTACGCCTCGACCGCGGGTGTGCGCGTGGAGACCCGCGACATCTCCCTGGCCGGGCGGATCATCGCGAGCTTCCCGGAGCGTCTGACCGAGGCGCAGCGGATCGGCGACGCGCTGGCCGAGCTGGGTGAGCTGGCCAAGACCCCGGACGCCAACATCATCAAGCTGCCGAACATCTCGGCCTCGGTGCCGCAGCTCAAGGCCGCCGTCGCCGAGCTCCAGGCCCAGGGCTACGCCCTGCCGGACTACCCGGACGACCCGCAGACCGACGAGGACAAGGACGTCCGCGCCCGCTACGACAAGGTCAAGGGCAGCGCCGTCAACCCGGTCCTGCGCGAGGGCAACTCGGACCGCCGCGCCCCGCAGTCGGTCAAGAACTACGCCAAGACCCACCCGCACCGCATGGGTGCCTGGACGGCCGACTCCAAGACCAACGTCGCCACCATGGGTGAGAACGACTTCCGGTCGACCGAGAAGTCCGCCGTGATCGCCGGTGACGGTGCGCTGCGCATCGAGCTGCTCGGCGAGGACGGCACCACCACCGTGCTGCGCGAGAAGGTGCCGGTGCTGGCGGGCGAGGTCGTCGACGCCTCGGTGCTGCACGTCGCCGCCCTGAACGAGTTCCTGGCCGCGCAGATCGCCCGGGCCAAGGCCGAGGGCGTGCTGTTCTCGGTGCACCTCAAGGCCACCATGATGAAGGTCTCCGACCCGATCATCTTCGGCCACGTGGTCCGCGCCTTCTTCCCGAAGACCTTCGCGAAGTACGGCGAGGTGCTCGTCGCCGCCGGTCTGAACCCGAACAACGGCCTCGGCGGCATCCTGGCCGGCCTCGACAACGTGCCGCACCTGGGCGCCGAGATCAAGGCCTCCTTCGAGGCCGAGCTGGCCGAGGGCCCGGCCCTGGCCATGGTCGACTCCGACAAGGGCATCACCAACCTGCACGTGCCGAGCGACGTCATCGTCGACGCCTCGATGCCGGCCATGATCCGCACCTCCGGCCACATGTGGGGCCCGGACGGCAAGGAGGCCGACACCCTCGCCGTGCTGCCGGACAGCAGCTACTCCGGCGTGTACCAGGCCGTCATCGACGACTGCCGCGCCCACGGCGCCCTGGACCCGGCGACCATCGGCTCGGTGCCGAACGTCGGCCTGATGGCCCAGAAGGCCGAGGAGTACGGCTCGCACGACAAGACCTTCGAGATCGCCGCCGCGGGCACCGTCCGCCTGGTCGACGCCGAGGGCAACGTGGTGCTGGAGCAGGCCGTCCAGCCGGGCGACATCTTCCGCGCCTGCCAGACCAAGGACCTGCCGATCCAGGACTGGGTCAAGCTGGCCGTCACCCGCGCCCGCGCCACCGGCGTCCCGGCGGTGTTCTGGCTGGACGAGAACCGCGCCCACGACGCGGTGCTGATCGAGAAGGTCAAGAAGTACCTGCCGGAGCACGACACCACCGGCCTGCAGATCGAGATCAAGTCCCCGGTCGACGCCACCACGTTCTCGCTGGAGCGCATCCGCCGCGGCGAGGACACCATCTCGGTGACCGGCAACGTGCTGCGTGACTACCTGACCGACCTGTTCCCGATCCTGGAGCTGGGCACCAGCGCCAAGATGCTGTCGGTCGTCCCGCTGATGGCGGGCGGCGGCCTGTTCGAGACCGGCGCCGGCGGCTCCGCCCCGAAGCACGTCCAGCAGCTGGTCAAGGAGAACTACCTGCGCTGGGACAGCCTGGGCGAGTTCTTCGCGCTGGCCGCCAGCTTCGAGCACCTGGCCACCACCACGGACAACGCCCGCGCCCAGGTGCTGGCCGACACCCTGGACCGCGCCACC
The DNA here is from genome assembly GCF_042883725.1 of Kitasatospora sp. NPDC058184. NCBI lineage: Bacteria > Bacillati > Actinomycetota > Actinomycetes > Kitasatosporales > Streptomycetaceae > Kitasatospora > Kitasatospora sp. NPDC058184. The sequence goes on from NZ_JBHVVE010000018.1 coordinate 165,211, forward strand.
GGCACCTTCCTCAACGAGGACAAGTCGCCGAGCCGCCGCCTCGGTGGCATCGACAACCGCGGCAGCCACTTCTACCTGGCCACCTACTGGGCCCAGGAGCTGGCCAAGCAGACCGACGACGCCGAGCTGGCCCAGGCCTTCGCCGGCCTGGCCGCGACGCTGACCGAGCAGGAGTCGGCCATCGTGGACGAGCTGATCGCCGTCCAGGGCTCGCCGGTCGACCTCGGCGGCTACTACCAGCCGGACCCGGCCAAGGCCGCCGCCGTGATGCGCCCGTCGAAGACCTTCAACGAGGCGCTCGCCAACCTCGGCTGAATCCAGGCGAGTTGAGGCACTGGAGGCCCCCGGGCTGGTCCGTACGGACCAGCCCGGGGG
>NZ_JBHVVE010000019.1:0-164433 GCF_042883725.1 Kitasatospora sp. NPDC058184
ATGTCCTCGGGCAGGGAGGTGGTGGGGGCGGCGACGATGCCGCCGGTGGGGGCGTAGGTGAGGCCCTTGAGGGTGATCAGGGAGCGGATCACGGCTTCGCGGTAGGGGCCCTGGTAGGTGCACTGGTCGGCCCAGTCGTGCCAGAAGTCGGCGGTGGCGTCGAGCATGCCCTCGGCGTCCGGGGGTTTGGGCGCGTCGAGGTGGGAGGCCTGCCAGGTGAGGGCGAAGGCGATCCGCTCCCCGGCGGTGACGGTGAAGTCGGCGTAGGTGGTGAGGTCGCGGCCGTAGGTCTCGGCCTCGCCGTCCAGCCACACGGAGTCGGGGCCGGCCACGGCCACCGTGCGCGACTGCCCGCCCTCCTCGACGCGGCGGACCCAGGGCACCACCCGGCCGTAGGAGAAGCGCATCCGCAGTGCGGAGCGCATCCGCACGGTGCCGGAGACACCCTCGACGATCCGGATCAGCTGTGGGGCGGCGGTACCGCGCGGGGGCATGAAGTCCACCACCCGCACGGTGCCGCCGTCGGTGTCCCACTCCTGCTCCAGGATCAGCGAGTCACCCCGGTAGCGGCGGCGGTCGGCGGGCACGGCCGGGGCGGCGGTGTCGCCGCCCGGGCCGAGCCGCCAGAAGCCGTGCTCGTCGGTCCCCAGCAGGCCGGCGAAGACCGCCGGGGAGTCGAAGCGGGGCAGGCAGAGCCAGTCGACGGAGCCGTCCCGGCCGACCAGGGCGGCGGTCTGCATGTCGCCGATCAGCGCGTAGTCCTCGATGCGGGCGGGCACGGGCGTTCTCCAGAGTGGTGCGGAAGGGATGGGAGAGGGGAAGAAGCGGGGGCTAGCCCTTGGACGAGCCCGAGTTGGCGTCGCGCACGAAGTGCCGCTGGAAGCAGAAGAACAGCAGCGCCACCGGGAGGGTGGAGACGAGCGCGGCCGCCAGTTTGAGCGGGTACTGGGTGCCGGAGCCGAGGCCGCCGGCGACGAAGTGGGCGAGTCCGGTGGTCAGGGTGTCGTGGTCGCTGGACTGGGTGGAGACCAGGAAGTGGGTGAACTCGTTCCAGGAGCCCTGGAAGGAGAGCACGGTGAGGGTGATCAGGGAGGGCCGGGACATCGGCAGTACGACCGACCAGAAGATCCGGAAGGTCCCGGCGCCGTCGATCCGCGCCGCCTCCTCGATCTCGCGCGGCACCGACTCGAAGAACTGCTTCATGATGAAGATCCCGGCGGCGTCGACCAGCAGGGGCAGGACCATCCCGCTGTAGGTGTCGAACATGCCGAAGCTCTTCAGCACCAGGAACTTGGGGATCAGCAGCACCACGCCCGGCACCGCCATCACGGCGAGCACGAAGCCGAAGAGCAGCCGCCGGCCGGGGAACCTGATCCGGGCCAGCGCGTAGCCCGCCATCGAGTCGAACAGCACCCGGCCGGCCGTGACCAGGACGGTCACCACCACGCTGTTGCCCAGCCAGCGCAGGAACGGGACGTTCTCCACGCCGTCCGCCAGCCCGAGCAGCCGCCGGTAGGAGGCGAGGGTGCCGCCGTCCGGGAGCAGCGACATCGGGTGGGCGGCCGCGTCCGGGTCGGTCTTGAAGCTGTTCACCAGCTGCAGTAGGAACGGCAGCAGGTAGATCAACGCGAAGCCGGCCAGGGCCGCGTAGCCGAGGAGGCGCAGCGGTCGGGGGAAGCGGCCGAGGACCGGCCGGTCCTCGGCCCGCGGGGCGTCAGTGCGCGGCACGTCGGGCTCCCTTCCGCCCCGGCTTGCCGTCCCGTTCCCGCAGCACCCACCGCTGGACGGCGGTGAGCAGCAGGATCAGGCCGAGCAGGACGAAGGCGATGGCGGCGCCCTGCCCGTAGTCGGCGTTGTCGAAGCCGGAGGAGTAGGACAGGTAGGCGGGGGTGAGGGTGGTGTTGCCGGGGGCGCCCTTGCCCATCACGTAGACCTGGTCGAAGACCTGCCAGGTGGAGATCAGGCCGAGGGTCAGGACGAGGAACAGGACGGGCCGCAGCGCGGGCAGGGTGACGTGGCGCAGCAGTTGGCGGCGGTTGACGCCGTCCAGGGCGGCGGCCTCCTCCAGTTCGCGCGGGATGTCCTGGAGGGCGGCGAGGAAGATCAGCATGAACGTGCCGGAGGTGGTCCAGACCGCCATCAGGACCAGGGTGGACATCGCGACCGAGGGCCCGGCGAACCACTCGGACCAGGAGAGTCCGAGCGGCCCGCCGGCGGTCGGCGCGGGCTGGTCGACGCCGAACCAGCCGAGGACCAGCCAGACCAGTCCGCGCGGGTCGGCGAACCAGTTCGGCCCCTGGACGCCGAGCCAGCCGAGCATCCGGTTGACGGCGCCGCTGCCCTGGAAGAGGAAGAGGAAGACCGTCGAGACGGCGATCGAGCTGGTGACGGACGGGAAGTAGAACACCGTGCGCAGGGCGCCCCGGCCGCGCAGCATCCGCTGGTTGACGGCGATGGCGAGGAAGAGCGCCAGCCCCGTCTGGAGCGGCACGGTCAGCACCACGTAGTACAGGGTGTTGCGCAGCGAGGTGGCGAACAGGGTGCGGTCCAGGCCGTCCTGGGTGAACAGCCGCCGGTAGTTGTCCAGGCCGACGAAGTCCGCGCTGCCGCTGAAGGGGTTGGACTGGCCGTCCCAGTGCAGCAGGCTGACCCACAGGGCCATCGCGATGGGCAGGACCATGAAGAGCCCGAGGACGAGGACCATGGGGCCGGTGAACAGCCAGCCCCACGCTCCCTCGCGCAGGCCGCGCCCGGCCTTCGTCCCGGCGGTGCGGGCCGTACGGGCGGTGCGGTCGGTACGGGCGGCGCTCTTACTTGGCATTCTTGAGCGCCTGCTCGCCGTTGCGCTGGAGGCTGCCCAGGACGGCCGCCGGGTCTCCGGTCTTCAGCGACTGGAGGTCGGTGTTGAACTGGGTGAGCACCTGGTTGAACCCGGCGATGGTGACCGGCGCCTGGGAGGTGGCGACGCCGTCGACCCAGGCCTTGGACTCCGGGTACTGCTGGGCGTAGGTGGCCAGCGCGCTGGTGCGCGAGGGCATCACGCCGAAGGCCTTGGAGAACTCCAGCTGCTGGTCGGCGCTGGTCAGGTGCTTGACCAGGTCGACGCCGGCGGCCTGGTGGGTGCTCTTGGCGGCGATGCCCCAGCAGTTGCTGAAGGCGAGGGTGCCGGGGCCGGCCGGGCCGGCGGGCAGGGGGAGCACCTTGTACGGGACGTTCGGGAAGTCCTTGGCCATCGCCCCCTTCAGCCAGTTGCCCTCGATGGTCATCGCGGCCTTGCCCTTGCCGAGCGCCTCGCCGCCCCAGCCGGCGTCCACCTCGGCGACGTACTTGGCGGAGCCGGCCTTCATCATGGACTGGAGGTACTCCAGCGCCTGCTTGTTGGCCGGGCTGTCGGCGGTCATCGTCTTCTGCTCGGGGTCGGTGATCCAGCCGCCGGCCTCCTTCAGCAGGGCGCCGACCCGCTGGTAGTCGGGGGCGGTGACGAGGCCGGTGACGCCGTTCTTGGTGAGCTTGGCGGCGTCGTCGGACAGCTGCTGCCAGGTGGTGGGGTAGTCGGCCTCGGTCAGGCCGGCCTGCTTCCAGAGGTCGGTGTTGATCGCCAGGCCCAGGGTGGAGCTGTCCTTGGGCAGGCAGGTGAGCTTGCCGTCGTTGCTGAAGGCCTTGCGCAGCTGCTCGGAGAAGTCCGCGGCGTCGGGTATCTGGTCGCCGTAGGCGTAGAGCGAGCCGCCCTTGGCGTAGTTCGCGAACTGGTCGGAGTTGACGTAGAAGAGGTCCGGCGGGGTGCCGCCGGCGAGGGCCTGGCCGAGCTGCTGGTTGATGTTGCTGGCGATCTGCACCGTGACGCTGTTGCCGGTCTGCTGTGCCCAGGCGGCGGTGGCCGCCTTGACCGCGGCGGTCTCGGCCTCGCCGGAGGTGGCGATCAGCACCGTCAGGTCCTGCTTGCCGCCGGAGGACTGCTTGGCCGTCGAGTCGCCGAAGCCGCCGGAGGAGGAGCAGCCGGTGACGGCGCCGAGGGCGACGGCCGCGCAGACGGCGGCCGCGGCGAGGGTGCGGGAGGTGGCCATGCGTGATCTCCTTGCGAGGGTGGGGGGATGGGTCGGAGACGGCTCGGGGGAGCGGTGTCACACGCTTTCGCGGAGCACCAGTTCCGGTTCCAGCAGGACGTGTTCGGTCGGCCGTTGCCGGTCGCCGAGCCGGTCGAGCAGGAGTCGCATGCACTCGCGGCCGACCGCGTCGAGCGGCTGGGCGAGGCTGGACAGCGAGGGGAAGAGCAGGGGGGCGATCGGCGAGTCGTCGAAGCCGATGACGGCCGCCTCCGGGCCGGGGGTGCGGCCGTCGTGCCGCAGCGCCTGGTACCAGCCGAGGGCCAGGGTGTCGCTGGCGGCCACGACCGCGGTCGCGCCGGCCGCGAGCAGCCGCTCGGCGGCCTCGGTGGCGCGCTCCGGGTCGTCCGGGCTCTCGGCCCGGCGGCCCCGGGTGGGCAGGCCCAGTTCGCGCATCGTGCTCTGCCAGCCGCGGGCGCGGTCGTCGCCGACGCCGGAGCCCTTGGGCCAGCCGAGGAAGCCGATCCTGCGGTGGCCGAGCCCGGCCAGGTGCCGGACGGCGGCCGAGGTCCCGGCGGCGCCGTCCACGTCGACCCAGTCGCCGACGTCCCGGCCGCTCCAGGTGCGGCCGAAGGCGACGTACGGGACGCCCTGTTCGTGCAGCCAGCCCTGGCGGCGGTCGCCGCGGTCGGTGCCGCTGAGCACGAAGCCGTCCGCGCCGTGCTCGTCCAGCAGCTGCCGGTAGCTGGTGAGCTCGTCGTCCCCGGGGGCGACGGCGAACAGCACCACCCGGTAGCCGGCCCGGTCGGCGGCCTCGGAGAGCGAGTGCAGGAACCGGTCCAGGACGGGGGTCGCGACGCCGGTGCTGCTGGAGCGGATGCCGTAGCCGATCAGCCGGCTGGCCCTGGTCTTCAGGGCCTGCGCGGCCCGGTGCGGCCGGTAGCCGAGCTCGTCGATGGCGCGCCGGACCCGCTCCAGCGTCTGCGGGCGCAGCAGCTCGGGCGAGTTGATCGCGTTGGAGACCGTCTGGCGGCCCACGCCGGCCCGGGCGGCGACCATTTCGAGGGTCACGGCGGACCCTGTCCTGGGCCGGGGCGATGAGTGTGCATGCATGACGGCGATCCTAGGTTCTGTCTCCATCGACATGAATGTTGGAGCGTTCCAATCCGGGGTTCCATCATCCCCACCAGGGGGTTTAATGTCTTGGAACGCTCCAACGGCAGAAAGGTTGCGCCCGGGTGGAAGCAACTGTCAAGCCCCCAGCAGAGGATGAAGAGACCATGTCAGCGATGGAAGCGATTGACCTGCAGCCGTTCCTGCACGACGCCCGGCTCTCCGTGGCCGCCCCGAGCTTCTGCGCCTCCCGCCCCGACGGCCGGTTCGCCGGGGGAGCGGACGGCTTCTTCCACGGGGACCGCCGGATCCTCTCCCGCCTGGAGGCCAGCGTCCCCGGCGTCCCCAACGCACCCGTCGCCACCGCCGAGGGCCCGGACGGCAGCACCACCTTCGTCACCGTGCTGCGCGGCCTCGCCGAGCGGACCGCCGACCCCGCCACCACCCTGGAACGCCGCCGCGCACTCGCCCCCGGACGCCTCACCGAGCGCTACACCGTCCACAACGGCGGCGACCTCACCGCCCGGCTGCGCCTGGACCTGCGCGCCGAGAGCGACTTCGCCGCGATGGACACCGTCAAGGCCGGCCGCGCCGACACCCCGCTGACCCCCGGCGCCGACGGCGACGACGCACTGCGCTGGAGCCGGGGCCCGCTCACCGCCGTCCTCGCCCTCACCCCGGCCCCCGACCACCTCGACCCCGCCACCGGCACCGCCGGCTACGACATCGAACTCGCCCCCGGCCAGTCCTGGCACGCCGTCCTGGAGTGCACCGCCGAACACGCCGAGGGCGACCTCTTCCCCGCCCCGCCCGCCGACGCCGCCCCCTGGCGCGCCCCCGAGGTCACCGGCCGCGAACACGACCTCGGCCACTGGCTCGCCCGCTCCCACCAGGACCTGCGCGGCCTGCTGCTCACCGACCCGCTGAGCCCCGCCGACACCTTCCTCGGCGCCGGCGCGCCCTGGTTCCTCACCCTGTTCGGCCGCGACTCGCTCTGGGCGGCCCGGATGCTCCTCCCGCTCGGCACCGAACTCGCCGCCGGCACCCTGCGCACCCTGGCCCGGCGCCAGGGCCGCGCCGTCGACCCGGCCACCGAGGAGCAGCCCGGCAAGATCCTGCACGAGGTCCGCCGCGCCGAGCAGCACCTCGACACCGGCGCCCACCTGCCGCCCTGCTACTTCGGCACCGCCGACGCCACCCCGCTCTGGCTCGTCCTGCTGCACGACGCCTGGCGCTGGGGCCTGCCCGCCGACCAGGTCGAGGACCTCCTCCCGCACGCCGAGGCCGCCCTCGAGTGGCTGGAGCGGTACGCCGACGCGGACGGCGACGGCTTCCTGGAGTACGTGGACAGCACCGGCAGCGGCCTGTCCAACCAGGGCTGGAAGGACTCCTCCGACAGCATCCGCTTCCGCGACGGCCGGATCGCCGACGCCCCGATCGCGCTCAGCGAGGTCCAGGCCTACGCCCACGAGGCGGCGGTCAAGGCGGCCGACCTGCTGGAGGCCTTCGGCCGCCCCGGCGCCGAGCACTGGCGGCATTGGGCCGAGCGGCTGCGGGAACGCTTCCGCGACGCCTTCTGGACCGAGGACGGAAACGGCCGCTACCCGGTGGTCGCCCTCGACGGCGACAAGCGCCGGGTCGACTCGATCGCCTCCAACATGGGCCACCTGCTCGGCACCGGCCTGCTCGACGCCGAGGAGAGCGCCCTGGTCGCCGCCCGGCTCACCGCCCCGGGTATGGACAGCGGCTACGGGCTGCGCACCCTGGACGCCGCCGCGGCCGGCTTCAACCCGCTCGGCTACCACACCGGTTCGGTCTGGCCGCACGACAGCGCCATCGCCGTCCACGGCCTCGCCAAGGCCGGACTGCACGAGGCCGCCGAGCCGCTGGCCGCCGGACTGGTGCGCGCCGCCGCGGGCTTCGACCACCGGCTGCCCGAACTCTTCGGCGGCCACCCGCGCGAGCACTACGCCCGTCCCGTCCCGTACCCGGCGTCCTGCCGCCCGCAGGCCTGGGCCGCCGCCTCCGCCGTGACGGTCCTCCAGTCGCTGCTCGGCCTGGAGGCCGACGCACCGGGCCGCCGGCTGACGGTCCGGGCGCGGGTGCCCGCCGGGTACGAGTCGCTGCGGATCGACGGGCTGACGGTGGCCGGACTGCCGATCGAGGTGACCACCGACCACACCGGCGCGGTCCGGCTGCGGGCGCCCGAGGGCTTCACGGTCACCGTGGTCGACTGACCGGCGGCACCGCGGTGCGCCGACGGCGCTTCGGTCGCGCGGAACACAGGTCGGCTCCGGCTCCCGGGTGGGAACCGGAGCCGAACCGGGAGTTCCGGTGGTTACCGCAGGACGTCGACGAGGATGACGGCACCGAGGACGACGGAGGCCAGGAGCCCGACCTTCACCGGCGTCAGCCGGTCCCGCACCTGGGCGCCCGGCCGGACGCGCTCGCCCGGCTCGGTGCTGAGCTCCCACCAGTTGACGACCCGGCGGAAGTCCGTGTCGAAGTCGGCCGACGGGTAGAAGGTGCTGCTCTGGAGGGCCGGAAGCGAGCGGCGCCGGCCGTCGACGGTGTGGATCCGGGCCGCGCGCGTGCCCTCGCTCATGCCGAAGCCCTTGGTCTCCCGCACGTCGATCCAGGCGATCTGCTGCCAGGAGTAGGTGCGGCCACGGCCGAGCCCCCAGCAGAGGGTGATCCCGTCGGCACCGACCCGGCTCCAGCACCGCATGGTGGCGAAGCGGCTCGGGACGGCGATCACCAGGGTCCCGGCGACGATCAGGAGCGTCGGGACGAGGCCGAGCCTCTTGTAGCCGATGACGAGTTGGGCCGAGAGGATGACCGCGAGCAGGCCGAAATCGGACCAGGACGGGCGGAACTTGTCTTTCCCCCGGAAGATCAGTTCGTTCACAGGGCGCACCCTACGCCCCGGCCGCCGGGCCCCGACAGGGCGGGGTCCCCGTGACGGGGCCCGGCGGACGGGACGTCACGGCAGGTAGTACGTCAGCAGATCGGACGTCAGCGGCGGGAACAGCGCCCGGTGCAGCTCCTCGTCCCCACGCCCGTACACGTCCGGCCGGATGCGGCTCAACCCCTCCAGCCCGTACGGCCCGAAGAGCAGCGCCGCCAGCGCGTCCGGCGCCACGCCCACGCCGCCGCCCGGGCCCGTGCCCTGCATCGTGCCGCCGGTGACCACCTCGCCCGGATCCTGCTCGCCGAGCGGGATCCGGTAGTGCGCGCGGTAGGTGGAGAGCAGCAGTTCGCCGTCGGCGCGGTCCAGGCCGGCGGCGGCGAGGCGTTGGCGGAACAGGGGGCGCAGCCGGTCGAGCAGCACGGCCGGATCGGGGATGCGGACGTAGTACTGCTCCGCCTCGGGGCGCGGGGTGTCGTCCAGCAGCCCGTGCCAGACGGTGGCCGGCAGGGTGCCGGGCCGGTGCACCACCTGGAGCCGCGCCTCGGGCGCCAACGCCGCCACGCCGGCGAGCAGTTCGCGCGCCGCCCGCTCGTCCGCGGCGGCCGCCTCGACCAGGTGGAACTCGCCGTCGTCCACCGGGGTGGTGCGGCCCACCGCCACCACCTCGCCCGCGCGCTCGACCACCCGCAGGGTGCTCGCCTCGTGCGCCAGCAGCCAGCGCCAGCGGGCGGGGGCGTGGCCCATCGCGAGGTCGAAGCCGCGCTGCGCCTGCTCCTGGAGCGCGGCCAGCGCGGGCAGGTCCGCCGCACGGGCGGTGCGCAGTGCGGGGGCGTCCCCGGCGCCGATGCTGGGCGGGGCGGTGAGCAGCGGCCGCGAGACCGGGATGTCGATCGCGTACTCGTAGCCGAACAGCCGGTAGAAGTACGGGATTCCGATCATCACCTGGACCACGTGCCCGCGCGCGGCGGAGCGTGCGTGCGCCCACCGCAGCAGGGCCCGGACCAGGCCGCGGCCCTCGTACTCCCCGTCGGTGGCGACCATGTCGACCTGCCCGGCGGGCAGTCGGACACCGCCGAGGCGCAGCTCCTCGTCGAGCAGGGTGGCGGTGGAGACGACCCGGTCGCCGTCGACCACCACGGCGCTGGCCGACCGGCCGGCGTCCGGGTCCTCGACCACCAGGCGGTGGTCGAGCGCGTCCCCCGGGTCGCCCCGCTCCGTGAGCAGCGCGCCGATCCGCTCCTCGTCCTCCGGCCGGGACTCGCGCAGGAGCAGGCCGCCGGGCAGGGCCGTCGGCAGGGCAGAGGGTTCGTCAACGGTCATTCCCGGACCCTCGCACCGGTGGCCGCCCACGGCCAAGGGGTTTTTGCCGAACCGGCAAGGAAGAGCGGGAACACGCCCGATGTGGAGGGGAGTTGGCGAGATCGTACCCGTCTCGGGGGTGGCCGGGTTGACCGTGGCCACGACCGGAGGGTTGGCTTCCCCCTGGGGGGACGGGGGAGTGCGGGGGAATCCACGAGGAATCCAAGGGGAGGGGAGCCCATGAAGACGACGACGCTCCGGGTGGTCTGTGTCCTGGCGGCCGCGCTGCTGGCGGGCACCGCGGCACCGGCGGCCCACGCGGGGCCCGAGCCCGCGGCCACGCTCACGCTCACGTCCGGATCCGCGTCCGCGAGCGGTGACCCGGTCCGGGTGAACGTGAGCCCCGACGGCGCGCCCGCCGACGACTGGTCCGAGCCGCTCGGGCTGAGCGCCGACGGCCGGTACGCCCTGTTCGCCTCGCTGGCCTCGAACCTGGTGCCCGGGGATACCAACCGCCTCTACGACGTCTTCGTCCGCGACCTGTGGACGCGGCACACCGAGCGGGTCAGCCTCGCCGACGACGGCGCCCAGCTGGACGGCTCCACCAGCCAGGCGGCGATCAGTGCCGACGGCCGCTACGTCGCCTTCAGCAGCGACGCCGCCAACGCCGTCCCCGGGAACGGCAGCGGCCGCACCGACGTCTACGTCCGCGACCGCCTGACCGGCCGCACCGAGCTGGTCACCGCCGGCACCGGCGCCGGAAACTCCGTCAGCCCCGCGATCAGCGCCGACGGCCGCTTCGTCGCCTACTCCTCGGACCGCGCCGACCTCGCCCCCGGGGCAGGGGCCGGCACCGCCAACGTCTACCTGACGGACCGCCGGACCGGCGGCACCCGGCTGGTCAGCACCGGGCAGGGCGGCGCCCCCGCCGACGGCGGCTCGGTGGAGCCCTCGCTCAGCGCGGACGGCCGGACCGTCGCGTTCCGGTCGAAGGCGGCCAACCTGCTGCCGGCCGCCGCGACCGGCCCGACCTCCCGGCCCGCCCAGCCCGCCCTGAAGCCGCCGCCCGCCCGCCAGCTCTTCCCGCTCTACGTCTACGACACCCGCACCGGCCGGATCGAGGGCGCGAGCGTCGACGCGAGCGGCACCCTGCGCGACGCCGTGCGGCAGAGCCGGTTGAGCCCCGACGGCCGGTTCGCGCTGTTCCGGGTGTTCGAGCCCGGCCAGGGCGCCACCCGCGTCGCGCTCCTCGCCCGCGACCTGCGCACCGGGGCGGTCACCGAGGTGGCCCCCGCCGGCACCCAGCCGGGCGTCATGACGGCGGACGACCGCTGGGTCCACTTCGTCTCGGACGACGCCGGCCTGGTGCCCGGCGACACCAACGGCGCCCCGGACCTCTTCCGGCGGGACCTGTGGACCGGCCTGGTCGAGCGGGTCGCCGAGGGCGTCGGCCCGTCCTTCGCGCCCGCGGTGGACGCGTTCGGCACCACCCTGCTGTTCGGCGCCCTGAACGGCACCGGCTCCGACGTCCTGGTGCGCTACCTGCCGCCCCGCTGACCAGCCGCGGCGCCCGGATCCCGCAGGGTGCGGCGCGCCGCGACCAGGGTGAGCAGGCCCCACAGGACGGCCAGCGCCGCGGTGACGTAGACGCCGCCGCGGCGGAACGGGAGGTCCTCGTCCAGGGAGACCGGCGGGGCCCAGCCCGCCGGGTCGACCAGGACGTTCTCGGTGTCGCCGACGGCGTACGCCGAGCAGCCGAAGCCGCCGACCCGGGCGTGCGGCAGCGGCCGGCCGTCGGCGCGGCGGAGGTCGCAGGTCCAGCTGACGGTGCCGTTCTTGTCCTTGGCGCTGTGGGCCGCGGTGACCACCACGGCGGTCTCCACCCCGCGGTCGGTGAGGATCTGCGCCCGGATGCTCCCCGCCGGCAGCGCCAGCAGCAGCACGCCGAACAGGACGGCCGGCCAGATGACCAGGCCGCGGGGCCGGACGAAGCCGAGCCCGATGACGCCCGCCGAGAGCACCACGAACGCCAGGATGCCGCAGGGGAGTTCGTAGTCCGGGTTGCTGCCGAGCACGGCCAGGCCGACCATCAGCACCGGGGTGAGCACCCCGACCAGCCAGGCCGTCCGGCGGACCGCCTTCGGCGACAGCTGCGGCTCCGGGCGCCTGCGGACCCGCTTCGGCGGCCGGACCACCCCCTCCGCGAGCGGCCTCTTCTGCTTCTTCCTGCGGGCCATGCCTTCCCCCGTCCGTTCTTCCGTGGTGCTGGGGACAGTCTGACCGCCGCTCCCGGCACGCGGTACGGAGGGGCGGGGCGGTGACCGCCCGTCAGGCCCTCGACGCGGGTGTTACCGACGAGTTCATCACATGCTCGCCCGCTGTCTTGCGGGCCGTGCGGGGAGCCGAGTTGGATACACAACATCCCTTGACCCGACGGGTCCACGACAACACCCGCGATGCCCTCCTGGAGGCCCGATGCCCCTGTCGTCCGTCCGCCGCACCCTCGCCGCCGGTGCCGCCGCCACCGTCCTCGCCGTGCTCGGCGCCGCCCCGGCCTCGGCCGAGACCGCCCCGACGACCGCGCCCCCGCTCGACGTGCTGACCTACAACACCTTCCTGATGAGCACCTCGCTCTACCCCAACTGGGGCCAGCAGTACCGGGCGCAGGCCATCGCCTCGGCGGACTTCTTCCAGGGCCACGACGTGGTCGTGCTGGAGGAGGCCTTCGACAACGCGGCCTCCGACGCGCTCACCGCCAAGGCCTCGGCCGCCTACCCGTACCACACACCGGTGGTCGGCCGCTCCACCAGCGGCTGGGACGCCACCTCCGGCAGCTACAGCTCCACCACCCCCGAGGACGGCGGCGTCACCCTGCTCAGCAAGTGGCCGATCCTGCGCAAGGAGCAGTACGTCTTCAAGGACGCCTGCGGCTCGGACTGGTTCTCCAACAAGGGCTTCGCGTACGCGGTGCTGGACGTCAACGGCCGCCGCACCCACGTGGTCGGCACCCACCTCCAGTCCACCGACTCCGGCTGCGCGGGCGGCCAGGCCGCGGACATCCGGGCCAAGCAGCTCACCGCGATGCGCGCCTTCCTGGACGCCAAGCGGATCCCGGCCGACGAGCCGGTCCTGGTCGCGGGCGACCTCAACATCGACTCGCACGGCTCCGAGTACCAGGCGCTGCTGAGCAACGGCAACCTCGCCCCGGCCTCCGCCCGCACCGGCTGGCCGAACTCCTTCGACACCGTCGACAACTCCATCGCCGCCTACCGCTACCCGGGCGAGCCCAAGGAGGACCTCGACTACGTCCTCTACCGGGCCGACCACGCCCGCCCGCAGCAGTACGTCAACGAGGTGGTCCGGGTGCACAGCGCGCCCTGGACGGTCAGCAGTTGGGGCAAGAGCTACACCTACACCGACCTCTCCGACCACTACCCGCTCGCCGCGCACTGACCGGCCGGATCCCCCGGGGGTGTGGGATGCGTCACCCGTGACGCCGCGCGGGCGGTTCGGCCCCTTACGATCCTGAACGCCGAGGTCGGGCGCCGTCGTACCCCGGCGGCGCCCGCCCGGCAGCCAGCGATCCGGCCCGAGGAGAAGCGCACGTGACCACCCCCAACGCCGCGCCCGACAGCTACTACCAGCGCACCGGCGACCACACCTACAAGCCCACCGTGCAGGCGCAGGGCGCCTGGCACCCCGACGAGCAGCACTTCAGCCCGCTCGGCGGCCTGATCGTGCACGCCATCGACCGGTACCGGGCCGACCAGCGAAGGGCCGACCAGCAGGGGACCGGCCGCCCCGCCGACGGCCTGGCGCTGGCCCGGATCAGCTACGACATACTCGGCCTGATCGCCCTCGACGAGTGCGAGATCACGGTGGAGACCGTCCGCCCCGGCCGCACCATCGAGCTGGTCGAGGCCACCGTGACGATCGGCGGGCGCGCCGTGGTCCGGGCCCGCGCCTGGTTCCTCGCCGAGCTGGACACCACCGCCGTCGCCGGCACCCACGACGAGCCGCTGCCCGCGCCCGAGGAGTTCGAGCCCTGGACGATGCGCGGGGTCTGGGGCGGCGGCTACATCGCCTCGATCGACGTCCGCCGCCGGGAGAGCGCCCCGGGCCGCGCCGCCGCCTGGCTCTCCACCCCGGTCGAGCTGGTCGCCGGGGAGCCCAGCGGCCCGCACGCCTCCTTCGTCATGCTGGTGGACACCGCCAACGGCATCGCCGTGCGGCAGAGCCCCACCGAGTGGATGTTCCCCAACACCGACCTGACGATCCACTTCCACCGCCGCCCCGAGGGCGGCTGGACCGGCCTGGACACCAGCGTCAGCTTCGGCCCGGCCGGGCACGGCGTCACCAGCACCGTGCTGCACGACGTCCGCGGGCCGCTGGGCCGGGCCGAGCAGATCCTCACCGTCCGCCCGCAGCACGCGGGCTGACGGCGGCCGGTGGTGCGGGCGTCGCGGCCCGCACCACCGGGGCGGGTCCTCAGCCGGTCAGCGAGTCCATGAAGGAGCTCACCGAGAACACGGCCTTGCCGGGGCCCGCCGGGCCGTACCCGGGCGGCGAGGAGAGGCCGAACTCCTCCAGGGTGCCCCGGTAGGTCTGCAGCAGTCGGATGTGGTACTCCAGCGGCGCGCCCTGCGGGTTGGCCTTGCCGAGCGGGGTGGTGGGCTCGGGGCACCAGGTGGTGAAGCGCGGCACCACGCCGCGGGACATGAAGAAGCGCAGGCCCTCCTCGGTGGAGGCGATCGCCTCGTCCACCGTGGTGAAGCCGAAGGGCTCGGCCATCTCCACGCCCGCGACGAAGTTGGGGATCACGTTCTCCGGGCCGAACACCTCGGTGGAGTCGAGGATCCGGCGGTGCCACTCGTCCCGGCCGACGTAGCGCTCCTTGCCCGGGCAGTAGAGCTCGAACAGCCGCTTGTCCCACACCTCGAAGTTGGGGTGATAGATCCGCACGCCGTAGTCGTGGAAGCGCTGGACGTCCTCGCGCGGCAGTGCCTGGGCCACCACCTTGCCGATCCAGCGGCCGGGGAAGCGCTCCTCGATGGCCTTGGCGTACTGCCCGTAGAAGTCGGCCTCGTCCCGGCCGCCGACGTGCGAGGTGATCGCGCCGCCGGTGAGGGTGTACGCCTGGGAAGCCCGGGCGGTGTCGTGCCGGTCGATGATCGCCAGCGCCTCCAGCACCTCCTCGACCGGCTTGACCCCGGTGTACGGGCGGCCGGCCGCCTTGTGCTGGCGCCAGTTGTGGTTGATGTCGCAGTACTGGCACTCCTCCTTGGCGCCGAAGTACTGGCAGACCCGGAACACCGTGAGGTAGATCAGGTAGCCCCACTGGATGGTCGGGGCGACCTCCATCACCGACTTCCCGTTGGCCAGCGTGTGCCGGTAGTAGTCCGGCATCGGCGGCAGGCCGACGTCGGCGATCCGCGCACCGTCCAGGTAGAGGCCGAGCGTGCCGTCGTCCCCGGCGCCGACCCGGTACGGCGAGTCCGGGTTCACCCGCACCGACACCACCGTGCGGCGCAGCCCGTACGGCCCGCCGGTCAGCACGACCTCCTCCGGTGGCCGGTTGAGCGCGGCCGCGCCCAGCTCGGGCAGCGTGCGGTGGTCGAAGGAGAAGATGAAGTACGACTTCGGCTTGACCTCGCCGCCCCCGTCGGCGCCCGCGCTGCCGCTCAGCGCGGACTCGTCGAAGGCCATGCCGCCGCGCAGCAGGTCCTCCTTGATCACCGCCTCCCGGGGCACGTCGGGATAGCGCTCCATGAGCTGCTCCACGAGTGCGGTGCGGCTGCGGGCCTGGCTCTCCATGCGCTGGTCTTCCTTCCTGGCCCCGCCTCCTCGACGGCGCCGTGCCCATTCTGTCCCGCCTTACGCGCCCGGCCGCGCACCGGGCCCGGCCCGGGACGATCGACCGGCCCCCGGCGGGCGGCCGTGGGTGATTTCGTTTCGCGTTCGAACAGCCCGCGCCACGAGCGGGACGACGCGGCCGGCGGGAGCGGGACACGCGCGAGTGGCGGCAAGTTGACGCGCGGACGGGCGGCTCGGCGGGCGGGTTCGCGGCGGGAGTGCGCAGGTGCGGGGCGGGGTGATGCACGACGGGGGCGTGCCCAAACACCCGCATGGGGAACGTTCACCCTATCGGGTGATGAAGATCGTCTGGTGCGATGCGGAACGCGCCTTCGCGCCTACGGTGGTGAACCGAGCGAGACGGGGCCGGAGACCGGAGATCCCGTTCGAGGCGGGTGGGATGACGACCCGTCATATTGTGCGACCCCCTTCAGAGGAGGCTCCATGCCCCTGTGCGCCAGGCCGGACACACCATCCGGGCCCGTCACCGCCCCGGCGGTGGGCCCATGAGCTCCCCCGCGATCGAACGGATCCTGCGCGGGCCCAGCGGACTGGGCACCTCCGGGCTGCAGTTCAGGCCGCAGGCCCCGGCGGACGAGGTCTCGGCGCCCCAGGCTCCGACGCCCGAGGTCCCGGTCGAGGTGGTCCCGGCGCCCGAGGCGACCGCGACCGAGGCCACGACGGTGAGCGAGACCGCGGCGGCGACGCCCGGGTTCCGGGTGCCGTCCGCCCACGTCCTGCCCGTCCCGACCGCCGCGACCCCGACCCCGGCCGCCGCCGGGTCGGCCGCCGGGGCGCCGAGCGGCGGCAAGCCCCGGAGCGGCGACCCGATCCCCGGCCTCTACCACCACCCGATCGCCGAGCCCGACCCGGTGCGGGTGGAGGCGCTGAGCGCGAAGCTCAAGGCCTGGGCGATGGAGGAGATCGAGCTCTACCCGCCGGAGTGGGAGAAGGACTTCAACGGCTTCTCCACCGGGCGCTACATGGTGGCCTGCCACCCGGACGCGCCGAGCGTCGACCACCTGATGCTCGCGGCCCGCCTGATGGTGGCCGAGAACGCGGTGGACGACTGCTACTGCGAGGACCTCGGCGGTTCGCCGATCGGCCTGGGCAGCCGCCTGCTGCTCGCGCACACCGCGCTGGACCCGCTGCACACCACGACGGAGTACCACCCGGGCTGGGAGGCCTCGCTGAGCTCGGACGCGCCCCGGCGCGCCTACCACTCGGCGATGGAGTACTTCACCCGGGCCGCCACGCCCTCCCAGTCGGACCGGTTCCGGCACGACATGGCGCGGCTGCACCTGGGGTACCTGGCCGAGGCCTCCTGGGACCAGGCGGACCACGTCCCGGAGGTGTGGGAGTACCTGGCCATGCGCCAGTTCAACAACTTCCGCCCCTGCCCGACGATCACGGACACCGTCGGCGGCTACGAGCTGCCCGCCGAGCTGCACGCGCTGCCCGCCATGCAGCGGGTGATCGCACTGGCCGGCAACGCCACCACCATCGTCAACGACCTGTACTCGTACATGAAGGAGCTGGCCAGCCCCGGACTGCACCTGAACCTGCCGGTGGTGATCTCCGAGCGCGAGGGCGTCTCCCGCAAGGAGGGCTACCTGAAGGCGGTCGAGGTCCACAACGAGCTGATGCTGGCCTTCGAGGCCGAGGCGGCCGCCCTGGCCGTGTCCTGCCCGGTGCCGACACTCGTACGGTTCCTGCGCGGTGTGTCCGCGTGGGTCGACGGCAACCACTACTGGCACCAGACCAACACCTACCGCTACACCCTGCCCGACTTCTGGTGACACCGGCCCCTCCGGGGGCACCACCTCCCGCCGGCAGCGCATTTCCCTTGATGACCGACCCCTTGACCATCCGCTAGGAGCTGACCCATGTCCGTGACCGACGACATCACCACCCCCGGCAACACCATCCCCGGCCCGGCGACTCCGTACCAGGGCGACATCGCGCGCTACTGGGACCACGAGGCCCGTCCGGTCAACCTCCGCCTGGGTGACGTCGACGGCCTCTACCACCACCACTACGGCATCGGCGCGATCGACCAGGCCGCGATCGGGGACCCGGCCGACGCCGAGCGCGAGAAGAAGGTGATCGCCGAGCTGCACCGGCTGGAGTCCGCCCAGGCCGACGTGCTGCTCGGCCACCTCGGCGACATCCGCGCCGACCACACCCTGGTCGACGCCGGCTGCGGCCGCGGCGGTTCGATGGTGATGGCCCACCAGCGCTTCGGCTGCCGGGTCGAGGGCCTGACCCTCTCCACCCAGCAGGCCGACTTCGGCAACAAGCGCGCCGCCGAGCTGGGCATCGGCGGGTTCGTCCGCTCCCAGGTCGCCAACATGCTGAACATGCCCATCGAGACCGGCTCGGTCGCGGGCTCCTGGAACAACGAGTCCAGCATGTACGTCGACCTGCACGACCTGTTCGCCGAGCACTCCCGGGTGCTGAGCGTCGGCGGCCGGTACGTGACCATCACCGGCTGCTGGAACCCGCGCTACGGCCAGCCCTCGAAGTGGGTCTCGCAGATCAACGCCCACTTCGAGTGCAACATCCACTCCCGCCGCGAGTACCTGCGGGCGATGGCCGACAACCGCCTGGTGCCGCAGGCCGTCATCGACCTGACGCCGGACACCCTGCCCTACTGGGAGCTGCGGAACACCACCTCGCTGGTGACCGGCATCGAGGAGGCGTTCATCGAGTCCTACAAGGACGGCTCCTTCCAGTACGTGCTGATCGCGGCCGACCGGGTCTGATCCGGTAGCACCGCACGACGGCGGCCTCCCCGTACCCGCGGGGAGGCCGCCGTCGATCGCACGAGGGCCGGCTACGGCCGGGTGAAGGTGAGGTGGGTGACGCCGCTCGGGCTGCTCACCGCCTCGGTGCGGAAGCGCTGCTCCAGCCCTTCGAGCCCGTCCCAGAGCCGCTCGCCCCGGCCGAGCAGCACCGGCACCACGACCACGTGCAGGTGGTCGACCAGATCGGCGGCCAGGAAGGCGCGGACGCTGCTCGGGCCGCCGCCGATCCGCACGTCCAGGCCGCCGGCCGCCTCCCTGGCCCGGCGCAGCGCCTCCTCGGGGGAGGCGTCCAGGAAGTGGAAGACCGTCCCGCCGTCCATCTCCACCGAGGGGCGCGGATGGTGGGTGAGCACGAAGACCGGGGTGTGGAACGGCGGGTTCGGCCCCCACCAGCCCCGCCAGTCCTCGTCCTGCCAGGGGCCGCGCTGCGGGCCGAACTTGTTGCGGCCCATGATCTCCGCGCCGATGCCGTCGGCCCAGGTGCGGGCGATCGCGTCGTCCACGCCGGTGCTGCCGCCCTCCTCGCCCTGCATCCGCCGGAACGTCCGGGTGCCGAAGAACCAGCTGTGCAGCCGGCCGCCGGCGTGGCCGAACGGCGCGTCGAGGCTCTGGCCCTCGCCCGTGCCGTAGCCGTCCAGGGAGATCGAGAAGTTGTGGACCCGGACCAGGGACATCGCAGCCTCCGCCGCTCGGCGCCTCGGCGCGCACCGGTCGGCCGCGCCCCGTTTCGCGGGCCACGCTAACCCGCGGCTCCGAGGCCATGACGTTCCGTCACCGTCCCGGGCGTGGCGGGTGGGACGGGTGCGGAGCGCGTGGAGGAAGGGGAGGGGAGCGGGGGAGAAGCGGTGCAGCCGTCACGCTATTGTCGTGCCTTCTTCATCCTGAGCACGCCCGGGCGGGCGATGCTTCGTCAGGCTGCCCGGGAGCAGGGCGGCCGGCATCCCACGACTTGGGGGACCGTTCCGATGACCGTACGCCGCACCCTGACCGGACTCCTGGCCGCCGGCCTGATCGCCGCCGCGGCCGCGCTGATCCCGACCGCCCCGGCGGACGCCACCACGGCCGGGCCGGGCGACCTGCCGTTCGGCTCCGCGACCACCGTCGGCCTCCACAACACCTACGACCCGGCGGCCTTCCCGTACCTCGCCCAGGGCCTGGACACCGGCACCGGGATGATCGAGCTGGACCTCTGGCCGAACATCTTCACCAAGCGGTGGCAGGTCAGCCACTCCAACCCGTTCGGCAACTCCAACAACTGCACCGCCGCGAGCACCCCCGCCCAGCTGTACGGCGGCAGCACCGACCAGTACCTGGAGAACTGCCTGGACGACGTCCGGGTCTGGCTCGCCGCGCACCCGGGCGCCGGGCCGCTGGTGATCAAGCTGGAGCTCAAGCCGGGCTACTCGGCCGACCTCGGGATGGGCCCGGACCAGCTGGACGCGCTGATCGCCGACCACCTGGGCTCCGCGGTGCTGCGCCCGGCCGACCTGCTGGCCAAGCCCGGCGGCGGTTCGTACGCGAGCGTCGACGAGGCGGTGCGGGCGGGCAACTGGCCGCGCCGCTCGGCGCTGGCCGGGAAGGTGCTGCTGTACGCGATCCCGGGCACCGTCGAGCTGGGCAACCCCTTCGACACCCTGCACACCGACGTGGAGCAGGGCCGGCACCTGCGCGACCTGGCGGCGGCGGGCCGGATCGGCCAGGCGCAGGTCTTCCCGTCCGTGCTCGGCGCCGCCACCGGCGACCCGCGGAGCCAGTACACCGGCGCGGACGCCTCGATCCGGCCCTGGTTCGTGGTCTTCGACGGCGACGCCTCCACCTTCGTCAGGACCATCGACACCGCCTGGTACGACAACGCCCACTACCTGCTGGTGATGACGGACTCCCACCTGGTCGCCCCGGAGATCAGTGCCACCGACCCGACGGCCGACCAGGCGAGGGCCCGCACCGAGCAGCTGGCGAAGGCGCACGCGAGCATCGTCTCCAGTGACTGGCGCCGGCTGGCGTCGGTCCAGTCGCTGGTGCTGTCGCGCGGCTGACCTGGTCAAGTCCTGGGAGGGACGGCGAAGTTGACCGGAGGTGAAGAGTTGGAACGGGGCTTCCGGAGGGCCCGGAGGATCGCCATCCTGGTTGTCATGACCCGAACTCTACGCGCGTGGAAGACCCGCGTCGCCGCCACCGCCACCGTCGCCCTGGTCACCCTCGCGCCGATCGCCGTCGCCACCGAGGCGCACGCCGCGGTGAGCGGCTCGGTGTGCCTGTCGGCCCTGCCCTCCCAGGCCCACACCACCCTCAACCTGATCGCCTCCGGCGGTCCCTTCCCGTACAGCCAGGACGGCGTCGTCTTCCAGAACAAGGAGCGCGTGCTGCCCGCGCAGGCGACCGGCTACTACCACGAGTACACCGTGGTCACCCCGGGCTCGCCGACCCGCGGCACCCGTCGCATCGTCACCGGCAAGCAGTACCACGAGGACTACTACACCGCCGACCACTACGTGACCTTCCGCAAGGTCGACTTCGGCTGCTGACCCGGCCACCGCTCCACCGGACAGCCCCGGGCCCCGGCGCCGCACCCCGCGCCGGGGCCCGGGGTTTGCGCTCGGGGCCCGTCCGGTAGCGTCGGTGGCGTCCCGGCAACGACTCCCGGAGGTTCCCGTGCCGCAGATCCTGGTCGACCACTCGGCCGAACTCGACTTCGACCGGACGGCGCTGGCCGCCGAGGTCCACCAGGCGATCACCGAGGTGATCGACACCACGGTGGCGGACTGCAAGACGCTCTTCCGCCCCGCCGGCGGCCACCGGGTCGGCGACGGGACGAGCGGCGAGGCCGTGGTGCTGGTCGAGGTGAAGATCCTGGCCGGCCGCAGCGCCGAGCAGCGCGCCGAACTGACCGCCCGGGTGCTCGCCGCCCTGCGCGCCCGGATCGCCGGGCCCGCCGCCATCGGCGTCCAGGTCACCGAACTCGACCGGGACACCTACCGGTTCGTCCACCACCCGGGGCACTGACCCGGAAAGCGGCGACGGCGCCGGGCCCGCGGGCCCGGCGCCGTCATCGTGCGGGACGGATCAGTCCGTCGGGCAGCGGATGCCCGCGGCCGGGACGGTCCCGTCGAGCAGGAAGGCGTCCACCGAGGCGCGGACGCACTTGCTGGCGCCGTACCCGGTGTGGCCCTCGCCCTCGCGGGTGACCAGGACGGCGTTGCCGAGCTCGGCGGTCAGCTTCTCGGCCCAGGCGTACGGGGTGGCCGGGTCGCCGGTGGTGCCGACCACCACGATCGGGGCGGCGGCCGTGTTCTTGACCGCGTGCGGCCTCTCCGTCGAGGCGGCCGGCCAGATCCGGCAGTCCGGGTCGAACAGCGCGGCCATCGGGTCGTGCTTGCTGACCAGCGGGGCCTTGGCGGCGAGGTCGGTCAGCGCGGCCTGCAACTGCTCGCCGGCCGGGGCGTCGGTGGCGCCGTCGGCGCAGTGGATGGCCGTGTAGGCGTCCGCCGAGGGGCGGTACTTGCCGTCCTTGTCGCGGCCGTTGTAGCCGTCGGCGAGGTCCAGCAGGTAGTCGCCCTTGCCGCGCACCATCGCCCAGCCGATGGAGTTGCGCAGCCCGGTCCAGGCCTTCTCGCCGCCGTAGAGCCGGCTGAGCACGCCCGTCCAGGCCGCGCTGGACGTCAGGGTGCGGCCCTTCTCCGTCTTGAGCGGCTTGTCCTTGAGCCCGTCGAGGAACGCGGCGAGCTTCTGCGCCGCCTGCTCGGGGTCCTTGCCGAGCGAGCAGGCGTCCTTGGTGACGCAGTCCGCGGCGAAGGCCTTCAGGGCCCGCTCGAAGCCGCCCTGCTGCTCGATGTTGTGCTGGACCAGCGAGGTGGAGGCCGAGGTGGCGCCGTCCAGGACGAGCCGGCCGACCTTGTCCGGGAACTCCTCGGCGTACAGCGAGCCGAGGTAGGTGCCGTAGGACAGGCCGAGGTAGCTGAGCTTCTGGTCGCCGAGGGCGCCGCGCAGCACGTCCATGTCCCGGGCGCTGTTGCGGGTGCTGACGAAGGGCAGGAGCTGGGCGTACTTGGCCTGGCAGGCGTCGGCCAGCTGCTTGCCGTGGTCGGCCGCGGGCTGGTCGGTGGTCAGCCAGTCGTCCCGGGTGCGGTCGTCCAGGCAGTTGAGCGGGCTGGTGCCGGCGGTGCCGCGCGGGTCGAAGCCGACGATGTCGTAGCGGTCGTGCACCGGGCCGTCGAAGCCCTTGGGGTCGTAGGTGACCATCCCGACGCCGGAGCCGCCCGGACCGCCGGGGTTGATCAGCAGCGAGCCGATCCGCTGGTCGGGCTTGGTCGCCGGGTTGCGGACCACGGCGACGTCCAGGGTGCCGACCTCCGGTGCGGCGTAGTTCAGCGGCACCTTGAGGGTGGCGCACTGGAGCGCGGAGATGTCCTCCTCGTTCTGCGGGTCCTTCTGGCAGGGGCCCCAGGCGAGTTGCTGGCCGTAGAAGGCCTTGAGGGCGGGGTCGGCGGCGCCGGTGGGCTTGGGCGTCGGGGTCGGGGCGGCGCTCGGCGTCGCGACGGCGGCGGCGTCCGGGGAGGCCGAGGGCGCGGCGGCGGTGCCGCCTCCGCTGGTGCAGCCGGCCAGCAGGGCGGCGGTGGCGAGGGCTGCGACGGCGGCGGGCAGGGCGCGCCGCGGGGTCCGGGTGATCATGGAATGCACGGCACAGGAATATCACCTGCCTGTCACATCAGTCACATGGGATTCTCAGAGTGCTCTGCGTCAACGGACCGGAGCACGCCGCCCACCGGCCGCGAGAAGTGATTCCGCGGCGGTCCGAACGGTGCCATGCTGAGGCCATGACAGAAAGCAGTGCGGTGGCACCGCTCCGTCACCAGGCGGAAACCGGCGGGCGGCGGCGGGAGTTGGCCGCGGCGACGGTCGGATCGGTGGTCGAGTCCTTCGACTGGAACATCTACGCCGTCCTCGCGCCCTACTTCGCGGCGGACCTCTTCGGGCACGGCAAACACGGCGTCAGCGGCGTTCTCGGCGCGTACGTCACCTTCGCGGTGGGCTTCGTCGCCCGGCCGGTCGGCTCGTACCTGATCGGGCGGCTCAGCGACACCCGGGGACGGCGCTTCGCGCTCAGCCTCGGCATGGCGGTGATCGCCGTCGCCAGCCTGGGCATCGCCGCCGTCCCGGGCCAGCGGAGCATCGGGGTCTGGGCGGCCGTGCTGGCGGTGCTCGCCCGGGTGGTGCAGGGGCTCGCCTTCGGCGGGGAGGCGCCGAGCGTGGCCGCGTACGTGACCGAGACCGCCCCGCGGCGGCACCGCTTCGCGTTCAGCTCGGTCTCCTACGGCGGGATCATCCTCGGCTCGCTGCTCTCCTTCGGCGTGCTCACCCTGCTGATCCACACCCTCGGCAAGTCCGGCCTGGAGAACGGCGGTTGGCGCTGGGGCTTCGTGGTCGCCGCGCTGCTCGGGCTGGCCGCCGTCTGGGTGCGGCGGTGGGCGCCGGAGAGCGCCGAGTTCCACCGCGCCCGGGAGCGGGCGGGCCGCACCGCCCGCCCGCCGTTCCTCCGGACGCTGCGCGAGCACCGCTGGGCGGTGCTCACCGTCTTCCTCAACACCCTGGGCGGGACGGTCGGTTACTACTTCGCGCTGGTGTACCTGCCGCAGTACGCCGCCGCCTACCACGTGATCGGCAAGGAGGAGGCGGCCTCCTTCATGACCGTGGTGCTCGGCGTGGTGCTGGCCACCATGCTGCTCACCGGCGCCGCCGCCGACCGCTTCGGCCTGCTGCCGGTCGCCCGGATCGGCTTCGGCCTGCCGATCCCGCTGGTCGGGGTGCTGCTCGCCGGGCTGCGCCAGGGCTGGCTGCCGTTCCAGGTCGTCGCCGTGCTGCTGGGGATGCTGGTGGCCACGGTGCTCGGCACGCTCAACGTCTTCACCGGGCTGCTGTTCCCGACCGAGGTACGGGCGGTCGGCCTCGGCGTGGTCAACGCGGCCACCATCGCGGCGTTCGGCGGCACCTTCCCGCTGCTCGCCGAGTGGCTGAGCGGCCGGCACTGGCTGGGCGTGATCCCCGCGTACGTCACCGTCTGCACGGCCGGCCCGGCCCTCGCGCTGCTGACGGCGATGAAGGTGCCCTCCTTCGCCGAGGCCGTCCGCGAGACGGAAGGAGCGGTTCAGCGGACACCCGGAACCGCCTGACGGACAGTCATCGGCTGTGGTTGAGTGGTCCGGACCACTGCTGAACGGGGAGGGCTGGCGTGGGTATCGACGCACCGGGTACCGACATACCGGACACCAACACACAGGACGGCGGCCTGCCGGAGGACTGCGGGCTCGACGGCTGCGGCTCGGACGACTGCGCGCCGGGGGGCCGCGTGTCGGAGAGCTGGCTGACCGAGGCCGGGTTCGAGGAGCCGCCGCCGGTGGACCTGCGCACCGACCGGGCGCACTCCGCCCGGGTCTACGACTACCTGCTCGGCGGCAAGACCAACTTCCCCGCCGACCGCGAGGTCGGCGACCGCGTCCTCGCCGAACTGCCCGGCGTGCGCGAGGACGCCACCGCCGCCCGCGCCGTGATGCGGCGGATGGTCCGCCGGCTCGCCGGGGTGCACGGCGTCCGCCAGTTCCTGGACGTGGGCACCGGCATCCCCACCACGCCCAACCTGCACGAGATCGTCCAGGCCGTCGACCCGGCCTGCCGCGTGGTCTACGTCGACAACGACCCGATCGTGCTCGCCCACTCGCGGGCCCTGCTCACCAGCACCCCCGAGGGCCGTACCGCCTACGTCCAGGGGGACCTGCGCGAGCCGGAGCAGTTCCTCGCCGACCCGGGGGTGGCCGCCACCCTGGACCTCCGCGAGCCGGTCGCCCTGACGCTCATCAACATCGTCCACTTCCTCTCCGACGAGGTCGCGCACCCGCCCGTCCGCAAGCTCCTGGACGCCCTGCCGGCCGGCAGCTTCCTCGCCCTCTCGGCCGGGACCGCCGACATCGCGCCGGAGCGCGCCGGGATCGCCACCCGCCGCTACGCGGAGGCCGGGATCGACCTCCACCTCCGCTCGCGCGAGCGCGTCGAACGCTTCTTCAGCGGGCTGGAACTGGACGACCCGGGCGTCGTCCTGGTCGACCGCTGGCACCCGGAGCCCGCCGGGGACCCGGTGCCGGGCGAGGGGAAGGTCGGGGTGTACGGGGGAGTCGGCCGCAAGGCGTAGGCGCCCGGCCCTGTGGACGGGCCCTGTGGACGGGCCCTGCGAACGAAGCCTGTGAACGAGGCCTGAGAACGAAGCGTGCGAACGGAAGCTGCGAAAACGATCGTCTTTACGTGCACATGTCATTAAAGTGACTGCCTGTCGAACCCCCACTCGGCAGGCGGAGTCCTCATGACCATTGCACGCAGGTCCATCCTCAAGGGCACCTCGGCGGCCGGAGCCGCCCTGGTGGCCGCGGCCTCGACGGCGGGCGCGCAACCCGCGGCCGCCCAACCGGCCGACGACGCGCCCACCAGCCCGCTCCTGCAGACCACCCCGCACCGCTCCGGAACGGCCGCGGTGTCCGGGCTGCACCTCCAGTTCGGCACCGACGCCGGCACGGAGATGACCGTCTCCTGGCTCACCCCGCAGTCCGTGCGCCGCCCGCAGGTGCGGTACGGCTCACCGGACGGCGGCCTCGGCCGGGTCGTCCAGGCCGAGACCCGCACCTACCGGGACTCGATCGACAAGGTCGAGGTGTACGTCCACCACGCGCGGCTCACCGGCCTGCGCCCGGGCACCACCTACCTCTACAGCGCCGGCCACGACGGGGCCACCCCCGAGACCGGCACCTTCACCACCGCCCCGCGCGGCCGGGCCCCGTTCACCTTCACGAGCTTCGGCGACCAGGCCGCGCCCAACCTCCGCCGCCGGATCACCTTCCCCGACGGCATGCCCTCCCCGCTCGGCAAGTACCCGGTGTTCATGAGCAGCCAGGTCGGCACCGCGGCCTCCGCCGACATCGTCGCCGCGGTCGAGCGCGTCGGCCCGCTGTTCAACCTCATCAACGGCGACCTCTGCTACTCCTCCTACGCCGGCCGCCACGGCCAGAGCCGCACCGCGACCTGGGCCGACTGGTTCATCAGCAACAGCCGCTCCACCCGGCTGCGGCCCTGGATGCCCTGCGTCGGCAACCACGAGAACGAGGGCGGCAACGGCCCGATCGGCGCGCTCGGCTACCAGGCGTACTTCTCCCTCCCCGACTCCTCGGCCTCCTCCGACGAGGAGACCCGGGGCATGTGGTACGCCTTCACCGTCGGCTCGGTGCGCTTCATCAGCCTCGCCAACGACGACGAGGCCATCCAGAACTCCGGCGACGTCTACCTGCGCGGCTTCTCCGGCGGAGCCCAACGGCGCTGGCTGGAGCGGGAGTTGCGGACGACGCGGAACAACCGGGCGATCGACTGGATCGTGGTCTGCATGCACCACCCGATGATCTCCAGCTCGAAGCACGGCTCCGGCAGCGACCTCGGCCTGCGCGAGACCTGGGGCCCGCTGTTCGACGCCTACGGGGTCGACCTGGTGGTGTGCGGCCACGAGCACTACTACGAGCGCTCCCACCCCGTCCGCGGCACCCTGCCCAACGACGCCCGCACCCCGGTGCCGACCAGCACCCGCACCGACATGGTCGACACCGGGCGGGGCACCGTCCACATGGTCATCGGCGCCGGCGGCAACGCCGCCACCACCCAGGACGACCTCTTCGAGCAGCCCAAGGGCCGGGTGGTCATCGGGCTGGAGGACCCGAAGCCGGGCGCGCCCTACCGGGAGTCGGTCTGGCTCACCGAGGACGCGCCCTGGGCCGCCGTCCAGGACCGCGAACACGCCCACGGCTTCGCGGCCTTCGAGGTCGACCCGGGCGACCGGCGCGGCGGCACCACCACCATGAAGGTCACCTACTACACCTTCGACGGACCGCACGGGGACCTCACCCCGGTGGACACCTTCACCCTGTACCGGCGCCGGACGGACGGGCGCGACGGCTGACCGCCACCGGCACCGCCACTGACCGACACCGGCGCCGGTGTCGGTCAGTGGCGGTGCCGGTCAGCGCCGGAACAGGCCGGTGAGCACGTCCCACCAGCCGCGGCGCTGCGCCGGGATCGTCGGGGCCGCCGGGACGCCCCGCTCCGGCGCCGCCTTCGCCTGTTCGGCCCCTGTCTCCAGCCCTGTCTCCACCCCTGCCTCCGCCTCCGCCTTCGCGTCGGCCTCCGCCAGTTCCGCCTCCGCCACCGAGAGCGGGTCCGGCTCGATGTCGCGGGCGGTGAACTCCACCGGCAGCGCCGTCAGGTGCCGGGAGATCCAGGCCGAGCTCCAGACCAGCTCCTCCTCGGGCACCGCGAGCCGGACGTCCGGCAGCAGGGTGAGCAGGATGTCGATCCCGGCCTCGGCGACGTGCCGCCCGATGTCCTGGCCGGGGCACTCGTGCGGCCCGGCGCCGAAGGACAGGTGGGAGCGGTTGCCGTACAGCGGGGCCGCCAGGTCGGGGCGGACCACCGGGTCGACGTTGGCCGCCGCGAGCCCGAGCAGCAACAGGTCCCCGGCCCGGATCTGCTGACCGCCCAGCTCGGTGTCGGCGGTCGCCCAGCGGCCGGCCACCAGGGACATCGGCGGGGAGTCCCAGAGCACCTGGTCCAGCGCCTCGCCCAGGGTCATCTGGCCGCCGGAGAGGTGGGCGCGGAAGCGCGGGTCGGTGAGCACCATCTTCAGCGAGTCGGCGATCAGGTTGACGGTGGTCTCGTTCGCGGCGAGCAGCACCACCCGCAGGTGCTCCATCACCTCGTCCTCGGTCAGCCCGGCCGGGTGCGCCAGCAGACGGCTGGTCAGGTCGTCGCCGGGGTGCTCGCGCTTGAGGGCGATGGTCCGGCGCAGACCGGCGACCACGTACTCGTTGCTGGCGATCGCCGTCTCGGTGCCCTTCATCAGGTCCCGGGCGGCGGTCACCAGCTGCGGTCCGTACTCGTCCGGCATGCCGAGCAGCTTGGTCATCACCAGCATCGGCAGGTGCTCGGCGAACTGGGAGATCAGCTCGGCGTGGCCGGTCGGCCCGACCACCTGGACCAGGTCGGTGGTGAAGCGGCGGACGTGGCGGCGGATGCCGCGCCGGTCGAAGCCGTTCAGGCCGTCCAGCAGGGCCCCGCGCAGCCGGCGGTGCTCGTCGCCGTCGGCGAACACGCAGATCGGCTGCCAGGCGACCACCGGCAGCAGCGGGGAGTCGGGCGGGACCTCGTTGTTGCGGAAGGCGTTCCACAGGCGCGAGTCCCGGGAGAACAGCGTGGGGGTGCGCATCACGGTGATGTTGGTGCCGTGTCCGAGCACCAGCCAGGCCGGGTGGTCGCCGTGCAGCAGCACCGGGGCGACCTCGCCGTGCTCGGCGCGCAGCTTGTCGTACAGGACCGTCGGGTCGGCCTCGGCCTCCGGGCCGTACAGGCGGCGCAGGCCGCCGGGGCCGGTCGGGGCGATGCCGCCGCCCGCGTGGGCCGGGCAGCCGGGCGGCGGGGCGGTGGCCGGCGCGGAGCCGACGGATTCGGGGCCGACGGGTTCGGGGATCGGGGTGGTCACGGGGTCTCCGGTCGCGGGTGGGGTTCGATGACGAGCGGACGGGCTCGGGCGGACGGTGGGTGGCCGGCGAGGGGCGCGGGCGCCGGCTCAGCCGGTGGCCGGGACGGCCAGCTCGTACAGGTAGTGCATCAGGGTCATCAGGGTGTCCCGGCTGGACTCCCGGCTGCGCGCGTCGCAGCTGACGATCGGTACCTCGGACGGCAGGTCCAGCGCGCTCCGCAGCTCGTCGAGCGGAACGGCCGGGGCCTCCGGGAAGCTGTTGACGGCCACCACGAAGGGCACACCGCGCTCCTCCAGCCGCCCGATCACCTCGAAGCTGACCTCCAGCCGCCGGGTGTCCACCAGGACCACCGCGCCCAGGGCGCCCTCGAACAGGCCGTTCCAGAGGAACCAGAACCGCTCCTGGCCGGGGGTGCCGAAGAC
This sequence comes from Kitasatospora sp. NPDC058184, assembly GCF_042883725.1. NCBI lineage: Bacteria > Bacillati > Actinomycetota > Actinomycetes > Kitasatosporales > Streptomycetaceae > Kitasatospora > Kitasatospora sp. NPDC058184. Next base: position 29,008 of record NZ_JBHVVE010000019.1, read on the forward strand.
GTACAGCACGAGCCGGTCGCTGATGCTGATCCGGCCGAAGTCCATGGCGACGGTGGTGGAGGTCTTCTGCTCGACGCCGGTCGGGTCGTCCACCCCGACCCCGGCCTGGGTCATGGTCTCCTCGGTGGTCAGCGGGCGGATCTCGCTGACCGCGCTGACCAGCGTCGTCTTGCCGACGCCGAAGCCGCCGACCACCACCACCTTGACCGCCGTGGTGACGGAGTCCGGCAGCAGGTCCGCCCCGGCCGGCCCGACCACCGTGTCAGAGCCGCTGAAGTCCATGGATCACCGCCTCCAACAGGGCACGGTCGGGGAGTTCCGCCGCGGGCACGGCGGCGCTGCGGGCCTCGATCAGCCCGTCGTCGAGCAGGTCCGCCAGCAGCACGGTGACCACGCTGACGGGGAGCTCCAGGTAGGCGGAGACCTCCGCGACCGAGAGCGGGGAGCGGCACAGCCGCAGGATCGCGGCGTGCTCCGGCTGGTGGGCGGGGGTCGGCTCCGCGCGGGAGACGATCAGGGTGACCAGGTCGAAGACCCCCGGCCCCGACGGGCCGCTGCGACCCCGGGTGATGACGTACAGCCGGTCGGGCTCGGGGCCGTCCCAGCCGCCCTGCGCGGCCGTCATGCCACCGCCTCACTGTGCTCGTTCATGTGCCCGTCCCGCCGCCGGAGCTCGGCGCGGCAGGGCGGGACGGGTGGCGGTTCACGCGACCGCCTCGGGGTTGCGCGGCGGCGTGGACAGGTGCTCGCCGATCCGGGCGACCAGGTCGCGCATCTGGTGGCTCACCAGCCCGGCGTCCACGCCCTCGTCGGCGAGCACCGCGAGGTAGGCGCGGTCACCGGCGGCCATCAGGTAGAAGTAGCCGCCGTCCACCTCGATCACCACCAGGCGCATCGAGCCGTCGCCGTGCGGGAACTCGTGGCCGATCGCGCCGGCCAGGCTCTGCAGCCCGGCACAGGCGGCGGCGAGGCGGTCGGCGGTGTCCGGGTCGGTGCCGTACTGGGCGATCCGCAGGCCGTCGGCGGACAGCACGATGACGTGGCGTACGCACGGGACGCTGTGCGCGAGGTCGTTGAGGATCCAGTCCATGTTGCTGCGGTGCGGAATCACTGCTCGCCTTTCCCTGCCGTCTCTTCACTGGTGTGTGCGGCGCTGGTGCGTCCGGCACCCGACTGCCCGGCACCCGACTGCCCGGCACCCGACTGCCCGGCACCCGACTGCCCGGCGTCCGTCTGCCCGGCGTCCGTCTGCCCGGCGTCCGTTCGTCCGGCACCGGTCTGTTCGGCGTCCGTGGCGCGCCCGGCGCCCGCCGGACCGGACGGGCTCGGCCCGGTCCCCTTGATGCCGTCCATGAACGCCTCCAGCCACAGGCCCGGTTGCTTCGGCTCCTTGGCGGGGCGCGACGCCTGGGCCGGCGGGCCGGCCAGCGGACCGGGCGGCTGCGCCGTCGGTCCGCCGGGCTGCGCGGTGCCGCGCTGGGCGGGGCGCGCGGCCCCGCCGAAGCCGCCCCGGGGCATCATCGGACGGCTCCGCCGGCGCTGCGGCAGGCCGTTGGGCGTCCACTCGGTCACGATCACCTCGTCGTCCCCGGCGCCCGGGCCGGAGGGCCCCCACGGGTTGGTCGAGCCGTAGGACGGCCCGACACCGGCCGAGGTCGTCCGGGTGCCCCAGGGGCGGCCCGCGGCCGCGTGCCGGGGCGGGTTCGCGGGCAGCGGGCGGGGGCCGGAGAAGGCGCCGATGCCGTGCGCGCGCCCGGTCGGCGGCGCGGTGGTGAGCAGCTCCTGCGGCACGACCAGCACCGCCCGCACGCCGCCGTACGCGGAGCGGCGCAGCGAGATCTGGAAGCCGTACGCCTGGCAGAGCCGGCCGACGATGGCGAAGCCCAGCCGGGGGGACTCGGTGAGGTCGTCGAAGTCCTTGGAGACCATCGCCTCGCGGATCGAGCGCTCGGCGCGGAACCGGGCCTCGTCGGTGAGGCCGAGGCCGCCGTCCTCGATCTCGATCGCCATCCCGCTCTGCACCTCGGAGGCGCTCAGGTGCACGTGGGTGTGCGGCGGGGAGTAGCGGGTGGCGTTGTCGAGCAGCTCGGCGACGGCGTGGATCAGCGGCTCGACGGCCGGCCCGGTGACGGAGATCTGGGCCACCGGGTGCAGGTCCACCCGCTGGTACTCCAGGATCCGGGACATGCCGCCGCGCAGCACGCTGTAGAGCGCGATCGGACGGGTCCACTGGCGGCCGGGGCGGGCGCCGGACAGGACGGCGATACTGTCGGCCAGGCGGCCGCTCAGCGCGTTGCCGTGGTCCAGGCGCAGCAGGTCGTCGAAGACCGCCGGGTCGTTGCCGTGCCGGTCCTCCATCTCCCGCAGGTCCTTGGCCTGCCGGTGGATGATGGCCTGGACCCGGCGGGCGATGTTGACGAAGGCCCGCTCGGCCGAGTCGCGCCGGCTGACCTCGTCGTCGACGGCCTTGGCGACGGCCTCGGTGACGGCCACCAGGGAGCGGCGGAACCGTGGCGAGACGGGCGCCTCGCTCTCCTCGAACGGGCGGGTCAGGACGTCGAAGGAGTACCCGTACCGGGCCCCGGCGACCACCCTGCGCATCTCCACCCGGGCGAGCCGGTCCAGCTCGTCCTCCTGCCCGGCCAACCTGCGTTGCCACTCCTCGACCTGCCGGGCGTGCAGGTCACGGGACTCGCTCAGGGCCCGCCCCCGGCGGGCCGACTCGGCGGCCACCACGGCCACCAGCACGGTGCCCGTCGCCCCGCACCACAGCACCCCGGCCCGGGCCCCGGCGGACACCGCCACCGCGGCGACCGCCACGGCCGCCGCCATCACGGCCGTCGGCAACAACCAGCCGAGCAGGGGCGCTCGGCGCCGTCTGGCGGGTGACGATCCAGCTCGAAGCATTCAGCATCCTCAAACGATCGGAACAGTACGGACAAAAGCGGGGGGAGCGGCTCCGGAGGCGTGGTGGTGCAGCATAGCCAAGTTCAGGACATCCTGACCGAAAGTCAAAAATACCGTCCTGCAACCGACTTGTGGCAATCTGCCAGACAGTCCCGACATTTCGCACGCCAGTCGCAACCGGAGTGGCCACCGCCCTCCCACCAGGCTTCTCGTCGCGCCGCCCGCGCGCCGCCGACCCGCGCCGGATTCGCTCATGCGAAGGGTTTCCGCGCCAAGTCCCCGCGTCTCGCGCCGAGTTCGTGCTAAGCGCGGTTACCCCGGTCAACCGGAGGCGCGGCAATCACCCGGAAGGGGAACCGCGGCCGGGCCCGATTCGGCTGCGTGCGGTGCGCTGCCCCTCCTAGGGTCGTCGCATGAACGATCACGACAGCCGCACACCGGCCGCGCTGGGCCGAACCCTGCGCCACCTCATGGGCGACGCGGTGTGGGCGGGCATGCTGGAGGAGGCCTTCGAACGCCGGCACCCGATCGGCGCCACCCTGCTGCGCCAGGGCGAACCGGGCACCCACGTCCTCGCCCTGCGGACCGGAGTGGCCAAGGTCAGCCGACGGGAACGCAACGGGGACGTCCGGCTGCTGGCCTTCCGCGGCCCGGGCGAACTCCTCGGCGAGGTGGCCGTCCTGGACGACGGCGTCCGCTCCGCGAGCGTCCAGGCGATCTCGGACTGCACGGTCGCGGTCCTCACCAAGGAGGCCTTCCTGCGCTTCGTCGCCGAGCGGGGGCTGTTCCCCGTGATGGTCCGCTACGCCATGGGCCGGCTGCGGGAATCCGACCTGGCCCGGATCGGCGGCGACGTCGTCCCCCGGCTGGCGGCCGCCCTGGTCGCCCTGGCCGACCTCTCCACGGGCCCCGCGCCGACAGCCGGCCGCCGGATCGAACTCGCCCTGACCCGGGACGAACTGGCCCAGCACCTCGGCGTCTCCCGGAACACCGTGACCGCCGGCCTCACCGCCCTGGCCGCCCACCGCGTCGAAGCCGGCCGCAAGTCCATCGCCCTCGACGACCTCCCCGCACTCCGCCGCGCGGCTGACGTTCCACGCGACTGACGCTCCGTCCCGGCACTCCTTTGACCCGCGCGGCCTCGGATGTGACATCCGTCACTCGCGTACCGCACCGAGCGAGCACACCGCGCGACGCCGGATCGCGAAGCTTGGTGGCGCAAGGTCAGCACGGGAACGACAAGGAGCAGAGAATGACGGAGTTCGACCAGCCGATGCCCGAGGCCAGCGCCCTGCCGTACAGCCGCAGCCGGCACCTCCCGCCGTACCGGGGCATCGTCGCCGTCGACGCCAAGGACTTCACCGGGTACCCGGCGATCGAGCACGGCACCATCAGCGCGAACGTGCCGCAGCTGCTCCGGCTCTCCTTCGAGCGGGCCGGACTGGGCGAGGTCTGGAAGGACCGGCGGTTCCCCAACTCGACCGGTGACGGGTACGTGTTCGGCTTCGACCCGGCCTGGATGCCCTTCCTGATCCACCCCTGGCTGAACACCCTCCAGGAGGTGCTCACCGAGTTCAACGTGCACTCGGTCGGGACGGTGCGCATCCGGCTGCGGGTCAGCCTCAACATCGGCCCGCTCCCGGACGACGGCGGCGAGTTCGACGGAAACGGCACCCCGCGCAACGACACCCACCGGCTGCTCGACTCCCGCCCGGTGAAGGCCATGCTGGCCGCCTCCAACGCGAGCATCACCCAGGTCGCCGCCATCCTGTCCGACCGCTGCTACCAGGACGCGGTGGCCGGCGGCTTCACCGGGCGCCACCCCGACCACTTCATCGAGGTGCCGGCCACCGTCGAGGGCAAGCGCTTCGACCAGCGGGCGTGGCTGTACGTGCCCACGCCGTCCGGGAACCTGTACGACCGCAGGATCCTCGGCGACGCGGTGGTGGAGGAGCAGGAAGGACGGGAGGAGAAGGAGGGACGGGCGAAGCGGGCGGCGGACGGAAGCGGGGAGCAGCGCCGCGCGCCGCGCACGGCGGTGAACCAGCGGGGCAACGGCAGCAACCTGAACGCCGGCACGGTGCACGGCAGCCAGACCGTCACCAACGTGCGCGGTGACTCCTACGGCGGCGACCGCGTGGAGGGGCACAAGGTGGGGACGGTCAACGGCAACCTGGGCGACATCGTCCACGGCGACAAGAACGAGCACCGCCGGTGAACCCCGACGATCGCCCGGCCATCGAGGGGCCGTCCGGCGCACCGGGCTCCCGTGACCGGGACTACGACCGAGACCTCGACCCCGACCTCGACCCCGACGACCTCGAAGGCGATTTCACGGACCGGTTCGCCGCGTGGGGATCGGACCGTCCGTTCATCTACGCGCCGGGTGGCAACATCAACACCGGCTCCGTGCACGGGGACCAGCGCGTCGAGAACGGCGCTGCCGGGGCCGCCCCCGGTGGCGGCGAGCGGGTGGAGGCGCAGGACGGCCCCATCTCCGGGATGGAGGTCCTCGCCGCCCGGACGGGATTCGCGAGGCCGGACTGCTTCCCCGAGGCGCTGCGCACGCTCGGCACCCGCCTGCTCTTCCTCGCCGGTGAACCCGGCACCGGGCGCCGTACCACCGCCCTCAACCTGCTGGTCGAGAGCAGCGGGAACAGCCTGGCCCTGCGCGCGCTCGACAGCGACTCGGACCTGTCGTCCTGGCGGCCGACGCACGCCGAGGCACGCGGCTACCTGGTACACGGCCTCTCGCCCACGGTCCGGCTCGGACCGGCCTCGATCGCCAAGCTGCGCCAGCGGCTGGAGGACGCCGACGCCTTCATGGTGGTCATGCTGCCGGACGACGCCGACCGGCTGCGCGGCGTGGCCCGCGATCTGGACCTGAGCCCGGTGCGCTACAAGCCTCCGTCGCCGCGTGCGGTCTTCGACGCGCGCCTGGAGGCCGTGGTGCCCCACGAGGGACGACGCCGGGCGCTGCTCCATCGGCTGGAAGCGGACCTGGACGAACTGCTGGCGCCCGAGCTGATGCCGGCCCAGGTCGCCGAACTCGTGGGTGAGGTGAGCCGGTCCGGAGACGACGGCCCCGACCCTGCCGACCTCGGCCAGCGGCTCAGCTTCCTCGCGGAGACGGAGGTCCCCGACCTCCTGAAGGAGATCCGCGAGGACCCGGACGCGCTGGCGTTGCTGCTGGTGACGAGTGTCCTGGAGGGCCTCGACCGCCGTATCGTCCGGCAGGAGACCGACCGATTGCTGGGACTTGCCGACGGCCGCCTCGACGCGGTGCTGAGGCACGGCATGGACGCGGACGGTGAGCAGGGGCGGTACGAACGAGGCGAGGCTTCTCGGTCGAACCCTCGGTTCGTTTTCCGACGCTCGTTGGATGAACTGCTGGTGACCATCCGTGCCGAGTGCCTGCCCAGTGAGCTGAGGGAATCCCCGACCTTCTCCTACATGGTGGAACCGGTCCGCTTCAAACGGCATCGGCAGGCGGAGATGGTGCTGCGACATGTGTGGCGGCAGTACGGCGACGTGTCGGAAATGTTGACCGAGTGGATGGACAAGGCGCCCAGCAAAGAGCCCGAACTGGCCGGCCCCGTGGGCCGCGTGATGGGATTGGCTGCCGGCTGGAGCGGGGGCCGTCATGCGCTGGCGCACATCGAGGGTTTGGCCGAGTCGGACCGTGCCCAGAGCCGTAGTGCGGCCGCCCGTGCGCTGGGCATCGCGGCACAGGATCCGGTGCTGGCCAGCCAGGTGAAGTACCGGCTGGGCCAATGGAGCCTGCGCAACAGTGCGTGGCTCCGATCCACCGTGGCGGAGGCCTGTGGCGGGGACTTCGGGGCGGCTCGACCAGAACGCGCGATCACCTTGCTGCGACGGTGCTTCAGAGGAGGCGAGGGAGAGGAGAGAACGGTCACCGTGGCCGTTCGGAGGGCGCTGCGGCAGCTGTTCGTAGTCGGACACCAGCAGGTCGTATTCCGGCAACTCGTGGAGTGGACCAACCGGCCGGGGCAGGACGCCCAGCTCGCTTTCAGGGTCTTCCTCGAGTTGATGCGTGTCCCGTCCTGGTTCCATCAACAGCTCATCACTGAGGGTGAGTTCGCGGGGCACGTGATCACCTTCGTGCGGCGATGCCTCAACAGCAACATGCGCGAGGCCATGACCACTATGTTGCTCGGCTGGTGCCGTCAAGGGGTCTGGGACGAACCTGGCCGAGCCGCTGTGGAGACGTTGCTCATCGCTCTCGTACAAGACGTGCGTCCCGGCGAACTGGGCCTCTTGGTCGAGATCGACAGCAGTGACAACCCCGACCTCGTCGGCCGCGACATCGCCCACCGCGCCCTGGAGGCCTGGCGGCGCGGCGAGCCGCAGCCGTTCCGCTCCGCCCCTGCCTTCGGAGGCCCCCGATGACCGTCGACACCGACCCGCCCGTCTACACCCAGGCCACCCGTGCCCCCTGGCGGGAGATCCTCCGGCACCGCTGGTCCGGTCGGCGCGACTGCGCCCTGGTGCTGGGGGACCGCCACGGGCTCTACCAGCAGCTGGGGAAGGGCCGCCCGCGACCGTCGGGCATGGGGGCGGAGGACGGGGTCGCCGCGCGGCTGGGGCTGCGCGGTTTCGACCAGGCGTACCTGGTGGACCTCAACGAGCGGCCGGGCGTGCGAACGGTCCGTCTCCGCACCTCGTACGGCACGGAACCGCTGGAGGTCCACTTCCTGTGGTGGGTCCACGATGCTGCGCGGGTCGTGCAGACCCGGACCAACCGGGGCGGGCTGCCGGTCCGCAAGGACCTCGACGTCCGACTGCGCCAGCTCAGAGAGCAGTTCGCCGCTTCGGGCACCAGGTTGGGCCCCGAGGAACTGGTGCAGTACCTCGCGGCTCCGTACGTGCTGCCCCACTACGGCCTCGGCTACCGCGTCACGGACGTCTCCGCCTCCGAGCATGGCAATGAACTGCGTCTCGGGGAACCGGACGTGACGGACGTGCCCTTCGACTGGACGGTCAAGAGCGAGGAGGAGTACGCGTTCTGCCGGCGCCAGGTGCAGGAGGGACCGGTCGCCCTCGCGGCCCTCTGGCTGGCCAGGAAGCCCGACGAGGTGCGCGACGTCCTGGACTGGGTGGTCAAGAACGGCGACCTGCTCCGGGGCGAGACCACCTGGGAGGACCAGATGGCGCTCATGCTCGGCAAGTTGACGGGGCAGGAGCAGCAGGAGCTGTCCAAGATGCTGCGCGACCGCCTGGTCGCCCTCGGACGGCAGGTCCCCGGGCCCGCCTCGTACCCCTCGCAACCCCCGCAGCCCCCGGGGCCGGGGCCGGACTTCGTCAAGCTCCACTCGAACGTCAACGGCTGGTCCGGCGGTGTGCCGAACGGGAGTCCGCGGTGACCGGGGCGGCGCGTGCGCGGATACGTGTGCGCCGGCAGCCGTCGCGGCGGCGCACGGTCGCCGGGCCGCGCGGGCGCTCCAGGGGCAGGAGCCGCCGGCCGACCGCGCCGACGGCGGCGTCCAGCCCGCCCTCGGTGTCGGCGATGGAGCGCCTGATGGCGGCCAACAGTGCGGAACTCGTCCGGGCCGACACCAAGGCCGCCGTGTTCCTGGCGTTCACCGGTGCGGTGCTCGCCACCTTCATCCCCTTGGACGGCGGCGCCGGCGCCGGCTCCCTGGCCTGGCTGGTCCCGCTCCTGCGGTGGAGCGCCACGGCCAGCGCCCTGCTGGCCGTCGGCTGCTTCGCCTCCGCGCTGGTGCCGCGCCACCGCAAGGGGCGGCGGGGTGGTGCGGACGGTCCGGGGTACTTCGAGCACATCGCGCCGGGGGCGGGCCCCGAGCGGCTGCGCCGTGCCTTCGAGCGGGCCGGGCACGACCCGGCGGGTCCGCTGTTGTCGGCGCTGGCCGGTACCAGTGCGATCATCCGCGCGAAGTACCGCTGGATCGAGGCCGGCACCGCCCTGCTCCTGCTGACGCTTCCGCAGTTCGCGCTCACCCTCCGGCCGCTGTGACGGCGGGCAGCTGACGGGCCCCGGCCGCACCACGGCCGGGGCCGGTGGCGCGACCGGAGGCAACAGGTGTTGCGCCACCAGGCAATAGCTGTTGACGACCTCCGCCGAAGCTCCGTACAGTGCCGGGCCATGGAGACAGGTGATCTTGGTCGGCGGGTGGCGGAGGACGTGGCCGGTGGCGGCGTGGAGGGGCTGCGGCGGTTGTCGGGGGTGATCGAGGCGCTGGAGGGGCGGCGGACGGAGCTGGTGGAGGAGCTGCGGCGCGGGCGGGAGGCGACCTGGGAGGAGATCGGGCGGGCCTGCGGGATGACGCGGCAGGGGGCGACCAGGCGGTGGGCCGGCAGGCTGCGGGCGCGGTCGTTCGGCGTGGCGGCGGACGCGTACCAGCACGGTCGGCCGGGCTACCCCCGGGCGCTGGTCGGCTCGGTGGTGCCCCGGGAGGCCCGCCGGGTGCTCGACCTGGGCGCCGGGACGGGCAAGTTGACCGGGCTGCTGGTCGAGGCGGGCCTGGACGTGGTGGCGGTCGAGCCCGACGAGGGGATGCGGGCCCGGCTGGCCGCGGCCGTGCCGAAGGCGGCCGTCCGGGCGGGCTCGGCCGAGCGCATCCCGCTGCCGGACGGCAGCGTGGACGCCGTGGTGGTGGCCCAGGCCTGGCACTGGTTCGACCAGACGGCCGCCGTGCCGGAGATCGCCCGGGTGCTCGCCCCCGGCGGGACGCTCGCGCTGGTGTGGAACGTCCGGGACGAGTCCGAGCCGTGGGCGGCAGCCCTGGGCGTGCTGATGCACCGTTCGACGCCGCAGCGGATCGACACCCGGCCGGCCCTCCCGGCGCCGTTCGGAGCGCCCGAGCGGCTGGAGATCCGCTGGGAGCACGTCACGACCCGGGCCGGGATCGTCGACATGGTCGCCTCGCGCAGCTATGTGATCGCGCTGCCCGAGGACGAGCGGGTCCGCCTGCTGGCCGACGTCGAGCAGCTGCTCGCCACCCACCCGGACCTGGCCGGCCGCGAGGAGATCGCCCTCCCGTACGTGACGAGGTGCACCCGTGTCCGCCTCGGCTGACCTGATCACCCTCCGCCCGCTGGGTGTCGCCGACGCCGAACCGTACCGGCGCTTCCGGCTGGCCGCGCTGCGCGAGACACCGAGCGCCTTCACCTCCAGCCACGCCGAGGAGGCCGGCAAGCCCCTGGCCGCGACGCTGCGCCGCCTGGCCGAGGCCCAGGACGGGCCGGGCGCCCTGATCGGCGCCTTCGACAACGCCGCTGCCGCACGCGGCAGAGGCGCATTGGTCGGCACCGCCGGCCTGAAGGTGCCCCGCCGCGGTCAGGAACGGCACAAGGTTACCCTCTACGGCATGGCGGTGGCCCGCGACGCCGTCGCCTGGGCCGTCGGCCGGACCGGGGAGGGCGGGGCGGTGCGGGCCCAACTGCTCGACCTGGCCGGTGACCACGAGGCCGCAGTCACGCACTGTCGCGCCGCCGCGGAGCAGACCACCAGCCGCTCTGAGCGGGAACACCTCCTTCGACAGGCCCACCGAACCTCCTGAGCCGGCACGCTGAACGATGCTCGGCCGCAGCCGCGGGCTCCAGGGCAGTCGCCGCGGCATGGCCGGCTTCATGCCGCTGACCTGGACGTGACGGCTACGGCACCTCACCACGAGCGGAAATAAGATCGCCACGAGCGGAGTTCGGTGAGGGAAGTCTGCCGTTTCAGGAGGGGTCATGCGAGCGATTCAGATGTCCGAAGTGGGCGGTCCCGAGGTGCTGCGACTGGTCGATATCGATCAACCGACGCCGGGCCCGGGCCAAGCGGTCGTGGAGGTCGCCGCAGCCGGGGTCAACTTCCTCGACGTATACCACCGCGAAGGCCGGTACAGCGTCCCGCTGCCCTTCACCCCGGGCGCCGAGGGCGCCGGAACGGTCGTCGAAGTCGGACCCGGCGTCGCTGACGTCGCAGTCGGGGACCGGGTCGGTTGGGTGGAGATTCCCGGCGCGTACGCCGAGCGGGCCGTCGTGGACTCCTCCCGGCTGGTGCCGCTGCCCGACGACATCGGCTTCGAGACAGCCGCCGCGGTGCTCCTCCAAGGCATGACCGCGCACTATCTCGTCAAGGACGCCTACCCGGTTCAGGGGGGCGACACGGTGCTCGTGCATGCGGCTGCCGGTGGCATGGGGCTGCTTCTGACCCAGCTCATCACCCATCTCGGCGGCAGGGTGATCGGCACGACGTCGACCACGGCGAAGGCCGAGTTGGCGAAGCGTGCCGGGGCCGCCGAGGTGATCCTCTCCTCCGCGGTCGACGATCTCGCAGCCGAGGTGAGGCGGCTCAACGGCGGTCAGGGACTGCCGGTTGTCTTCGACGGCGTCGGCGCGCACACCTTCGATGCGAGCCTCGCCAGCCTGCGGACCCGCGGCCATCTCGTGCTCTTCGGCGCGGCAAGTGGTGCCGTGCCGCCGTTCGATCCGATTCGGCTCGCCCACGGCGGTTCGCTGACCCTGATCCGGCCCAGCCTCGGGCACTACATCGCCGATCGGTCCGAACTGCTCCGACGGGCCGCCGATGTGTTCGAGTGGGTGCGCTCCAAGGCGCTTGAGGTCACCGTGACGGGCCGTTACGCACTGTCCGAGGCCGCCCAGGCCCACAGCGATCTGGAGGCTCGGCGTACCACCGGCAAGCTGCTCGTCGTGCCCGGTGCGGCCGCTGTCGGACGCCGCGAGGAGACGCAGAGCTGATCGAGGGCGACGAGGTCGGGGATCTTGGAGGCTGCGCCCTCCTGGCCGACCCGGGCTGACCACACGGGCCCCGCCCGTGACCGGGGCCGATTGTCAGTGCCCGGTCGTAGCTTGTGGGGTGTCGGCGGGCGGGTCCCGCCGGCTCCCGCTTCCCTTGCCCGAAATCTCCGTCGCCCGAAAGGGGACCGCGCCGTGTCCGTCGCCGTGGAAGAGCAGGTCACGTACCTCGAACTGTCCGAGGACGAGGGGAGTGCGCACAAGTTCTACGAGGTGCGGCTCGCCGGCCAGGTGGTGACGGTACGGTACGGGCGGATCGGCGAGCCCGGGCAGAGCAAGGCGACGACGTACCCGAGCCCGGAGAAGGCGGCCTCGGCGGCGGCGAAGAAGATCGGCGAGAAGGTCCGCAAGGGCTACGCCCCGGCCGTCCGGGGCGTGCGCCAGCGCCGGGAGGTGACCAGGCGGCAGATCGTCAGCAGCCGCTCGACCGCCCGCCAGGCGCCGCTGCTGTGGCGCTTCCGCTCCGGTTCGCCCGCCTTCGGGATCTTCGTCGGCGAGGAGCACGCCTGGGTCGGCAACGAGCGCGGCGACGTCTACACCCTCACCCACGACGGCGAGGTGACGGCCCGCTACGGCCTGCCGGACGGCGTGAAGTGCATCGTCGCGGACGACTGGTGGATCTACGCCGGCTGCGACGACGGCAAGGTGTACGACCTGGGCGGCAAGATCCCGCGGGTGGCGTACGAGATAGCCCAGGACGTGGACATCTTCTGGCTCGACATCCACGACGGCGTGCTGGGCGTCGCCGACGAGCGCGGCGGGCTGACCACGGTGGACCACGAGGACGAGTTCCAGTGGCGCCGTCAGGCCGACGGCCGGTCCGGCTGGATGGTGCGCTGCGACGCCGACGGCGTCTACCACGGCCACTCGCGCGGGGTCGCCCGCTACGACAACCGCAGCGGCGACCAGCGCTGGTACACCCCCACCCGGGGTGGGGTGCTGTTCGGCTGGCAGGAGGCCGACGCGGTGTTCGCCGGCACCGGGCAGGGCTGGGTGCACCGGCTGCGCAAGTCGGACGGCGCCGAGGTGGCCGCCTACCGCTGCGACGCCGGCGTGTTCTCCTGCGCGGCCTCCCCGGACGGCGAGTACGTCTTCGCGGGGGACAACCACTCCTCGGTGTACTGCTTCGCCGCCGACGGGACGCGGCTGTGGAAGCTCGCCACCGGCTGCGGCTCGGCGTACAGCATGCAGTACCGGGAGGGGCGGCTCTACCTGGTGACGACGGACGGCTCGCTGGCCTGCCTGGACGCCGGCGAGCAGGCGGTGCGGGCGGCCGAGGACGGCACGCTGCCGAAGACCGCCGAGGTCAAGGGCGCGGGCTGGGAGCCGGTGCGGGCCGGCGCCGGGCTGGAGACGGTCGCGATGGCCACCGCCCGGACCGGCGGCGAGGTCGAGGTCGAGTGCGTCCAGGACGGCACCCGGCTGCGCGTGCGGGTGCTCTCGCAGGGCTACGACCCGTCCTGGCGCGTGCAGTTCCCCAAGGACATCCGCATCCCCGGCGCCCGCTACCTGGTCGCCGAGGTCCGGGAGTCCGCCTCGGGCGGCTTCTACCGGGCACGCGGCGAGATCAAGCGCCTGCTCTGACCGGCGACTTGATGCCTGGTGACGGTGATCCGGCTCGGGGCGGCGGCTTCCCGAGGTTGTCCGGTTCTGGCGGGTAGGTCTGGTGGCGCGTGCATATGCGGCGGTGTTACCCCGGTAGTCTTTCCGCCGGGCAGCCCCTGAGCGTTGAGACCAGCGCCGGACAGGAGAGCACTACGTGAGCACAGCGCACATCGGCCCGGGCGACTACAGCCACGTGCCGAACCCGGAGCAAGCCCTCAAGTATGCGATTCAGCACATCGCGGGTGAACGCGTTGAGATCGTTGAGGGAGTCATCACTCCCGTGTCGCCGTCCTGGGAGCATGAGAACACCGTCGATCTGATCCGCTTGCAGATCGGACTCCGCCAGCGCGAACTCGGATTGCGTTCAGGCTCGGGCGACCTCGACCTGCCCGGTACCGAGAACTACTACATCCCGGACCTGGCCCTTGTGCCGGTGAAACTGGCGGTGAACAACCCCGGTGCGTTGCTTCCCGATCAGACCGTCCTCGTGGTCGAGGTCACGTCCCCGTCGAACGCCGACACCGACCGGACGGTGAAGCGCCGCCGCTACGCCCAGTTCGGTGCGCCGCTCTACCTCCTGGTGGACCGGCAGGAGCGGGCGTGCACGCTGTTCTCCCAGCCGGGTGCGCTCGGTTACACCAGGGTGGAGGGGCCGCACCCGTTCGGGGTGCCGGTGCGGCTGCCCGAGCCGTTCGAACTGGACGTGGACACCAGCGAGTTCTGAGCCGTCGGCGGTTCACGAGCTGGCCGTAGCCGCCGGCCGTGTCGAGGGTGTCGACGTCCATGGTGCTCCCCCGGGAGTCGTGCGGTCGGTCAGTCCTGGCCGGGGGTCCAGCCGAGGGCGGGGCCGAGGCGGGTGGCCAGGTCGGTGAGGATCTGCGTGTAGTCCTCGTGCTCGAAGGTGAACGGCAGGGCGAAGGCGACCTCGTCGACCTCGCGGTAGCCGGCGTGGGCGTGCAGCCGCTCGACGAGTTCCTCGGTCGTGCCGACCAGGTCGGGGGCGAACAGCAGCCGGGCCGGGCCCTGCGGGGCGAGGGTGCGCGGGGCGCGGGCGAGGGCGTAGGCCTGGTACTTGGCGCGCTGCTCGGGGGTGGCGCTGTCGGTGGGGATGACCACCAGGCCCTGGGAGACCCGGGCGCGGTCGCCGTCGGGGTGGCGCTCGCGGAAGGCGCGGATCTGGGCGGCCTGGATGGCGGCGAAGTCGAGCGGCTCCGCGTCGTCGCCCTCCGCCTTCACGACGCTGCTGGTGAGCAGGTTGAGCCCCTGCTCGCCGGCCCAGCGGGCCGAGCGCAGGCTGCCGGCGCCGTACCAGAGCCGGGAGGCCAGCCCGGGGGAGTGCGGCTGGACACGGCGGGAGTACACCTCGATGCCCTCGGTGCCGGCGAAGTCGGAGGCGTCCTCGCCGCGGACCAGGGCGAGCAGCCGCTCGGCGCGCCGGGGGCTGAAGTCCTCCTGGTCGCCGGTGTCGGGGTAGAGCGCGTCGCGCAGGTGCGCGTAGTGGGTGGGCGGGCCGACGCTGAAGCCGGGGTTGAGCCGCCCGCCGGAGAGCACGTCCACGGTGGCCAGGTCCTCGGCGAGCCGCAGCGGGTTCTCCCAGCCGAGCGGGGTGACGGCGGTGCCGAGCTGGATGCGGCTGGTGCGCTGGGTGGCGGCGGCGAGCACGGCGACCGGGGAGGAGATGCCGTACTGGAGGTGGCGGTGGCGCAGCCAGGCGCTGTCGAAGCCGAGCCGCTCGCCGAGGGTGATGAGGTCGAGGGTGGACTCGTGGCCGCGGCGCGGGTCCGTCTCGTCGAAGAGCCCGATGGTGAGGAAGCCGAGTTTCCGCAGCGGTCGGGGGTTCGGCGACATGGTGGGCTCCGCGGGGTGAGGGGCGGCCCGGGGGCGGGCCGGTCGGGTGGTGCGTTTCGAACGTACGCAGCCGCCGCGCCGCCCGACAAGATCGACGCGCGATCCGGACACCGGCCCGCAACGGCCCGCAACGGTGCGCAACACGGCGACACGTACGGCGGCGGCTCCCACCCCGTCGGGCCGGGTGGGAGCCGCCGCACCGGGGCGCCGTCAGCAGCTGCGCAGCTCCGGGCTCTGGTTGCGGATCTGGTTGTGCAGCGAGGTGAACTCGCGGTACGCCGCGCCGTCCTCGGTGCCGGGGCGGAAGGCGCCGACCCGGTGGCAGTTGACGAAGGCGAGCTTCACCCCGAAGTGGTTCTCCAGGCTGCCGCGGATCGCGTTGCTGGCGAGGGCGCGCAGCAGCTGGGCGCGCTGCTCGTCGCTGGGAGTGGTGTTGTCGGTGGTGAACTCCGCTTCGCCGGCCGCGAGTTCGGTGCTGAGCCCGGCGACGACCTGGTAGGCGTACGGGAGCGAGGCGCGCACGGTGTCGAGGAACTCGGCCTCGTCGACGCGGCCCTGCTGGGCCTGGGCGAGGAGGGCGGGGGAGACGTCGAGCGACATGGGTGTCCTCTTTCGGGGGGTGCGTCGGGGTTTCGGGAACGGGTCGGGCTTCGACCCGTGGCGGGCAGGGGTCACCCGCAACAGTTATCGAAGATGAAAACCATTACGGGGAAGACTCTCCCGGTCACCCTGACGCCCTGTCAAGCACCTCCCCCCGAAGGGCTGACGGCGGGCGGCACCGGCACCCGGCTGACCTTGATGACGAACACCGCGATCGCCACCGCCAGCGCGGCGAACACCAGGCCCAGCTGGAAGGCGCTGGCGATCCCGTGCACCAGCACCTGCGAGGAGTAGGGCTCCGGGAGCCGGCCGGTGGCCCGGAACTGGGCGGCCTGCTGCGGGGTGGCCAGCCGGAGGAAGGCCCCGGCCTGCTGCCGGGCCTCGGCGCGGCTGGCCGTGCCGTACACCGTGACCAGGATCGACAGGCCGAGCGAGCCGCCGACCTGCTGGGTGGTGTTGAGCATGCCGGTGGCGGCGCCGGTCTCGTGCGGGGCGACGTGGGAGACGACGGTGAGGGTGGCGGGGACGAAGATCGAGCCCATGCCGAAGCCGAACATCATGGTCGGTCCGAGGATGCCGCCGACGTAGCTGCTGTCGATGTCGATCTGCGTCGCCCAGGCGACCCCGCCCAGCACCAGGAGCGAGCCGGCGACGAGGAAGGGCTTGGGGCCGAAGCGCAGCTGATTGCGGGCGGCGAACTGGGCGGCGCCGACGATGGCCACGCTGATCGGCAGGAACGCGAAGCCGGCCCGCAGCGGGCTGAAGCCGAGGATCTCCTGGACGAACAGGGTGATGAAGAAGAAGATGCTGAACATCGTCGCGGCCACGCAGAGCAGCAGTCCGTACGCGCCCGAGCGGTTGCGGTCCCGTAGGAGGCGCAGGGGCATGATCGGCTGGCGTGCGCGCCGCTCGTTCGCCACGAACGCCGCGACCAGGACCACGGCGAGGCCGAAGGCGGTGAGCGTCACCGGGTCCGTCCAGCCGTGGTCGGAGGCGCGGATGAAGCCGTAGACCAGGGAGACCATGCCCGCGGTGGCGGTGAGGGCGCCGGGCAGGTCGAAGCGGCCGGGGTGGCGCTCGGACTCGTTGATGTAGAGCGGCGCCAGTAGCGCGATCGCGATGCCGATCGGCACATTGACGAAGAGCACCCAGCGCCAGGACAGCCAGGAGGTGAGCATGCCGCCGAGCAGCAGGCCGATCGCGCCACCGGCCCCGGCGACGGCGGAGTAGACCCCGAAGGCCCGGTTGCGTTCCTGGCCCTCCTTGAAGTTGGTGGCGATCAGCGCCAGCGCCGTCGGCGAGGCGATGGCCCCGCCCACGCCCTGCAGGGCCCGCGCCGCCAGCAGCCAGGCGGAGGACTGCGCGACGCCGCCGAGCAGCGAGGCCAGGCTGAACACCAGCACGCCGACGACGAACACCCGCCGCCGCCCGAGGATGTCGCCCGCCCGTCCGCCGAGCAGCAGCAGCCCGCCGAAGGTCAGGGTGTAGGCGTTGATGACCCAGGACAGGTCGGTGGTGCTGAACTTCAGCGCCTGCTGGATGTGCGGCAGCGCGATGTTCACGATCGTGATGTCCAGGACGACCATCAGCTGTGTCGCCGCGATGACGGTGAGTGCAATCCCCGGGTGCTGGCCCCGACGTGCGGTCGCGGGCGAAGCCTCGGCCAGGGCGCGCGAGGTGGCCATGGCGGTCCCCCAAAGGGTTCGGGGGTGAACGACGGGAAGGGGACGGATTCGTTCACCACTACCGACGGTATCCCCGGGGCATAGGGAACACAATCGTTCATTACGGACAGGCACCCGCTTCCCGGTCACTCCGTGCACCGGTGCGAGGCCGGGCCGCGGTGGAGGCCGGGGTGGAGCGGCGCGGGGGTCAGGGCGTGTCGTGGGGCCATCCGTCGCCCGCGTGCCGGGTGGCGGCGACGGCGTAGCCGGTGAGCAGGGCGGTCAGGATGTCGGTGAGGCGGGGCTCGACGTCGACGACGGAGTGGGAGAGCTCGGGGTCGGTCTCGTAGAAGGCGCGCAGGCGGGTGCCGGGGGCGGCCATCTGCCACAGGGCGCCGGCCATCGAGGTGGCGGTGGTGACGACGCTGCGGGCCTGGTCGGCGCCGAGCGGGGCGATGGGGCCGAGGGCCGCGCCGATCGCCTCCACCTCGGCGATGGCGCGGACCTTGAAGGCGCGGACCGTGTCGAGGGAGACGTTGCGCTCCAGATTCAACGGGGTGTGCGCGAGCAGGTCGCAGAAGAGCGGGCGGGCCACCAGCGACTGCGCCAGGACGCCCGCGATCGCGAGGGCTCCGTGGGCCCGTTCGGGGTCCGAGGCGGTCTCGCACGGGGTGAGGGCGGCGAGGCGGTCGCGGACCTCGGCCGACCAGTCCTGCCAGGCCTCGGCGGCGAGCCGCAGGAAGATGTCCTCCCGCGTCTCGAAGTAGCGCAGCATCGCGGACTTGTGCATGCCGACCTCGTCGGCGATGGCGGTCACGGTCACCTCGCGGACGCCGTTGTCGGTGGCCAGGCGGGCGGCGGCGGCGAGGATCGCGTCCTCGCGGGCGCGCTTGGCCTCGGGGGTGCGGGCGCGCTGGAAGTCGGAGTCGGTCACGCCGTCGAGTCTAGCGAAACGTGGTTGCGGTAATAACGATCTGGCGTTGCGTTATTAGCGCAACGGTGTTTCACTAAATCCATGAGTACCCACACCGACACCCGCACCTGGTTCATCACCGGCTCCTCGCGCGGCTTCGGCCGCTCCCTGGCCTCGGCCGCCCTGGCGGCCGGTGACCGGGTCGTCGCCACCGCCCGCAAGCCCGAGCAGCTCGACGACCTGGTCGCCCGCCACGGCGACCGCGTCCTGCCCGTCGCCCTGGACGTCACCGACCCGGCCGCGGTCCAGGCCGCCTTCGCCGCCGCCCGTACGGCCTTCGGCTCCGTCGACGTCGTGGTCAACAACGCCGGGTACGCCAACCTCGCCCCGGTCGAGACCGCCGACGAGGAGGACTTCCGCCGCCAGTTCGACACCAACTTCTGGGGCGTCTACCACGTCTCCAAGGCCGCGATCCCGCTGCTGAAGGAACAGGGCGGCGGCATCGTGATCCAGTTCTCCTCCGTCGGCGGGCGCGTCGGCGCCACCCCGGGGCTCGGCTCCTATCAGGCGGCGAAGTTCGCCGTGGACGGCTTCACCCGCGTCCTGGCGGCCGAGACCGCGCCGCTGGGCATCCGCTACCTCGTCGTCGAGCCCGGCGGCTTCGCCACCGACTGGGCCGGGGCCTCGATGGAGGTCGACGACGTACCCGCCGACTACCGCGCCACCGTCGGCGCCCTGGCCGACCTCCTGCGCGGCGGCGGGGCGGCCGTGGGCGACCCCGACCGCGCGGCGCAGATCCTCATCCGGATCGTCCACGCCGACCGGCTGCCCACCCACCTGCTCCTGGGCGCCGGCGCCGCGGACATGGCGCTGGACTACTCCCGCGGCCAGCTCGCCGAGGCCACCGCCTGGCAGGCCGTCTCGGCGTCCGCCGACACCGGCGCCGCCTACCCCGTCGACCTGCCGGCCAACGGCTGAGACGCCGGCCGCGAAGTCCCGAAGTCCCGAAGTCCCAAGGTCCCGAAGGGAGAACCCGGACATGCGACCGTTCCACGGCAAGGCCGCACTGGTCACCGGCGCCGGCTCGGGCATGGGCCGCGCCACCGCGATCCTGCTGGCGCGGCGCGGCGCCGCCGTCACCGTCGTCGGCCGCCGCGAGCACCGGCTCGCCGAGGTGGTCGCCGAGATCACCGCCGCGGGCGGGCGGGCCCTCGCCGTCCCCGGCGACGTCAGCCGCCCCGAGGACAACGAGCGGGCGGTCGCCCGTACGGTCGAGGCGTTCGGCGCGCTGCACTACGCCGTCAACAACGCCGGGGTCTCCGGTGACTTCACCCCGCTGCCCGACATGACCCCCGAGCAGTGGCGGCGCACCGTCGACATCGACCTCAACAGCCTCTTCTACGGCATCAAGTACGAGATCCCGGCGATCCTCGCCTCGGGCGGCGGCGCGATCGTCAACGTCTCCAGCGTGTTCGCCGACCGCGGCGGCCCCACCGCCGAGTACTCCAGCGCCAAGCACGGCATCCGCGGCCTGACCCGCACCGCCGCGATCCAGTTCGGCGGCCAGGGGGTGCGCGTCAACGAACTCCAGCCCGGCGTCATCGACACCGAGATGACCCGGGCCAACCCCGAGGGCACGAGGCGGGTCGCCGGGACCGGCATCCCCATGGGCCGGGTCGGCACCGGGCGCGAGATCGCCACCGCCATCGCGTTCCTGCTGTCGGACGACGCCGCCTACGTCAACGGCAGCCACCTCGCCGTCGACGGCGGATTCCTCGCCTGACCAAACCAGACCCGCCGCGCCCCGGCCTGCCTGCTTCAGGGGGTGCTGGGGCGGGTCTCGGTCCAGTCGACCATCAGCCGTCGTTCGGCGAAGAACCACTTCCCGTCGCGCTTGACGAACCGGTCCAGGTAGCGGATCGAGGCGATCATGATCGACCGCTCGGCCTCCGTGCCGTAGGAGAGGTGGTGGGCCAGGCAGTAGCTCTCGCCGCTCGCCCGGTCGCCGTCCAGGACGACGGTGCTCTGCCCGTTGAAGTGGGTGGTGGCCCGGTAGGTGTTCAGGTTGTCGAAGACCGGGGCCAGGGCGTCGCGGCCGCGCAGTTCCTGGGTCGGCTCGGCTGCGGTGGCGTCCATGAAGACCAGGAAGCGGGTGTCCTCGGTGAACAGGGCCATCTGCCCCTCGGCGTCACGGCGGTCGGCGCAGTGCGCGTAGGCGTCGACGAGCTCCCGGATGGCCAGCCGGTCCGCGGCCTCCTGGGGCGGGATCGGATCGTGGGACGACACGGTGACTCCCTCCGGACGAGTGCGACACCTGAATCAGAGCACTGGAGGCCGGGCTCCTCAACCGCGCCCCGTCCGCCACGAGGACACCGACCAGGAGGCGTGGGTCGACGGCGCGGTCGCCGCCGGTATCCCCGCCGACTACGCTCTGGTGCTGCGCCGGCTCACCGGCGACACCGAGAAGGTCACCGGCCGGCCACGACCGTCCGCGAGTTCGCCGAGCGCCACGCCCGCACCTGGCCCCTGGAGGAGAAGTGAGCAGGACCGTCGACGACGACACCCCCCTGGTCGGGGCGAACAGCCCGTTCTTCCGCATCGTCAAGGAGGGGCTGGACGGCCTGGTCGACGGGGAGGACTACTACGACCTGCTGGCCGAGGACGTGGTCTTCGAGTTCGTGATCACCGTGCCGGGATACCCCAGGCGCGTCGAGGGACGCCAGGCGATCGTCGACCTGTACAGCGACTACGGCGACTACGTGACGCTGCACGGCGCGGACAACCTCCGCGTCCACCGCGACCCCGAGACCTCGGTGGCCGTCCTGGAGTACGAGGTCCACGGCACCTCGGTCCACACCGGGCGGCCCTACGACAACCGCTTCGTCTCCGTCGTGACCGTCAAGGACCGCAAGGTGGCGCACTGGCGCGACTACCTCGACCCCACCGCCGTGTTCGACGCCCAGGGCTGGCCGCAGGGCGGCCGCGCGTAGGAGCCACCGGACCCGCGTCCTCGCCGGGAACCCCACCACCCTCGACCGGGTGGCGTCTCAGGCATTCGGGCTACTGCCCGACAACCTCGGGGGCATCCGAGGAACACCTGACCCCTACATTCGCGGAGAGGAAGGCTGAGGAACATGACCACCGCAATCGTGGGCGTGGGCAGCATCGGCGGCGCGGTCGCCCGGCACCTGGTCGCCGGAGGAGAGCACGTCGTCCTGACGGGGAAGAGCGCGTCGCGGGCCCAGGAGCTGGCGGACGAGCTCGGACCGCTCGCGCACACCGCCACCGTCCGGGACGCCGTCGCCGAGGCCGACACCGTCGTGTTCGCGGTCTGGCTCGACACCATCAAGGAGCTGATCCCGCAGGTTTCGCCGCTGCTTGTGGGCAAGGTCGTGGTCGACCCGTCGAACCCGATCGCCTTCGACGACCAGGGCCGGATGGTGCGGTCCCTGCCCGACGGGCAGTCGGCCGGGTCCGTCGTCGCCGCGCTCCTGCCCGGGGGCGCCCACTACGTCAAGGCGTTCGGCACCCTCGCCGCCGAGGCGCTCGCCGCGAGCGCGAACCGCACCCCGCAGCGGGCCGCGCTGCTCTACGCCACCGACGACGAGCACGCCGCGGCGGCCGCCGAGCGGCTGATCCGCACGGCCGGATTCGACCCGGTCAGGGCCGGCGGCCTGGCCGACGCCGGACGCATCGAGGCCCCCGGCGGGGACCTGCACCAGTCCGGCCTCGACGGCGAGGTGGTCGGCGCGGACCAGGCCCGAGCGGCGATCACGGCGGACCGTTGAACGACCGGCCGTGACAGACTGTCCCGCCAGGGGCGGCGACATCGTCGGCCTGTCCGTCACCCTGGCTCCGGCCCGGGGGCGTGTGGAAGTTCTTGGCCGACCACGCCCGTGCGGGCCTGCTGCTGTTCTGACGGCCGGCGATCGAGAGTAACGGGGGCTTAGGGGTATGGGCGAGGATCCACTCATCGCGGCGGTGCGGAGAGGGGACGAGAACGCGGTCAGGATGCTCCTGGAGGACGGGGCGGATCCCAATGCCGTCGACGAGCAGGGAACCCCTGCACTCTGCCTGGCCATCGCCGCGTTCGACTCGTTGGCCGCCGACTGTCTGGTGGAGGGCGGCGCGGATGTGGACCGTCGGTTGCCCGACGGGACCACCCCGCGGCTGCGGGCCGTCGACAGCGGCTCCGTCGGTCTTGCCCATGGCCTGCTCGGCGAGGCGGCGCTGCTCGGTGAGGACACTCGCGCGGAACTGTTGGCACGTGCCCGGCAGTGGCACGAGACGGGCGCGGTCGGCATGCTGCGGGAACGGACCGGCTCCTCGGGTCCGGTCGAGTGGGTCCGGGTCCGGGACAGGGAATGGTCCACCGACTACCACGAGATCCGACTCGGCGAAACGACCGTCCGCGACGGCCACACAGGAATCCTCACTCTCCTCGAGAAGCATCTCGGACTCCGCCCGGGAGTCGACGAGTTGGCCGTCCGCGCGTGCGCCCTCGCGTACCCCGACCGGGAGCACGCCGTCTGGGGGGAGATCATCAGCACGCTCGCCGAGAGGCAGGACGACGAGACGTGGGAGGCCGCGGTGGCACTGCGGTCCCACCCCGATCCCCTGCGCCGCCGCTTCGGTGCGGAGCTCCTGACATCCCTCTTCCTCGGTGACCCCATGTCCGCCGACCCGAGCCCGTTCGACCAGCGCACGCTGGAGTTCCTCCTCGACTGGGCGGCGGAGGGGGACCACGCGGACGTCCTGGCCGAGGTCTTGGTCGGCCTGAGCCACCACGAGGACCCGAGGATCGAGCCCCTCGGCCTGTCCTTCCTCGCGCACCCCGCCTCGAAGGTGCGCGCCCGAGTGCCCGCGACCCTGGAGCACACGGTCCCGGACCGTTCGGGGCGGTGGACCTACGCGTCCGAGGGGCTGGATGCCATGCGCGTACTGGCTCGGGACAACGACGCCGCTGTTCGCCGACTTGTCGCCCATCGGCTCGCGGAGAGCGGGGAACCGGCGAGCGCGGTCGGCGAGGTCCTCGCCGAACTGCTCGACGACGAGGACCAGGTGACCCGCATCTGGGCCGTCTTCGGACTCGCCGAACGGGACGATCCGCGCTGCGTCGACGGCGCCGCCCGGGTCGGGACCGTCGACGAGTACGAGGCCTGGTCCTGGATACTCGGCGCGCCCTCGCGGTACGAGCAGCGCCGGAAAGAGTTGGAGGCGCCGGCCACCGCTGGGTAGGGAACGCCCGCGCGGGACCTGCTGGATCGCCGCCGCTTCGTACCCTTGTGTCCGGGCGGGCCGGGTCAGCCGAGGTCGAAGGTGTTCGGCAGGCCGAGGCGGTAGCGGGCCTCGTCGACCAGCTTGAGGGGCTCCAGCTCCGGGGGACGGAAGAGCAGCTGGATCCGGCAGCGTTCGGCGGGCGAACCGTCGGCGTCCAGGAGGGCGTTGACGGCGCGGCGCGCGGACTCGTTGGCGCCCTCCATGGTGGCCAGGTCGACGTCGGTGCGGACGTAGTCGCCGGCCAGGAAGAAGTTGCCGACGGCGGTGGCGGCGGAGGGCCGGTGGTAGAGCGTGCCGGCGGGGTGGACCAGGAGTTGCTCGCGGTTGGCCGGGGCCGGCCCGCCCAGGCCGGTGACGGCCGGGTCGAGGAACCACGAGTGCACGTCCGCGTCCGCCGGCCAACCGGCGCCCGGCCGGTCGAGGGCCCGCCGGCACTGCGCCCAGACCTCGCGGGCCACCTCCTCGCGGGTGCACTCCTTGGCCGTCCTGCCGTAGAGGACGCCGGGACGGTCCCACTCCGAGACGCAGACCGAGAGGCAGTCGCGCACCGTGCCGTCGCCGTAGGCGGCCGCGAAGTCGCGGTCCCAGAACTGCGCCTGGTTGACCGTGGTGAGCGACCAGGGGGAGTCCAGGCAGATGGCGTGGCCGTGCACCAGCCGCAGCGGGCGGCGCAGGTAGAACTGGATGCCCGTCATCCAGTCCGTGCCGATCGCGTCGCAGCGCGCCAGTTGGGGATCGGCGGCGCGCAGGCGCGGACCCCAGGTGGTGCGGGCGTGCTCGACCGGCAGCGCGCTGAGGTAGTAGTCGGCCCGCACCGTCTCGGGGGCGCCGCCGCCGGCCGGTGCCACCAGGACCCCGGTGATCCGGCCCTCGCCGTACAGCACCTCCCGGACCTCGGTGCCGGTCCGGAACTCGACGCCCAGTGCGGAGAGGTGGGCCGCCCACGGGTCGATCCAGGCCTCACTGGTGGGGCCGTTGAGCACCCGGTCGAGCTGTCCGTCGACGCCGCGCCCGAGCAGCCCGTTCAGCAGGAAGGCCTCGATGATGGTGCGGGCCACCGTACGGGTGCTGGCCTGCTCGGCCCGGGTCGCCACCAGGTCCCGGGACACGCCGACCCCGAGGAGGCGCTGGTAGTCGTGGGACATCCGCCCGGCCCTGATGAAGTCCCACCACGGCACCCGTTCCCACTGCTGCTCCCGGCGCACGTCGCAGCTGGTCAGGTGGACCAGGACCCGGTCCACGAAGTAGGCCAGCTCGTCGGCGGGCAGGTGCAGCACCTCGTCCAGCGCGCCGGTCAGGGTCCGCCGCAGGGCGTCCGGGGCGAGGTCGCCCAGGTCGAGCGGGCGGCGGGTGAGGGTCCGGAACGGGAGCAGCAGGCCCGGGCGCGGGGCGTCGAAGGCCAGCAGCGCCTGGGTGGCGTCGCGCAGGTTGTCGTGGACGCCGCCGGGGTTGCCCGGGTAGGGGATGCGGCGCAGGGTGTCCGGCAGGTTGCGGTAGAAGCCGGGGAAGAACCGGAAGCCGTGCTCGCCCGGCAGCGCTCGGCGTCCACCGCGCGCGCCGCCCGGCACGTCCATGCTCCGGGCCTTGCCGCCGAGCGCGGCGTAGTACTCGTACACCGTCACCCGGTAGCCGCGCTCGGCCAGTTCGTGCGCCGCGCTCAGCCCGGACACCCCGCCGCCGAGGACCGCCACCGTCCGCCCGGAGCCGCCGCGGGCGGCGGTGCCCGCGCCACGCGGGAGCGCGGCGGCGCCGGCGGCGGGACCGACCGCCAGCGCCCCGCCCAACGCGGCGGCGCGGGTGAGGAACTGGCGTCGGGTCCGCCCGCTCACCGCGTCCTCGTGCGAACCGTCCTGTGAACCCTCGGCCAACCCCATGCTGCGCGCACCTCCGGCTCCTTGGTCACCCCGAGCGGTTGGGATGACCCCCCGGTGTGCAACGAGCGGGACGGGTGCCGGTCACCCGTCCCGGACCAGGGTGGTGGAGGGGTGTTCGACGGGGGTGGGCCGCCCTACGCCCCGTCGTCCTCGAAGCGCGGGAGCGGGGTGCCGCGCCGGGCCATCTCGGCCTCGAAGAGGCGCTGGAACTCCCGCGCGGACTCGTCGAGGACGATCGGCTCGTCATCGTCCTCGTCGGGGACGATGCCCTGCGCTCGCAGCTTCTGGTCCATCACCAGGATCGGGTCCTCGGGGTCGTGGTCGGAGGGGCGGGGCCCCTCGGGTCCGTCCGGGCCGAAGCGGACGGCGCGTTCCACCCGGATGATCCGCAGGAGCCGGTCCTCGACGGTGAGCTCGAAGCCCTGCTCGGCTTCGAGTCGGTCCGCCGCCTCGGCGTAGCGGGCCCGTTGCCGGTCGCTCAGCCGGCGTTCGACCGGCTCGGTCACGCGCAGCCGCATCGACAGGATGTCCCGGGCGCGGAAGGGGGTGGGGGCGTCCATGACGCCGACCGGACGCCACCGGCCGTCGACCCGTTCCGCGACGCCGAAGGCGGCCGGCAGCAGCACCACACCCGGGTGGGTGGTGCTGGAGCGCAGCGCGTCCCGGCGGACCTCGGGCGGGAAGTCGCGTGCGGTGGGCACCAGTTGGATGAGGTCGGTCTTGAGGATGCCGGTGGAGAGCCCGGTCGGCAGGGCGGGGTCCATGACGAAGCCGGCGGCCGGGTCCAGGGCTTCGGCGAGCGGGCGCTTGCGGTGGTCGTCGGGGTCGGTGGAGCGCGGCGGCTCCGGGCCGTCCGGACCGCTGCGGATGTACCGTTCGGCCCGCACCACGCGGTAGCGGACGTCCAGTTCGACCTCGTCGAGCTTCTCCCACTCCAGCCGCCCGGCCGCGGCCAGGTACCGCTGCTGCGCCGCGGTGTCGCCGGCCTGCTCCGCCCGGCCGGCCTGCTCGCGGCAGACCATGCCCAGGTCGTCGCGGGCCGACTGCGGGTAGACCTCGGCCATCGAGGTGCGCAGGGCCCAGCCGCCCGTGGGCAGTTCACGGGCGACGCCGAAGGCCCTGCTCCCGGCCGACAGGATCTGCGGATAGCTGTCGCGGGCCGTCCACGCCTCGACGTCCGCCATCCCCGCCACCGGCTCGGTGGGGGCGGCCATCCTGATGGAGAGGTAACCGGGGACATCGTCAGGGAAGTTCACCATGCGCACATGATGCAACCGGTCGGCCACCGAGCGCAGTCAAACGGCCCCTCCTGTCACTCCGAAGGGGCGGTCACCGCCGTGCCGGGCCATCCCGGCCGGCGCACTACTCGGGTACGAGCACCGCGACGCCCGTCACCCGGTCCGCGGCGAGGTCGGCGAGCGCCGCGTCCGCCCGGCTCAGGGGGTAGCGGCTGAGGTGGACCACCGGTCGGGCGCGGGCCGCCTCCGCCAGGAAGGCCAGGCCGTCGGCCCGGGTGTTGGCGGTGACGCTGCGCAGCGTGCGCTCCTGGAAGAGGTGCCGCTGGTAGTCCAGCGACGGGATGTCGGTGAGGTGGATGCCGGCCACGGCGAGCGTGCCGCCGCGGTCCAGCGCGGTGAGGGCGGCGGGCACGAGGCCGCCGACCGGGGCGAAGAGGACGGCCGCGTCCAGCGGTTGCGGGGGCGGGTCGTACGAGTCCCCGGCGAAGGCGGCGCCGAGTTCCAGTGCGAGCCGTCGGGCCGCCTCGGAGCGGGTGAACACGGCCACCCGGGCGCCCCGGGCGAGGGCGATCTGGGCGGTCAGGTGCGCGGACGCGCCGAAGCCGTAGATGCCGAGCAGCCCGCCCGTCGGCAGTTCGGCCCGTTCCAGGGCCCGGTAGCCGATGATCCCGGCGCACAGCAGCGGGGCGAGTTCCTCGGCGGGCGGGCCCTCGGGCAGCCGGTAGGCGTAGCGGGCGTCCGCGGTGACGTGCCCGGCGTAGCCGCCGTGCCGGTCCCAGCCGGTGTAGCGGGAGTCGGGGCAGAGGTTCTCGCGCCCGCTGCGGCAGTACCCGCAGCGGCCGCAGGTCCGGGCCAGCCAGGCCACCCCGGCCCGGTCCCCGACGGTGAACTCCTCGACCTCGGACCCGGCCGCCAGCACGTGCCCGACCACCTCGTGCCCGGGTGTGCGCCTCGCCGTCCTGGGGGAGAGGTCCCCCTCCGCGAGGTGGAGGTCGGTGCGGCACACCCCGCAGGCCTCCACCTCGACCAGGATCTCCCGCGGCCCAGGCGGGTCGAGCGGCCGGTGCTCCCACACCAGCGGGCCCGGTCCCGGCCCGCCGACCGGCCCGGGGCGGTCCACCACCCAGGCTCCGGTCTCCGTCGGTAGGGGTTCCCTCGTGGTCATCGCGGCCTCCTGCCGGTCCACCGGGCACGCGGACCGCCCGGCGTCACGCTCCGTATGTACCCACGGTGCCCCACGCCCCGCCCCGCCAGGCCGCGCACGGCGTGGCCGGTCAGCCCCAGTACCCCGTGTGGACGGCGGAGGCCTCGTCGAACAGGTGCGGGCCGGAGGCCTCCACGGTGTTGCCGCCGGCCGCGAAGACCAGGCGGCAGGGCAGGTCGAGCACCGGTTCGTCCGGGTCCGCTCCCGCGATGGCGTTCAGTTCGGTGGCGGCGAGCGCGTAGACCACCCGCCGGATGCCGCTCCAGTAGATCGCGCCGGCGCACATCGCGCACGGCTCGGTGCTGGTGTACAGGACGGTCTCGGTGAGCTGGTGCGGGGCGAGGGCGCGGCAGGCCGCCCGGACCAGGTTGGTCTCCGCGTGGGCGGTGACGTCGTGGTCGGTCAGTACGGTGTTCTCGGCCGTGAGCAGGACGCCGCCGGACGCGTCGGTCAGCAGTGCGCCGAAGGGGTGGTTGCCGTGGGCGCGGGCGGAGGCCGCGAGTTCGATGGCCGCGAGCAGGTGGGTGCGGGTGTGGTCGGGCATCGGCGTACTCCTCGGGCGTGGAGCGGGCGGGGTGGAGCGGCTGGGGCGGGGCGGGCGGAGGCCGACGAGCCGGCCCGGCCGTCCGCCCACCTCCATGGCACCACCGAACCCGGTCCCCGGCAGGGGCCGGACAGCCGACCGGCCCGGCCCGCTCCGAGGAACGGACCGGGCCGGGCCGGGCCGGGCACGGCAGCATCAGGAGCGGACGGCCGCCCCCGCCCAGGAGCGGTTGCCGAGGAGGGTCTTGACGTCCGAGGCGAGCCCGTTGTCCGGGTTCACCCGGAACCCGAGCTCGTAGAGGGTGTCCTTGTCCCAGTTGGTGGTGCGCAGCCGGACCGGGACGTCGCCGGGGTGGTTCTGGAGGGCGAGCTTGAGCTCGGCGACCACCTGGGGGTTGATCCGGGCGGCCGGGACGGTGATCTGGACGGGCGGCTTGGTGCCGAGCTCGGCGGAGGAGACGTCGAGGGTGGTGATCTCCTGGCCGAAGACGCTCAGTGACCCGTCGCGCTCGTTGAGCCGGCCGCGGATCGAGATCACGTTGTCCTCGATCATCTGCTCGGCCATGAGGTTGTAGGTCGCCGGGAAGAACAGCACCTCGACCGAGCCGTCGCGGTCGGCGAGGGTGATGATCGCCCACGCGTTGCCGGCCTTGTTGATCCGCCGGTCGACGCCGGTGATCAGCCCGGAGAGCCGGACCTCGCCCTCGGAGCGGCCGGAGTCGAGGAGCTGGGCGATCGAGCTGTCGCGGTTCTGGGAGAGGATGTGCTCGGCGCCGTCCAGCGGGTGGCTGGAGACGTAGAGGCCGAGCATCTCGCGTTCCAGGGCGAGGAGTTGGCGCCGGGGCCACTCGTTCTCGGTGAGCTGGAAGTCGAGTCCGATGCCGGGCCCGCCGCCCTCGCCGGCGTCGAGGGCGCCGAACAGGTCGTCCTGTCCGATGGCCTGCTGCTTCTTCAGCCCGGTGACGGCGTCGATCGCGTTCTCGTGCACGCTGCTGAGCGAGAGCCGGGTGTGGCCGAGCGAGTCGAAGGCGCCCGCCTTGACCAGGGAGTCGACGGTGCGCTTGTTGCACACCACCAGTTCGACCTTGTCCAGGAAGTCGGCGAAGGAGGTGTACTTGCCCTTCTCCTCGCGGGTGCCGACCAGGGACTCGATGACGGGCACGCCGACGTTGCGCACCGCCTTGAGGCCGAACCGGACGTCGCTGCCGACGGCGGTGAAGTCGACCACCGACTCGTTGACGTCGGGGGAGAGGATCTTGATGCCCATCTGCCGGCACTCGGCCAGGTAGATCGCCATCTTGTCCTTGTCGTCGGCGACGGAGGTGAGCAGGGCGGCCATGTACTCGGCGGGGTAGTTGGCCTTGAGGTAGGCGGTCTGGTAGGAGACCAGCCCGTACGCGGCGGAGTGCGATTTGTTGAACGCGTAGCCGGCGAACGGGACCAGGACGTCCCAGACCGCCTGGATGGCCTCGTCGGAGTAGCCGCGCTCCTTGCAGCCCGCGTGGAAGGGGACGAACTCCTTCTCCAGGACCTCCTTCTTCTTCTTGCCCATCGCGCGGCGGAGCAGGTCTGCCTGTCCGAGCGAGTAGCCGGCCAGCACCTGGGCGGCTCGCTGCACCTGCTCCTGGTAGACGATCAGGCCGTAGGTGGGGCCGAGGACGTCCTTGAGCGGTTCCTCCAGCTCGGGGTGGATCGGGATGATCTCCTGCTGGGCGTTCTTGCGCAGGGCGTAGTTGGTGTGCGAGTTCATGCCCATCGGGCCGGGCCGGTACAGCGCGGAGACGGCGGAGATGTCGGCGAACTCGGTGGGCTTCATCAGCTTGAGCAGGGCGCGCATGGGGCCGCCGTCGAGCTGGAACACGCCGAGGGTGTCGCCTCGGGCCAGCAGCTGGTAGGTGGTGGGGTCGTCGATCGGGATCTTCTCGATGTCGACGTCGACGCCCCGGTTGGCCTTCACGATCTTGATGCAGTGGTCGATGATGCCCAGGTTCCGCAGACCCAGGAAGTCCATCTTGATCAGGCCCATGGCTTCGCACGACGGGTAGTCGAAGCCGGTGATGATCACGCCGTCCTTGTCCCGCATGTGCAGCGGGATCAGTTCGAGCAGCGGGGTGGAGGAGAGGATGACGGCGGCGGCGTGCACGCCGGTGCCGCGGATCAGGCCCTCGATGCCCCGCCCGGTGTCGATGATCTTCTTGACGTCGGGCTCGTTGTCGTAGAGCGCCCGGATCTCGGTGCCCTCGTTGTACCGCGGGTGCTTGTCGTTGAACAGGTCGGCCAGCGGCACGCCCTTGCCCATGACGTCCGGCGGCATCGCCTTGGTGATCCGGTCGCCCATGGCGAAGGGGTAGCCCAGGATGCGGTTGGCGTCCTTGACGGCGGCCTTGGCCTTGATCGTGCCGAAGGTGTTGACCTGGGCGGTGTAGGCGGAGCCGTACTTGTCGGTGACGTAGCGGACCATCTGGTCGCGCTGGCGGTCGTCGAAGTCGATGTCGACGTCCGGGGGGTTGATGCGCTCGGGGTTGAGGAACCGCTCGAACAGCAGGTCGTGCTCCAGCGGGTCCAGCTGGGTGATGCCGGTCAGGTAGGCGACCATCGAGCCGGCCGCCGAACCACGGCCCGGGCCGACCGGGATGCCGTTGTCCCGGCCGTACTGGCAGATGTCGGCGACCACGAGGAAGTAGGCGTCGAACCCCATCGGGGTGATCACGCCCATCTCCAGCTCGACCCGGTCCAGCACCTCCTGGCTGGGGTTGTCGCCGTAGCGGTGCTGGAGGCCGGCCGCGATCTTCTGGCGCAGGAAGGAGGCCTGGGTCTCGCCCTCGGGGACGTCGAACTGCGGCATCCGGTCGACGTAGGTGAAGACCTCCTCGTACGACTCCACCCGCTCGGCGATCGCCAGGGTGTTGTCGCAGGCCTCCGGCAGCTCGCGGAAGAGCTCGCGCATCTCCTCGGCGGTCTTGACGTAGTAGCCGCTGCCGTTGAACTTGAAGCGGTTCGGGTCGTCCTTGTTCTTGCCCACGCCGACGCAGAGCAGGCTGTCGTGGGCGTCGGCCTGGTCGGCGGTGACGTAGTGCGAGTCGTTGGTGGCCAGCAGCGGGATGTTCAGCTGCTTGGCCAGGCGCAGCAGGTCCTCGCGGACGTCCTGCTCGATGGAGAGCCCGTGGTCCATCAGCTCCAGGAAGTAGTTCTCCTTGCCGAAGATGTCCTGGTAGGCGCCGGCCGCCTTGACGGCCTCCTCGTACTGGCCGAGGCGCAGCCGGGTCTGGACCTCGCCGGAGGGGCAGCCGGTGGTGGCGATGATGCCGGTCGCGTTGGCGGCGATCAGCTCGCGGTCCATGCGGGGCTTCATGTAGTAGCCCTCCATCGACGCGAGCGAGGAGAGCTTGAAGAGGTTCCGCAGGCCGGTGGCGTTCTGCGCCCACATGGTCATGTGGGTGTAGCGGCCGCCGCCGGAGACGTCCTTGCCGCCCTCGCCGTCGGAGCCGGTGGGGCGCTGGCCGCCGGGGGACCAGAACACCTGCTTCTTCAGGAAGCGCGAGGCCGGCGCGACGTACGCCTCGATGCCGATGATCGGCTTCACCCCGGTCTTGGCGGCCGCGTGGAAGAACTCGTACGCGCCGAACATGTTGCCGTGGTCGCTCATCGCGATGGCGGGCATGCCCTGTCTCTCCGCCTCGGCGAACAGCTTGCCGTTCTTGGCGGCGCCGTCCAGCATCGAGTACTCGGTGTGGACGTGCAGGTGCGCGAAGCTGTCGGACACGGCGCTGTGCTCCTGGGACGGGACGCGGACGGGGAAGCGGTCCACCCTATCCGGTCCGCGACGCCGACGCGCAGCCCCGCGGGCCCGCCGCCGCGATCTTGACGGGGCCCTGTCGGTTCCTTGACGGGATCATGGCCAGTGCGGCCGACCCCGCTCCGGTCAGCCGGCCGTGCGGCCGACGGGCAGCGGCGGCGTGGTCCGCAGGGCCTGGGCGACCTGGGTCAGCCAGCGGGTCTCGGCCTCGATGCCGGCGCTGGCCGGCAGGGACGGCTCGGCCTGCGGCGGGTCGGCGGCCTCGGCGGGGTCGGCGGGCGTGTCCGCCCGCGCGCGGGCGCGGACCAGGGCTGCGGCGATCCGGGCGGCCTCGGCCCGCGCGGCGGCGTCGGTGGCCCGGGCGCCGCCGCCCCGCGGCTGCTCCGGCCCCGCCGGGAGCGTCTCGCCGGTGCGGTAGCGGCGGAGGATCAGCAGCCCGTCCCGGATCTCGATGACCCGGCGGTAGAGCGCGAGCTCGGCGTCGGCGAAGGGCAGCGGGCCGGCGGCGAGGGCGATCTGCGGGAAGACCGCGTGCAGGGCCCGCCACAGCGGGCCGAGCGACCGGTAGCTGCGGTACGCGGCCCGCCAGCGCCGGGCGGCGCGGCCGGCGCGCGCCCACAGCAGGGTGGTCGCACCGGCCAGCAGCAGCACCGCGCACAGCCGCCCGAGCGCCAGCGAGACGGGGTCCTCGGTGCTCTGCTGGCGGCCCGAGCGCAGGGCGCCGAGGACGTCGTCCACCCCCCACGCCGTCCAGAGCAGCCCGACGGCGGCGGTGAGCGTGATCAGGACGAGGGCCGTGCGCAGGGCCGCGGTGTCGGCCTGGCGCGTCCAGGACAGCGTCTGGCGCAGCAGCGTGACCAGGCAGCCGACCACGTAGCCGACGCTGACCAGGTCGTAGCCGGCCAGCGCTACCGGGCCGGCGCCGCCGGTGGCCACCAACTGGCCGTCGACCTCCGTGATCCGGGCGAGCAGGAACAGGACCGTCGCCACGAGGACCGCGAGGGCGACGCCGGCCTGGCGGCGGCGCAGGGCCCGGGCGTCGGCGGCGGGGCGGCGCAGCGAGACGGCGGCCAGGGCGAGGAAGCCGGCGGAGCCCATCTTGAGGTGGTCGGTGAGCATCCAGGACAGGCCCGCCAGGCCGGTCCCGTGGTCGATGTCCGCCCCCGTCCGGCCGGCCATCAGCGCCAGGGAGGCGCCGAAGCACCAGGCGAAGCAGCAGGTGTAGCGCAGGGCCGGCGTGGTGCCGCGGTGCCGGCCGGCGAAGAACCGGTACGTGCTCAGGCCGAGCAGGAAGACCGCGGCGCAGGCGAGGACGGGGTCAGTCATGCGGGCCCGTCGGGCGGCGCCGGCCCAGCAGCGGGGAGAGCCGCTGCGCCCACTCGGCGTCGCGGGACTGGGCGTTGGCCGCCCGGCCGCCGGGCAGCAGGGCGCGTTTGAGGATCAGGGAGGCGAGCAACTCGGCCTCCCGCTCCTGGGGTTCGAGGTAGACGGTGCGGCCCAGGACCTTCCCGACCAGGGTCGGCGACAGGTGCGGCAGCAGGCCGTGGGTGAGCCCGGGGTCGGGCGAGGGGCCGTCGGCGTGGCCCAGCAGGAGGTGGGCGTACTCGTGCACCAGGATGTGCTGGCGGTGCACCTCGCTGGTGTCCTCGGCGTACACGATGTAGTCGGCCTGACCGGTCGTCACCAGCAGCCCGCAGGGCGCCCCGGGCCGTGCGGGCACGGCGATCAGGTCGATCGGACGGCCGCGGGCGCGGGCGAGGCGGGCGACGAGCTCGGCGGCGTCGAACGGGTCGGGCAGGTCCAGTGATTCGCTGATCGCGCGACATCGCCGCATCAGTCCGCCGTGGCGTCGGATCCATCGCAACGCGCGCCTCCCCAGTCCGCCGGGGCCGACGTGGCCGGTCAGCCGTTGCGGGTGTCCCCTCGGCGGCACCACGTCGTGCTCACGGGGAGGGCTTCCCCCTGGCAGCCTCCCGGCGAGCGATAGTCTCGATCACATCGGAGACGGTGTCCAGGGCTTCGGGCGAGAGTTCCACCGCCCGCAGCGCCATGTTCCGTACGCCGGCGTCCCGCAGCGCCTCCAGCAGGGCGAGTTCGGCGACGATCTCCTCGGAGCGGTCGTCGAAGAAGTAGGCGGGGGAGACGTGGAAGAACCCGGCCAGCGCCTCCAGATGGCGCTTGGTCGGGTTGTCGCGCTTGCCGGTGCGCAGCTGCCACAGGTAGGTGGCCGAGAAGGTCTCGCCGGTGGCCTCGCGACAGGCGCGCGCCACGTCCTCGTTGCTGTACTGCTCCCGGTTGGGGCGCCGGACCGTGCGAAACAGTGTCTCGATCTTCTCGGCGAGCGTGCTCGCCCCGGGTTCCGCCATCTCCGCCTCCTGCGCCGCCACTGCCGGTCCCGGCGGCACTGGAACGCGGGGCCGGCCACCGGGTAACCATCGTAGCTTCGGGCGTCGCCCCGGCGTCGGGCGGTGCCGTCCCCGGGGGACGAACGCGGGTCCGGCCCTCGGGGGAGGGCCGGACCCGACGCCCGGTGCGGGATGGTGCAGGGTGGTGCGAGGCGGTGCGCGGGTCAGCAGCAGCCGTAGCTGAAGCTGCCGCAGGTGCCGCACCAGCTCTGGTCGGTGCTGCTGCAGACGTCGTTGTTGGTGAAGGGCTCCTCACCGCCGCTGAGGGCGGTCAGGTCCGGCTCGCCCAGCGGGTGACCGGGGGCGGTGCGGGCCGTCTCGGGGTCCTTCCAGGACCGGACGGTCTCCTCGTCGCTCATGGTCCGACTCCCTCCGGGCCGCTCAGCAGCAGCCGAGGGTGAAGGCGCCGCAGGTGCTGCACCAGCTCCGCTCGGTGTTGTTGCAGAGGTCGTTGTTGGTGATCTGCTCCTCGCCGCCGCTGAGGGCGGTGAGGTCGGGCTCGCCCAGCGGGTGTCCGGGCGTGGTGCGGGCGGTCTCGGGGTCCTTCCAGGACCGGACGATGTCCTCGTTGCTCATGGTTCGACTCCTTCGGGGTCGTTCGGCAGGGGCGTTCAGCAGCAGCCGAAGCTGAAGCTGCCGCAGGTGCCGCACCCGGTCTGGTTGGTGGTGCAGATGTCGTAGACGGTGATCTGCTCCTCGCCGCCGCTGAGGGCGGTGAGGTCGGGCTCGCCGACCGGGTGGCCGGGGGCGGTGCGGGCCGTCTCGGGGTCCTTCCAGGACCGGACGATGTCCTCGTTGCTCATGGTTCGACTCCTTCGGGGTCGTTCGGCGGGGTCGTTCGGCAGGGGCGTTCAGCAGCAGCCGAAGGTGAAGCCGCCGCAGGTGCCGCAGGCGGTCTGGCCGGTGCACATCTCGAAGACGGTCACCGGCTCCTCGCCGCCGCTGAGGGCGGTGAGGTCGGGCTCGCCCAGCGGGTGGCCGGGCGTGGTGCGGGCCGTCTCGGGGTCCTTCCAGGACCGGACGGTCTCCTCGTCGCTCATGGTTCGGCTCCTTCCGCTCCGGGTCGGGGGGTACGGGCCGTCAGCAGTGGGTGCCGGTGGCCCAGGTGGGGCAGCAGCCGCCGGTGCCGAGGGCCTCGCTGCCGCCCTCCTCGTCGGACAGGCCGCCGACGAACAGGCCGAGGTCGACCTCGCCGGACGGGTGGGCGGGGGCGACGGCGCGGGCCGCGTCCTCGGGGTCCTTCCACGCACGGGCGGTGCTGTTGTCGCTCATGGCGTTCCTGCCTCTCGGTGGTGGTTCCTCGACCGGACGGCCGGGCGGCCGACCGGGGTTCGTGGGGACGGGCGTCGAGCGGCCCGTCGGAACGGTGGCCCGTCGGCTTCAGCGGCTCGCGGCGGGGCGCACGTCGGTGTCGGCCGCGCCGAACAGCAGGCGGTACGCGCCCTCCTGCTCGATCAGCTCGTCGTGGCGGCCGCGTTGGACGATCCGGCCGTGTTCGAGGACGAGGATCTGGTCGGCGTTGCGCACGGCGTTCAGCCGGTGGGAGACGACGATCCGGGTGACGGCCAGCTCCGCGAGCGCGCCGTCGACATGGCGCTCGGTCTGCGGGTCGAGGTGGCTGGTCGCCTCGTCGAGCAGCAGCAGCCGCGGCCGGTGCACCAGGGCCCGGGCCAGGGCGACCCGTTGGCGCTGGCCGGCCGAGAGCGCCGAGCCGCTCTCGCCGACGGGCGTGTCGTACCCCATCGGCAGGGCCAGCACGTCCTCGTGCAGCCCGGCGATCCGCGCGGCCCGGACCACCTCGGCGTCCTCGGCGTCGGGCCGCCCGAGGGTCAGGTTGTCCCGGATGCTGCCGCCGAACAGGCTCAGCTCCTGGAGGACGGCGCCGCAGTGGGCGCGCAGGTCGGCGAGGTCGAGCCGGTCGATCGGCACGCCGTCGTGGCGCACCGTCCCCTCGTCGGGCGGGAGCAGCCCGAGCAGCAGCAGGGCCAGGGTGCTCTTGCCGGACCCGGTGCGGCCGACGATGCCGAGCTTGCCGCCGGCGGGGACGGACAGGTCGATCCCGCTGAGGGCCGGCGGCCCGGACGCCTGGTAGCGGAAGGTCAGCGCGCGGACGTCCACCGAGGTCGCCTTCCGGGTGGTGAGCCGTAGCCGGCCGCCGGTCTCCGCCGGGGCGTCCAGGACGTCGAAGAGGCGTTCCACCTGGGCGTTGACGGTGAGGTAGAGCTGGCCGGTGGTCGACAGGGTCTCCAGCGGCGCCAGGACGGACAGCACCAGGCTGTTCGCGGCCAGCATGGTGCCCAGGGTGGAGCGGCCGGTCATG
Source organism: Kitasatospora sp. NPDC058184 (assembly GCF_042883725.1). Lineage (NCBI taxonomy): Bacteria > Bacillati > Actinomycetota > Actinomycetes > Kitasatosporales > Streptomycetaceae > Kitasatospora > Kitasatospora sp. NPDC058184. The sequence continues at coordinate 65,989 of NZ_JBHVVE010000019.1, forward strand.
ACCATCCAGGCGCCGACGCCCAGCATGAGCAGCGGCCCGAGCGAGGTCATCGCCCGCTGCGCCCCGGAGAGCCCGGCGGTGGCGCGTCCGCGCCGCAGCATCGCGCCCTGGTAGCGGGTGAACAGCCCCTGCCAGTGCTCCACGGCGCGGCTCTCCACGCCGTTCGCCTTGAGCGGCAGGATCGCCTCCAGTGCCTCGACCAGGTAGCTCTGCTCCTCCGCCTTGGCGACCAGCTCCAGTTGGGCGAGGTTGCGCAGCCGGCGGTGGGCGTGGGCCACCAGGAGCAGCTGGAGCAGGAACAGCGGGGCGACGGCCAGCAGGTAGAGGGGCTGCAGCAGCACGACGGCGACCAGGTAGCCGACCAGCAGGACGCCGTCCAGGGCCACGGTCATCAGCTGCTGGGTCAGGGTCTCCCGGGTGCTGGAGACGCTGGAGGTGCGCATCAGCAGGTCGCCGCGGCCCCGTTCGAGGAAGAACCGCAGCGGCAGCCGGAAGAGGTGTTCGACGAAGGAGCGGGTGAGCACCAGGTCGCCGCGCCGGCGCAGGGCGAGCAGCGCCAGTGCGCGCAGGGCGGTCAGCAGTCCGGTGAGCAGGGCGATGCCGACGGCGGACAGGGCCAGCAGGACGGGCAGGTCGGTGCGGTGCTGCGGGAGGAGCGAGTCCACCACGGTGCGGGTGAGCAACGGGACGGCCAGGCCCAGCAGTTGCAGCAGTCCGGTGACCAGGGCGGTCAGGGCGAGCAGGGAGCGGCCGCCCGGGGCGGCCAGGAAGCGCCGCAGGTAGCGGACCATCGGGCGGTCGCGCAGCGGGGTGTGCCGCTCCTCGAAGGACTCGCCCGGCTCCAGGGCGACCGTCACGCCGCCGTACAGGCCGTCGAAGTCCTGCCGGGAGATCTGGCGGCGCCCGCCGGCCGGGTCGACCAGGCGGACCGACCGGCGGTCGACCCGCTCCAGGACGACGAAGTGGTGGGTCCGCAGGTAGGCGATGACCGGGCCGCGCAGCGGCTGCTCCAGTGCGGCGGGGCCGCGGTCGACGCGGACGGTCAGCCCGGCCTGCCGCGCCGCGTCGACGAGCACGGCCGCCGAGGCGCCGTCGCGTCCCGCGCCGAGCAGCGGGCGGCAGTCGGCCACCGTGGAGTCCCGTCCGTAGTGGCTGAGCACCATGGCCAGGCAGGCGGCGGCGCACTCGGTCCGGGTGAACTGCAGCCGCTGGGGCACCCGGTGGGCGCGCCGCCGGGAGCGCTCCCGGGCGGGGGCGGCCGGCCGGGCGGGGTCGGACGCGGCGCTCACGGGGCCTCCTGCGGGGCGAGCAGCAGCACGGGGGCGACGCGCTCGGGCGCGGCGATCCGCAGCAGTCCGTGGCCGATGCCGGCCAGGCCGGTCATCAGGCCGGGCGTGACGATCCCGCCCGGGGTGCCGCAGACCGGTCCGCGCTCCTCGATCGCGGCCAGCAGGGCGTCGCGGGTCCGGGAGTGGTCGTCCCGGGCCCGGGCGACCCCGGCGCGGGCTGCCGCGGCGAACAGCTCCAGGTTGCCGAGGGTGCCGTGGCAGAGGCTGTCGTCGCCGATCGGGCCGGCGTCGGCGGTGGACCGCACGGCGCGCAGCAGCGCCCGGTCGCTCGACGGGGTGCGGGTCCCGGCGGGCAGGTCGGCCCGGAGCAGTCCGATGCCGGGGGCGCCGTGGCACCAGGCGTGCACGGCCGCGAAGGTGCCCGGGGGAGGCGTGGCCCGCCAGGGCCGGGGGGCCTGCTCCCGGTAGTCCGGCCAGTTGTCGACCTCGGGGTCGTAGCCGGCCTCCTCGTAGGCGAGCGCGGCCCGGCCGGTGCGCAGCGCGGCCGGGTCCCCGGTGCGGGCGGCGTGCCGCAGCAGTGCCCAGCCGATCCCGCCGGCGCCGTGGGACATGCCGAGCAGCGGCCGTGCGGCGGGCATCGCGGTGCGCCAGGCGACGGTGCCGCCGGGGTGCGCCTCGGCCTTCTCCACCAGCAGCCGCGCGCAGCGCCGGGCGCAGTCGTGCGCGGCGGCGCCGTACCGGTGCGCCAGGGCCTCGGCCACGGCGAGGCAGCCGGCCGCCCCGCCGATCAGGTCGAGCTGCCGGTCGTCGTCCAGGGCGCCGGCCGCCGCGGTGAACAGGCCCGGTACGGGCTCCGCCAGGGCGGGGTCGTCGAGCAGCACGGCGGCGCAGTCAAACGCGTACGCGGTGCCCGCGAGGCCGCCGAACGCCCCCCAGGAGCGGTTCGGCGTGTGCCGCAGCACGTGGGCCAGGTGCTCCGGGAACGGTGCCAGGATCCGCCGCGCCCACCGCGCGTAGCGCTCCTCCCCGGTGACGGCGGCGAGCTGGGCGAAGAACAGCGCCGTCCCGGGGTAGCCGCCGTACAGGTCGTCCCGCAGGGCGGTGACCCGCCACTGGTCCCGGCTCAGGTCGAGGCCGAGCCAGCCGGCCCGCCCGCCGTCGCGGCGCGCGTCGGCCAGCAGCCGGTCGGCGACGGACCGGGCGAGGCGCAGGGCGCGTTCGCCGGGGGAGCGGTCCGGGCCGGTGGCGGGCCCGGCCGGGCGCGGGTCGGTGCCCGCGGGTGCGGCACCGTCGGCTCCCCCGGTGGTGGCGCGGGCGGCGAAGGCGGCCCGGATGATCCAGTCCTGGGTGGCCAGGTCGTGCTCGTCCATGGCGGCGACGATCCGCCGGGCCCGGTCGAGCCCCGACTCGGGCAGTGCCCGCGGCAGCGACCGGCCGCGGTGGGTGCGCAGGTCGCGGGAGCCGACGACGGAGCGGAACAGCGGGACGTCGCCGCTCCAGAGGTCCTCGGCTTCGAGCCGCAGCAGCGGCCGCTGGGCGGGGTTCCCGGCGGACTGGGCGAAGATCAGCCCGAGCACCCGGTCGCGGTCGAGCGCGTCACGGGTGACGTCCGGGTGGGTGCTCTCGCCCAGCAGGTGGGCGTAGACCCGGGTGGCGCGGACGATGGTGCGGCAGGTGTCCTCGCGGAAGCGCTCCAGCGGGCCGTCCGGTGCGAGCAGCGCCTCGCGGTGGGCGGCGATGGCGCGGTAGCCGGCCTCGAACCCCGCCCGCAGGGACGCCAGGTGGTCGGCCGGGTCGACGTCCCGGCCGTCCAGGCGCGGCCGGTTCGCGCTGCCCTCGAAGGCGCGCTGCACCCTGGTCAGGCGCATCTCGTCGGTGCCGTCGCCCTCCCAGGTGGGCGACTTGAAGGGCATCACGGCGCCCTTGTCGGCGCCCATCCCGCCGACGTCCAGCACCGCGCCGCCGTCGCCGACCAGCACCGAGGGCAGCAGGCCCACCCGCTGCACCGAGTGGGCGAGCAGGTGCTGCGCCGGGTCGTCGTCGATCAGCGGGCTGCCGGTCAGGTGGGGCACGCCGACGTGGAACAGGGACTCCAGGTCGACGGCGACCGGGTGCTCCCCGACGGCGATCACGTTCTCGAAGTGGAAGTCGGTGGCGGCGGTCGCGTAGAGCAGGGCCAGCAGCGCCCCGAGGCGGTGGTAGAACCGCTCGGCGGCCGCGTGGTCGGCGCACGGCGCCGGTTCCACGTACTCGATCCAGCCGTACCCGCCCCGGTCCCACACCGCCACGGTGCCCGGGCCGGGGCCCGGCAGGACGGTGCCGTACCAGTCGACCAGGGCGTTGAAGTGCTCGTGGACGGCCAGCGGCCGGGGCTTGTACACCAGCCGGGCGCCGGAGGAGAAGGTCAGCAGGGCGACCGAGCGGCCCGCCTCGTGGCCGTCGCCGCGGCCCGTGCGCACCTCGGTCAGTTCGCCGGGGTCGCGTCCGGCGAAGAGCCGCTCGACAAGTGCGGGCCGGTCGGCGGTGAAGCGGTCGAGGAACTCCCGGTGCGCGTGGACGGCGTTCCGGGTGGCGCACGCCAGCAGCCGGGCCAGGACGGCGTACTCGTCCAGCAGCGCGGCCAGCCGCTCGGGCTCCCGCTGCCAGGCGATGAAGGCGTGGAAGCGTTCCTGCGGGGTGTCGCCGATCAACTGGCCGGACAGCCGGGCCACATGGAGTTCGAGGACGAGGGTGCGGCCGAGGACGGAAACCAGCTGGTCCCGCAGGCCGGCGGTGAGCGAGCGCCGGACGGCCGCGAGGACGGCGGCGGAGGGCTCGGTGGCGTCCCCGGTGCGGGCGGGTGCCTCCAGCAGGCGGAGGGCCTCGGCGAGGAAGGGTTCGACGACGGCCGCGAAGTCGGCGAAGCCGTGCCGGTGCGTTCCGTCGTGCCCCTCGTCGTGTTCCGTGGTGTCTTCCCCGTCGGGCGCCGGGGGCAGCCGTGGTGCGCGGGCGACGACGTCCTCGACGAACCGGGCCCAGGCCGGTTTGGCGGTGCGGGCGGCCAGGCTGTCGGGGTGTTCGGCGAGCAGTCGGCGCAGCAGGGGCGGGTCGATGCCGAGCGCGCGGGCCTGGGCTTCGGCGGTGTCCGGCGCGTGGTCGGTGAACGCCGAGCGCCAGCGGGCCAGTCGGCGGTCGGCGCGCCAGCCGAGGCTGCCCTCCGCCGGGTTGTCGGCGACCGGGGCGGGCGGGTCGCCCTCGCCGCTCAGGCGTTCGGCCAGCCACAGGCCGCGGGCCCACCAACTCCCGGTCAGGGGTGCGCGGTTGACGCGTGACCAGGGCGGGGCGGCGGCCGCGGCATCGGGCGGGGTGTTCGAGGGCATGCTGGACTCCTGGGGCGCGGAGGACGGGCGATCCGGAGGCGGGCAGGCGGACGCTGCCGGGAACGGGCAGGCATTGGCGGCTGGTGTGAATGGCTGTCTTTCAAGGATTCATGTCAGCTGGTGCCGCGATGCGAGTCTGCTCGGCTTGCGGCGGCCCGTCAAGTGGTGTGAACGGCAATGCCCGAGTCATTCATCTCAGCTGCCAGCAGGGGCAGGCCGGTCGTGCCGTGAAGGCCGAACCGTGCCTCACGCTTGGGATGTTGAGCGCTGCCCACGCCTCTGCGGCGGGCCGCACGGGTGCCGTCGGCTCAGGGTGCGCGACCCGGCGCCGATGTCAGCGGGTGGCGGTGCCGACCGGCTCGTCCGCGTCCTGGGGGTCGTCGGCGTCGCTGAGGCCCAGGCGCAGGTGCTCGATGTGGTAGACGGCCTGGTCGAGCAGTGCGGCGACGTGGTTGTCGTAGAGCGCGTAGACGACCTGGCGGCCGTTGCGCCGGCCGATGACCAGGCCGAGGTTGCGCAGCAGGCGCAGCTGGTGGGAGCAGGCGGACTGCTCCAGACCGACCTCGGCGGCGAGCTCGGTGGCGGCGCAGGGGCCCTCGCGCAGTCGGGAGAGGATCAGCAGGCGGGAGGGTGTGGCCAGGGCTTGCAGGGTGGTGGCCACCCGGGCAGCGCTGGTGGCGTCCAGGCGCGTGTGCGGGACGGCGGTGGCGGGGGTGGCTCCATGACCCATGCGGGCAATACTACAACTGATAGATGAAGGGGCCTTCATATGTTCATGTATCGTGAGTGAGTCACCGGCCCCGCCCTGCCCAGGCCTGCCCCGAAGGGTCCCGTCCGCCATGTCCTCCACCACCCTGACCGAGCGCCCCGCGTCCCCGGGCGCGCCGCGTCCGGACACCGCGCCCCGGCGGCGCACCCGGGTGCTGTCGCTGCCCGAGGCCCGCTGGGCCGCCGCCGCGACGGTGCTCTTCCTGGTCGCGCTGCCGCTCCAGCTGACCGGCGCCCCCGCCTGGACCTGGGGCCCGCTGTACGCCCTCGCCTACGCCACCGGCGGCTGGGAACCCGGCTGGGCCGGGCTCCAGGCGCTGCGGGAGAAGACCCTCGACGTCGACCTGCTGATGATCGTGGCCGCGCTCGGCGCCGCCGCCGTCGGGCAGGTCATGGACGGCGCGCTGCTGATCGTCATCTTCGCCACCTCCGGCGCCCTGGAGGCGCTGGCCACCGCCCGTACCGCCGACTCGGTACGCGGACTGCTCGACCTCGCCCCGGCCACCGCCACCCGGCTGCTGCCCGACGGCGGCGAGGAGACCGTGCCCACCGAGCGGCTGGCCGTCGGGGACACCGTGCTGGTCCGGCCCGGCGAGCGGATCGGCGCCGACGGGCGGGTGCTCGACGGCGCGAGCGAGGTCGACCAGGCCACCATCACCGGCGAGCCGCTGCCGGTCGCCAAGCAGCCCGGCGACGAGGTGTTCGCCGGCACCCTCAACGGCACCGGGGCGCTGCGGCTGCGGGTCGAGCGGGACGCCTCCGACACGGTGATCGCCCGGATCGTGCAGCTGGTCGAGGAGGCCTCCGAGACCAAGGCGCCCACCCAGCTGTTCATCGAGAAGGTCGAACAGCGCTACTCGCTCGGCATGGTGGCCGCCACCCTCGCCGTCTTCGCCGTCCCGCTGGCCTTCGGCGCGGCCTTCACCGGCTCGCTGCTGCGGGCGATGACCTTCATGATCGTCGCCTCCCCGTGCGCGGTGGTGCTGGCCACCATGCCGCCGCTGCTCTCCGCCATCGCCAACGCCGGACGGCACGGCGTCCTGGTCAAGTCCGCCGTCGTGATGGAGCGTCTGGGCCAGGTCGACGCCGTCGCCCTCGACAAGACCGGCACCCTCACCGAGGGCACCCCGCGCGTCACCGACCTCCGGCCGCTCACCGGCTCCGGCCTCGCCGAGGCGGAGCTGCTGGCGCTGGCGGCCGCGGCCGAGCACCCCAGCGAGCACCCGCTCGCCCGCGCCGTCGTCGACGCCGCCCGCGACCGCGGCCTGACCCCGGCCGCCGCCGAGGACTTCGGCTCCACCCCGGGCGTCGGCGTCACCGCCACCGTCGACGGCCGGGTGGTCGCGGTCGGCGCGCCCGCGCGGCTGATCAACGGCCGTACCGACGCCGCGTGCGCCGAAGCCGCCGCGCTGGCGGCCGAGTTGGAGGAGGCCGGCCGCACCGCCGTGCTGGTCGAGGCGGACGGCGTCCCGGTCGGCGTGCTCGGCATCGCCGACCGGCTGCGCCCGGACGCCGCCGCCACCGTCACCGCGCTGACGGCCCTCACGGGTACCGCGCCGATGCTGCTCACCGGCGACAACCCCCGTGCGGCCGCCCACCTGGGCGCCGAGGTCGGCATCACCGACGTCCGGGCCGGGCTGCTGCCGCAGGACAAGGTCGCCGCCGTCCGCGAGCGGGAGGCGGCCGGACGGAAGGTGCTGGTGATCGGCGACGGCGTCAACGACGCGCCCGCGCTGGCCGCCGCCCACACCGGCATCGCGATGGGCCGGGCCGGCTCCGACCTGGCGCTGGAGACCGCCGACGCGGTGATCGTCCGTGACGAACTGGCCACCGTCCCGGCCGTGGTGGCGCTCTCCCGGCGGGCCCGGTCCTTCGTGGTGCAGAACCTGGTGATCGCCTCGGTGTTCATCACCGCCCTGGTGGTCTGGGACCTGGTCGCCACCCTCCCGCTGCCGCTGGGCGTGCTCGGCCACGAGGGCTCGACCGTCATCGTCGGCCTCAACGGGCTGCGGCTGCTGCGCGAGGCCGCCTGGACGAGGGCGCGCGCCCTCTGACGGGTCCGGAACAAGCTCGGACCGAGGCCGGCGCGTCCCCCCGGCGGGGCGCGCCGGCCGAGGCCGTGCGACGCCCGGGTGCGGATGCGGGGCGGCCCCCACCGGCCTAGCGTGGCCCTCATGGAGCTGTTCCCCCCGATCCCGCTGGCCCAGTGGCAGGACTCCAAGGCGACGGTCCACCGCTTCGCCCAGGTCGTCGGCAAGATCCGCCTGGCGGGCAGCGTGCGGCGCAACCACTGGTGGAACGTCCCCTACCACCTCACCGGGCGCGGCATCACCACCCGCCCGATGGCCGTGCTGGACGGGGGCGGGACCTTCTGCGTCGACTTCGACTTCGTCGACCACCGGCTGGTGGTCTCCTCCTCGGACGGCCGCACGGCCTCGTTCCCGCTCACCGGGCAGTCCGTGGCGTCGTTCTACCGCCGTACGCTCGACTCCCTCGCGGCGGTCGGCGTGCCGGTCACGGTCTCGCACCCGTTCCCGTTCGACCTGCCCGACGCCGGCCGGCCGTTCACCGAGGACACCGAGCACGCCGCCTACGACCCGTTCTGGGTCAACCGCTACTGGCAGGTGCTGAGCCAGGTCAACCTGGTGCTGGAGGAGTTCGCCGCCGGCTTCTGCGGGAAGATCAGCCCGGTGCACCACTTCTGGCACACCTTCGACATCGCCGTCACCCGGTTCTCCGGCCGGGTGATCGAACAGCCGCGGACCGTCGACCCGGTGACCCGCGAGGCCTACTCCCGCGAGGTCGTGAGCTCCGGTTTCTGGTTCGGCGACGACTCCTTCCCGAGCCCGGCCTTCTACTCCTACGCGGCCCCCGAGCCCGCCGGCCTGGCCGACAGCCCGCTCCGCCCCGGTGCCGCCCGCTGGGTCGAGCGCAGCGGCAGCCACCTGGCCGTCCTGCCGTACGACGAGGTCCGCGGCCGGGAGGACGCGCGTGCCGTGGTGCTGGACTTCTACGAGTCCGTCTACGAGCCCGCGGCCCGCCTGGCCGGCTGGGACGTCCGGGGCGAGGCCTCGCCTGGCGGCATCACCGACCCGGTGGCGGCCGGGAGCGGCGACTGACGGGAACGGCGACTGACGGCGGACCAGGGCGGTGAGCCAGGGCGGCTGTCCACGACGCGGAGTTTAGGTTAGCCTCACCTAAGCTGCGGTGCGCGTCGACGACGTACGGACCGGCACGGCCGCGGCGTCCGCCCGTTCGCTGGAAGGAGCCCGCCCTGTCCACCGTCACCGCTCCCGCCCGTTTCGCGCTCTTCCCCCTGCGCGTCGCCCGCACCGCCGGGCTCACCCCGCACCTGGTCCGCGTCACGCTCACCGGTGAGAGCCTCACCGGGTTCGTCAACGGCGGCCTCGACCAGCGGATCAAGCTGCTGCTGCCGCTCCCCGGGCAGTCCGAGCCGCTGATCCCGCCCGGCGACGGCGACTTCGGCTGGTACCAGAGCTGGCGGGAGGCCGACCCGCGGGTGCGCCCGGTGCTGCGCACCTACACCGTCCGCGGCCAGCGCCGCGACCCCGACGAGATCGACATCGACATCGCCGTGCACGGGGACCTCGGCCCGGGCTCCCGGTGGGCCGCCACGGCCGCGCCCGGCGACCGGGTGGTGGTCTGCGGACCGGCCGTCGAGGAGGCGGGCGGCGTGGAGTTCCGGCTGCCCGCCGATCCCGGCTGGGTCCTGCTGGCCGGGGACGAGTCGGCGCTGCCCGCCATCGCCGCCATCCTGGAGGAACTGCCCGCGCACCTGCCGGTCCGGGTCTTCGCCGAGGTGGACGGGCCGGCCGAGGAGGCCTACCTCCCGGCCCAGCGCGCCGGGGTCGAGACCGTCTGGCTCCACCGCCGCTCCGGCGCGCCGGGCCTCACCGGGGCGGTGCGCGCCGCCGACCTGCCGGACGGGCGGCCGTACGCCTGGATCGCGGGCGAGGCGGCCTCGGTGCGCGAGCTGCGCCGCCACCTGGTCGGCGAGCGGGGGATGGACCGGCGCGCGGTCTGCTTCATGGGCTACTGGCGGGCCGGGCGCACCGAGGACCAGCGCGCCGAGGACGGCCCGGGGGAGGGCGCCGAGGACTGAAGCGGGGGGCCGCCGGGGAAGCGCCGCCGTACGCACCCTCCCGGAACATGAGGTTCCGTCATATTGTCGTTCTCGCCGACGGCGCGCCCGAGCGCCGGGTGACGGCCCGAGCCACCTCACCACAGCGGGGATGACGATGAAGAGTCTCGCGGCGCGCCTGCTCGCCCTGGTCGCGGCCCTGCCGGTGCTCGCCGTGCTGGCGGCGGGCCCCGGCATCGCGGCGCCGGACGGCGGAGCCGGGGCCCGGCTCGTCGCGTCCTGGACCGGCCCGCTGAGCACCCGGGGGCGCTACATCGTCGACGCCGGCGGCGACCGCTTCAAGCTGAAGGCCGCCAACTGGGCCGGAGCCCAGGGCACTTGGCAGGGCAGCGGGAGCGCCGACGACCCGGCGAACAACCAGGCCGGCCAGGTGTCGCACAACCTCCCGCTGGGCCTGGACCGGGCGCCGGTGGCCCGGCTGCTGGCCGACTTCCACGGGCTGGGCCTCAACAGCGTCCGGCTGCCGTTCGCCAACGCGATGATCCACGACACCGCCCCCGTGCCGGACTCCGCCGTCGCCGCCAACCCGCAGCTGCGCGGCCGGACCCCGCTCCAGGTGTTCGACGCCGTGGTGGCCGCGCTGACCGCCGACGGCTTCGCGGTGATCCTCAACAACCACACCACCAGCTACCGCTTCTGCTGCGGCCTGGACGGCAACGAGCGCTGGAACAGCGGCCAGTCGACCGCGCAGTGGGAGGACGACTGGCTGTTCATGGTGAACCGCTACAAGGCCGACAAGCGGGTGGTCGGCGTCGACCTGCGCAACGAGGTCCGCCGGGACACCTGGGACGACCCCAACTGGGGCCTCGGCGACGCCCACGACGAGTACGCCGCCTTCGAGGAGGCCGGCAACCGCGTCCTGCGGGCCGACCCGGACCTGCTGGTCGTCATGGAGGGCATCAACTGGTACGGCATCCCCGCCGCGGGGTTCAGCCACGGCCGCCCGATGCTCACCCCCGTGCGCAACCTCTCCCACACCCTGATCGACTCCGGCAAGCTGGTCTACGCCGCGCACTTCTACGGCTACACCGGCCCGGCCAACACCGGCGCCGGCAGCGGCCCGGGATCCACCAGTGACCCGCGCTACCAGGACTTCACCCCCGAGCAGCTCGCCCAGGTGGTGGACGACCAGGCGCTGTTCGTCACCCGGGCCGGGCAGCACTTCACCGCCCCGGTGTGGATCAGCGAGTTCGGCGCGGGCGGCCGGGGCTCGACCGACGCCAAGGAGCAGGCCTGGCTGCACGCGTTCACCGACATCCTGGTGCGCGGCGACACCGACTTCGCCGTCTGGCCGCTGGTCGGCTGGGCCGACGCCGCCGGGCGGCCGCAGGACAGCTGGGCGCTGCTCTCCTACGGCCCGGACGGCACCCGGACCGGCCTCACCGACCCCGGCGACTGGCGGGCCGCCGACTGGACCCGGCTGGTCGGCGCGCCGTCGGCGAGCGGCCCGGTGCCCGCCGTCGACCACTGGAGCATGCTCGCCCTCGACCACGCCGACCAGGTCCTCTCCCGGCGGATGCTGGCCCGCCCGGACTGGAGCCCCGGCAACCGCAAGGGCGACTGCCCGGACGGCCTGCGCCTGACCGCCCTCGCCCGCGGCGACAGCCGGGCCCTGTGCACCGACGCGGGTGAGCCGGCCGCCGGCGGCGGCGACTGGACCACCGTCACCGACGAGCGCTACGTCACCGCGGGGGACTGGGCGTCCGGCTACGACAAGCTCCAGTGCCCCGACCGCAGCTTCGCGGTCGGCTACAGCGTGCGCGCCAACGCCGTGGCCGCCCTGCTCTGCGCCCCGGCGGCCGGTCCGCTGCCGCTGACCGGCCGCACGGTCTGGTTCGACCGGGGCGACAACCGGCCCGCCACCGGCGGCTCGGTGGCGAGCGACTGGGCGCCGGGCCGCTACAAGGGCCAGTGCGCGGACGGCGAGTACCTGGCCGGTGTCGCGTCCACCTGGCAGCGCCTCCAGTACGGGGCCCCGGCCGCGCTGCTCTGCCGCCCGCTCGGCTGATCCGGCGGCGCCCCGGGGCCGAATCGGCGGGGCCCGGGGCTGATCCGGCGGCGGCTGCAGGGCCGCTCCGGCGGCGGGCGCTCAGCTGATGCGGCGACGGCCCGGACCCGATTCGGCGACGGCTCCGGGGGTCCGGAGGCCGACGGCGGGAGCGGCCGCCCGTTGAGACGATGACGAACGATCAGAAGCCCGCCCCCGTGGTCGCATTCCCGCAGGTTGGACGCGTTCATGACGTCTTTCCTACGGGTCGGAACGACCCTTGACGGCGCAGGGCTTCTCTGCCAACCTCTCGGCAGGTCTGGACCATGATCGGCCTCTTCGACGGGGAGAGGACCGACGGCGCTCCGGCGGTGCGCAGGGGGGATCTGCGGGCCGGGCAGGTCGAGGCCGGGGGGCGGCCCGTCGGCCGCGTCGCCAGAGCATCCGCGGCGTCGGCCACGTCGGCGCCCGGCCACGGGGAACGCACCATTCACCGACTGCCGAATCGAGCCGCACATGCCACACTCCCTCCCCCCGCACGCCTCGCCCTTCCAGCGGGGCATCTGGGTCACCGAGCGCCTCGGCGGCCACCACGGGGTGTTCCACATGCCCGTCCTGCTCTCCTTCGACCGGGTCGACGCCGACGCCCTCGCCCGTGCCGTCTCGACGGTGACGGCACGGCACCCCGTGCTGTCCCAGGTGTTCGTGGAGCGCGGCGGGAGCCTCGTCGCGGAGCCCGGCACCGCCCCGGTCCTCGACGTGGTCGACGCCTCCGAGGACTGCGCGCAGAGCCGGGAGAAGCGGCTGGCCGAGGACGCGGCACGCCCGTTGGACCTCCAGGCGGGCCCGTTGGCGCGGTTCACCCTCTACCGCGGCCGCGGTGAGGCGGCGGAGCTGCTCGCCGTCGTGCACCACGCGGTCTTCGACGGGGAGTCGAAGGACGTCCTGGTGGCGGACCTCGCGGCGGCCTACGCGCAGGCCCTGGGCGGGCCCGCCCCGGCCGCCGACCGGAGCCCGTCCACGCCCCCGGCCCCGCTCGACCCCGACCTCGTCCGCCGGGCGGCGGACCGGTACGGCCCGCGGTGGGCCGCGGCGACCGAGCCCGTCCTCCCGGGACTGCCGCACGCCGTCACCGCCCCGGCCTCCGGAGCCTGCGCCACGTGGCGGACGGACGCGCGCGGCCGGGCCGCCGTGGCCGAGGCCGCGGAGCGCTGCGGCGTCACCGTCTTCGAGTTCCTGCTCGCCGCACTGCACGCACTGCTGCTGCGCTACGGCGGCGAGGCCGTCCCGGTCTCCGTGCCGCTGTCCGTCCGGACGCCCGAACAGGCCGGGGAGATCGGGCTGTTCGTCAACGAGCTGCCGGTGCACGCCCCGGCCGGGGTGGGCACCGGGACGTCCTTCGCCGAGTACGCCCGGGCCGTGCGCGCCGAGGCCCGCGGCGGGTACCCGTTCCGCCCCGTGCCCTTCGGCGCGGCCGTCGGCGGCCTCACGCCGCGCGCCGGGCTGGCCCCCGTGTCGTTCGGCTACCGGCGCGCCCGCGCCGTGGACCCGGTGTTCCCGGGGAGCACCGTCCGGGTGGACCGCACGGTGTTCAACGGCGCCGCCCGCAACACCCTGCACCTCCAGGCGGTCGACACCGCCGACGGGCTCGCGTTCTCGCTCCAGTACGCCCCGGCGGTCCTGTCGCCGGACGCCGCGGACCGCGTCGCCGGGCACTACACGGCGCTGCTGGAAGCCGCGACGACCACGCCCGAGGCGCCGCTGAGCGCCCTGCCGGTGCTGGGCGCGGAGGAGCGGTACCTGGTGACGGACGGGTGGAACGCCACCGCCCGCTCCTACCCGCGCGAGCGCACCGTGCTGGACCTGGTGCGGGAGCGGGCCGCCGAGACGCCGGACGCCCCCGCCGTCAGCGCGGGCGCCGCGAGGCTGACCTACCGGGCGCTGGTGGAGCGGACCGAGGAACTGGCCGCCGTCCTGCGCGGGGCCGGGGTCGGCCGGGGCGACGTCGTCGCCCTGCACCTGGAGCGCTCCGCCGACCTGCCCGCCGTCCTGCTCGCGGTGCACGCCGCCGGGGCCGCCTACCTGCCGCTCGACCCCGGACACCCCGCCGAGCGGCTCGCCTTCGTGCTCGCCGACTCCGGCGCTGCCCTGCTGGTCGCCGACCGGGAGCCCGCCCCCGACGTGGTGGCGGCGGCACCGGCCGTCCTCCGGCTCGGGAGCGCCCGCGCCGAGCCGGGGTCCGCGGCGGCGCCGACCCCGCCCGGCGACCTCGCCTACGTGCTGTACACCTCCGGCTCGACCGGGCGGCCCAAGGGGGTGGAGATCGGGCACCGGGCGCTGGTGAACCTGCTGACCTCCTTCGCCGAACGGCTGGGCTCGGGGCCCGGGGACGTCTGGCTCGGCCTGACCTCGCTCTCCTTCGACATATCCGGGCTGGAGATCCTGCTGCCACTGGTCACCGGCGGTCGGCTGGTCCTCGCACCGGAGGGCGCCGCCCTGGACGCGCCCGGAACGGTCGGGCTGGTCCGGCGCGAGGGCGTGACCCACCTCCAGGCGACCCCCGCGGGCTGGCGCGTGCTGCTCAGCGCCGGGCCGCTGCCGGCCGGGCTGACCGGGATCGTCGGCGGGGAGGCCCTGCCGCTGCCGCTGGCCCGCGAACTCCGCGGCTCCCTCCAGCGGTTGATCAACGGGTACGGCCCGACCGAGGCGACGATCTACGCGACCTGCGCCGACGTCCCGGCCGGACCGGAGGCCGTGGTGATCGGCGGGCCGGTCGCCAACACCCGGGCGTACGTCCTGGACGCGGACGGCCGGCCGCTGCCGATCGGGATCCCCGGCGAGCTCCACCTGGGCGGCGACGGCGTCGCGGACGGCTACCGGGGCCGCCCCGAGCTGACGGCGGAACGTTTCGTCGAGGACCCGTTCGCCGGAACCGGCGGCCGGATGTACCGCACCGGTGACCTCGCGGCGTGGACGCCGGACGGCGAACTGGAGTTCCACGGCCGGATCGACGACCAGGTGAAGATCCGCGGCCACCGGATCGAACTGGGCGAGATCGAGGCCGCGCTGCTCGACCACCCGGCGGTCGCCGCGGCCGCCGTCGCCGTGTGCGGGCAGGCCGAGGGGGACCCCGCGCTCGTCGGCTACCGGGTGGCCGCACCCGGTGGCGAACCGCCGTCCGACGCGGACCTGCGGGACCACCTGCTGCGCACCCTCCCCGCGGTCATGGTGCCCCGGCAGTTCGTGGCCCTCGACCGCCTGCCGCTCACGGCGAGCGGCAAGCTCGACCGGCGCGCCCTGCCCGCGCCGCCGCGTACCGCCGCGGCCGGTCCCGTGGCGGCCGACGAGGTCACCGCGGGCGTCCTGGCGATCTGGGAGGAGGTCCTGGGCGCCTCCGGCATCGGCCCGGAGGACGACCTCTTCGACCTCGGCGGGCACTCGCTGACGATCATCCAGATCACCGCCCGGATCCGCGCCGCGTTCGGGGTCGAACTCGACTTCGACCTGTTCTTCGACGCCTCCACCCCGGCCGCCCTGGCCGCCGTCGTGCGAGAGCGGCGTTGACCGCCGCCGACCGCCCTTCCGCGACCGCTCCGCTCCACGCCCGAATGGACTGCCGATGACCGACACCCGGGACCTGCCCGCAGACTGGTCCGCCGCCAAACGATCCCTCCTCGCCCAGCGCCTGCGGGGCGCCGCGGCCCCGGTGCGGGTGGTCGAGCCCCGCCCTGCGGACAGCGCGCCGCCACTGTCCAGCGGACAGGAACGGCTCTGGTTCATGGACCAGTTCACGCCCGGCGCGACCGCGTACACGCTCGCCCCGGCCCGGCGGCTGCGCGGGCCGCTGGACCGCCCGGCGCTGGACGCCGCCCTGGCCGCCCTGGTGGAGCGCCACGAGGGGCTGAGGATGACCTTCCCGGTCACGGAGGACGGCAGGGCCGAGGTCCTGGTCGCCGAACCGGGCCCGTTCCCCGCCGAGTTCGTGGACGCCTCCGACGACCCCGACCCGGGACGAAGAGCCGCGGACGAGATCGGCGCGCTCGCCGCCAGACCCTTCGACCTCGCGAGCGGCCCCCTGCTGCGGGCCCTGCTGGTCCGGCTCGCCGACGAGGACCACGTCCTCGCCCTGGTCATGCACCACATCGTCGGCGACGGCTGGTCGATCGACATCCTCAACCGCGAACTGGACGCGCTCTACGCCCGGTACGCCCACGGCGCCGACGCCGGACTCCCGCCGCTCCCGGTGCAGTTCGGGGACTACGCGCGCTGGCAGCGCGACCGGCTGGACAGCGGCGCCCTGGCCGACTCCCGCGCCTACTGGCGCACCGAACTCGCCGACGTCCCCGCCCTGGAGCTGCCCGCCGACCGACCCCGGCCGCCGCTGCTCGGCTACGACGGCGCGGCCGTCGAACTGCACTGGAGCCCGGAGCTCGTGCACGCCCTCGCGGAGTGCGCCCGCGCCCGCGGGGCGTCGACGTACATGGTGCTGATGGCCGGGCTCCAGGCGCTGCTCGGCCGGCACGCCGGACAGCGGGACTTCGCGGTCGGCTCGGCCGTGGCCGGCCGGCTCCACCGCGAACTGGAGGGCGTGGTCGGCGCGTTCGTCAACATGCTGCCGATCCGGGCGCGGCTGGAGGAGGGTCTCACCTTCGGGCAGCTCGTCGGCCGGGTGCGGGAGACGACGCTGAACGCCTACACCCACCAGGAGGTGCCGTTCGAGCAGATGGTCGCGGACCTGGACATCGAGCGGGACGTCAGCCGCTCGGCGGTGTTCCAGGTGACCTTCGCCTTCCAGAACTACGGCGACCGCGCGGCCTCCGCCGCACCCGCCGCCACCGCGGAGGGATTCGGGCACGCGGCCACCACCAGCCACGCCGACCTCGCGTTCTACCTCCGGGAGAAGAAGGACGGCGGGCTCTTCGGCCTGATCACCTACCGCACCGACCTCTTCGACGCCGACACCGTGCGCCGGCTCACCGAGCGCTTCGAGGTCCTGCTCACCGCGGCCGCGGCCGATCCGGACCGGCCCGTCGAGGACCTCCCGCTGCTGACCGCGACCGAGCGCGCCGACGTGCTCGACCACTGGGCGGCCGGCCCGGACCTCCCCGACGGCGGGCCCCGGACGCTGACCGCGCTGCTCGCCGCCGCGGCCCGGCAGGCGGGCGACCGCCCGGCCCTGGTCTTCGAGGACGCCACCGTCACCCACCGCGAACTCGACACCAGGGCGACGGCCCTGGCCCGGCGGCTGCGGGCGCTGGGCGTCCGGCCGGACGACCGGGTGGCGGTGTGCCTGGAGCAGTCGCCGGACCTGGCGGTCGCGCTGGTCGCCGTCCTGAAGGCCGGCGGCTGCTACCTGCCACTGGACCCGGAGCAGCCGCCCGCCCGGCTGTCCCACCTGGTGGCGGACGCCGACGCGCGCGTCCTGGTGACGGACTCGGCGCTGCGGGAACGCTTCCCCGCGTACGGGGGCGCGGAGCTGCTCGTGGACCGCGCCGCCCCGGCGCCGGACGACGCCCCGGACGACGCGCCGCTCCCGGAGGCCTCCGGCCCCGACGACCTCGCGTACGTCATCTACACCTCCGGCTCCACCGGGCAGCCCAAGGGCGTCGCGGTGCAGCACCGCGAGATCCTCAACTACCTGGCCGGCGTGCGGGACCGGCTGCGGATCGAACCCGGTGCCCGCTACGGCCTGCTGCAGTCCCTGTCCTTCGACTTCAGCATCACGATGCTCTACCTGGCGCTCACCACCGGCGGCCAGGTCCACCTGCTGCCCCGCCGCATCGCCGGCGCCGAACTCGCCGGGCACATCGAGGCGTCGCGGCTCGACTACCTCAAGATGACGCCCTCCCACCTGGCCGCGCTGTCCGCCGACGCCCCGCTCGAGCGCCTGCTGCCGCACCGGGCCCTGGTGCTCGGCGGCGAGGCCTCGTCCCGGGCCTGGGCCGCCGACCTGGCCGGCCTCGGCCGGTGCGCGGTGTTCAACCACTACGGCCCCACCGAGGCGACGGTCGGCGTCACCGTCCACGAGGTCCACCCGGAGGACCACGGCCCGGGGAACACGCCGATCGGCACCCCGCTCGCGGGCGCGCGCTGCTACGTACTGGACGGCGCCCGGCGGCCGGTGCCGCCCGGCGTGACCGGGGAGCTCCACCTCGGGGGGCACCGGCTCGCCCGCGGCTACCTGGGCCGCCCCGACCTGACCGCGGAACGCTTCCTCGACGACCCGTTCGCCGCGCCGGGCGGCCGGATGTACCGCACCGGCGACCTGGCCCGCTGGCGGACGGACGGCACGCTGGAGTACCTCGGACGCGCCGACGACCAGATCAAGGTCCGCGGCTACCGGGTCGAGCCCGGCGAGATCGAGGCCGCCCTCACCGCGCTGCCCGGCGTGACCCAGGCCTTCGTGACCGTCCGGGGCGAGGGGATCAGGCAGAACCTCGTCGCCTACCTCGAACGCCCGGGCGGCGGAACCGCCCCCGCCCCCGCCGAACTGCGCGCGGAGCTCGGCGCCGTCCTGCCGGACTACATGGTCCCCGCCCGGTTCGTCGTCCTCGACCGGCTGCCGCTGCTGGCCCACGGCAAGGTCGACCGCAAGGCCCTGCCCGAACCCGAGGACGCCGCCCCGGCCGCCGGCCGGGTGGAGCCCGAGGGCGCGACCGAGACGCTGATCGCCGCGATCTGGGCCGAGGTGCTCGACGTCGCGACGGTCGGCGCCCTGGACGACTTCTTCGAGATCGGCGGGCACTCGCTGCTCGCCACCCAGGTCGTCGCCCGGCTGCGCCGCGCCTTCCCCGACCTGCCGACACCCGTCGGCGTGATGGACCTCTTCCGCTTCCCGACCGTCCGCCAACTCGCCGCGCTCGTCGCCGACCCGGCCGCCGACCGGGGGCCGCGGGGCCTGCTGCACCGCCTCACCCCCGAGCGGCGCCGCACCACCGGAAGCGTCGTCTGCACGCCCTACGGCGGCGGCAGCGCCCTCATCTACAAACCGCTCGCCGACGCCCTGCCGGAGGACTGGGCACTGCACTCCGTCGCCGTCCCCGGACACGAACTCGGCGAGCAGCCGATGGACGTCGACGAGGTCGCCGACCGCTGCGCCCGCGAGATCCTCGAGAACGTCGAGGGCCGGATCGTGCTGTACGGGCACTGCGGGGTCGGCGTGCGCCTCGCCGTCGAGATCGCCCGCCGGGTCGAGGCCGCCGGCCGCGACATCGACGCCGTCCACCTCGGCGGCATCTTCCCCTTCGCCCGGCCCAAGGGCCGCGGCGCGGCGGTCGGGGAGCGGTGGGCCGAACTCCTCGACCGGCTGCGCAGCGACCAGGACATGATCAACGGGCTGGCCGCCGCCGGCCTGGACACCGACGAACTGGACCCGGAGCAGCTGCGGCTCATCGTCCGCAACCGCCGTACCGGCACCAAGGACGTCGAACGGTACTTCACCCGGATGTTCGCGACCGAGGGCGGCCGGATCAAGGCCCCGGTGATCGCGGTCTGCGGCGACCGCGACCCGGCCACCGAGTTCTACCAGGAGCGCTTCCGCGAGTGGCACCGGATCGCCGACACCACCGCGGTCGTCGTCCTCGACGAGGCCGGCCACTTCTACCTCAAGTACCGGGCCGCCGAACTCGCGGCCGTCGTCACCGGCGTCCACCGGTCGATCGCCGCGGGGGAGGAGGACCGCCACCGCCGCACGGACAGCGCGACCTGGTGGCTGGCCGGGCTCTCCCGGGACGCCGGACGGCCGGCCGCGGACGGGGACCGGGCGTCCGTCCGCCCCACCATGCGCCGCTTCCTCACCGTCGCCTCCGGGCAGCAGGTGTCGATGATCGGATCGGCGCTCACCGAGTTCGCCCTCCCGGTCTGGATCTACCTGCGCACCGGCTCCCTGGCCCAGTTCGGACTGCTGGCCGCCTGCGGCCTGGTGCCCGGCATCCTCGCCGCCCCGCTCGCCGGCGCGGTCGTCGACCGGGGGGACCGGCGCCGGACCATGCTCCTCGGCGACCTCGCCGCCGGACTCACCCAGGCCCTCCTGCTCCTGCTGTACGCCACCGGCGGCCTCCAGGTCTGGCACGCCTACGCGCTCATCGCCGTGCTGTCCGCCGCCCTCTCCTTCCAACGGCTCGCCTGGAACGCGGCGGTGCCGCAGCTCGTCCCCAAGCGCTACCTCGGCCGCGCCAACGGCGTGGTCCAGATGGCCTTCGGCCTCGCCCAGTTCCTCGTCCCGCTGTTCGCCGTCGGGCTGCTCGCCGCGATCGGACTCGGCGGCATCCTCGCCCTCGACGTGGCCGGCTACGCCGTCGCGGTCACCGTCACCCTGGCCGTCCGGTTCCCCGACCTGATGGGCTCCACCCGCCGGGAGAGCATCGCCGCGGAGATCCGCGAAGGCTTCCGCCGGGCCCTGGGCAGCAGGCACTTCCGCGCGATGCTGCTGTACTTCGCCGTCCTGAACGTCTTCCTCTCCCCGCTGTTCCTGCTCACCACCCCGCTCGTGCTCTCCTTCGCCCCGCTCTCGGCGGCCGGCTGGGTGTCGACGGCCGCCGGCCTCGGCGCCGTGCTCGGCGGGATCACGCTGGTGGCCTGGGGCGGACCGCGCCGCCGGAAGCTGCGCGGGGTGCTGCTCGCCACCCTGGTGGTCGCCGCGGCCTGCCTGCTCACCGGGCTGCGCCCGTCGATCTGGACGGTCGCCCTCGGCGCGTTCGGCATGACCTTCGCGCTCGCCCTGCTCAACGGCGCCTACGCGACCATCGTGCAGACCAAGGTGCCGCTGCGCTTCCACGGCCGGGTGATCGCCGTGAACACCATGGTCGCCTGGTCGACCCTGCCGGTCGGCTTCGCCGTGGTCGCCCCGTTCGGCCCCGGACTCCTCCAGCCGCTGATGGACCACGACGGCGCCCTCGCCGGCAGCGTCGGGCGGCTCATCGGCACCGGCGACGGCCGCGGCATCGGACTGCTCTACCTGCTGTTCGGCCTCGCCATGGCGGCCCTCGCACTGGTCTGCCTGGCCGTGCCCGTGCTGCGCCACTTCGACCGGGACGTCCCCGACGCCGAGCCCGACGACCTGGTCGGCCTCCAGACCATCCAGGACCGGGCCGCCGAAGCCGCCGCGCCCACCCTCCCGCACCGCTCCGAGACCGAGGTGACCGTCCGGTGACCACCACCGCCACCGCCATCCACCCGCTGACCGCCGAACAGCGCCGGCTCTGGTTCCTCCAGCAGGTCCACCCGGACGACGCCGGCTTCAACATGTACCTCAACCGGCGCTGGACCGGGCCGATCGACCCCCGGGCCCTGCGCACCGCGCTGGACCGGCTGACCGCCCGCCACGAGATCCTGCGCACCCGCTTCGCGCCCGAAGGACCCGACGAGGCGGAGCCCGTCCAGCTGGTCCAGCCCCCGGCCGCGACCGACCTGGTCACGATCCGCCTGCCCGAGGGCGCGACCGAGCAGGACTTCACCGACGCCTGCCGCCCGTACGTCAACGCGCCGTTCGACCTCGCCGCCGCGCCGCCGCTGCGCGCGACCCTGATCAGCGCGGGCGAGCGGGAACACGCGGTCAGCGTGGTGGTCCACCACATCGTCGCCGACGGCTGGTCCTTCCGCACGATGTGGCGCGAACTGCTCGCCCTCTACCGCGAGGCGATCGGCGAGGAACCCGCGGAACTGCCGGAACTCGCCCTGCAGTACGGCGACTTCGCCCGCGCCGAACGCGCCAGGACGGGCGGGGAGGCGGGCGAGGAGGCCTTCCGGTTCTGGGCGGACCGGCTCGCCGGCACCGGAGCGCTGCGCCTCCCGTTCGACCGGCCGAGACCCTCCAGCCCCACCAGACCCGCCGGTTTCGTCACCGTCGACCTCGGCCCCGAGCTGACCGCCGCCCTCGACCGGACGGCCCGGCAGGAGCGGTGCACCCCCTTCATGGTGCTGCTGGCCGGCTACCAGAGCGTGCTCGCGCGCTGGACCGGCTGCCGGGACTTCGTGGTCGGCACCCCGCTGGCGGGCCGCACCGAGGCGGCGCACGAGGCGCTGCTCGGCTACTTCAACCGCACCGCGGTGATCAGGTCGGACCTCACCGGCGAGCCCGGCTTCCGCACCGTGCTGAAGCGGACCAGGTCCGCCGCACTGGCCGCGCTGAGCCGTCCCGACGCCCCGGCCGAGCGGCTCGCCGCCCACCTCGGCCTGCCCGCGGACACCGGAGCCGGACCGCTCTACCAGGCCGTCTTCGTCCACCAGAGCCAGAACGACCTGGCGGTCGGCTCCGGCGAGCCGGCCCTGCCCGAGGGCGTCCGGACGACCGGCATGGACTCCGGCTTCGACCAGGCCAAGACCGACCTGCTGCTCGACAGCTGGCGCACCCCCGACGGCGGGATCACGCTCTCCTTCTGCTACGACCGCGAGCTGTTCGACCGGGGGACCGTCGAGGCGCTCGGCGACCGGTGCCGCGAGCTGTACGCGCGGATCGTCGAGGACCCGGAACTCCCCCTGCACGGCGACTGGTTCGTCGGCGCCGAGGAGCGGGCGGCGCTGCTCGCCCTCGGGGCGGGCCCGGCCGCTCCGGCCGCCGCACGGACGGTGCTGGAGCGGTTCGCCGAGCAGGCCGCCGCCCGACCGGACGCGCCGGCCCTGGAGTGCGACGGACGGACGCTGTCCTACGCCGAACTCGACCGGCGGTCCACCGAACTGGCCCGCCGGCTCGGCCCGGTGGCCGACCGGGTGGTCGCGGTGTCGATGGCGCCCTCCTTCGACCTGGTGGTGGCCCTGACGGCGGTCTGGAAGGCCGGTGCCGCCTACCTCCCGCTCGACCCGGCCCACCCCGAGGAGCGCCGCGCCCTGATGGTCCGGGAGGCCGACGCCGTCCTCACCCTCACCGGCACGGACCTGCCGGGGGCGGGGACCGCCGACCTCGCCCCGCCCGACCCGCGGGCCCTCGCCTACGTCCTCTACACCTCCGGGTCCACCGGGGCGCCGAAGGCCGTCGCGGTCGACCACCCGGCGGTCTCCGCCCGGGTCGACTGGATGGCGGGCCCGGACGGCTACGCGCTGGGCCCCGAGGACCGGATCGTCCAGTTCGCCTCCCTCGGCTTCGACACCCACGTGGAGGAGCTCTGGCCGGCCCTCGCGGCCGGGGCGTGCGTGGTGCTCCTGCCCGGCGGCGGCCGGACCCTGCCCGACCTGCTGGCCGGTCCGGCCGGCCGGACCGTCACCGTGCTCGACCTGCCGACCGCGTACTGGGAGGAGCTCGTCGGCCTGGACGACGGGACCAGCTGGCCGGACGCGCTGCGCCTGGTGGTCATCGGCGGTTCCGAGGCGCGCGCCGGTACGGTCGCCCGGTGGCGTCGGCGGTACGGGGACGCGGTCCGGCTCGTCAACACGTACGGCCCCACCGAGGCCACCGTGATCGTCACCGCGGCCGAGCTGACGGCCGCCGACGCCGACCGCCGGCCCTCGCTGGGCCGCCCGCTGCCCGGCGTCAGGCTCCACGTGCTGGACGAGCACGGCGGACTGCTGCCCCGGGGCTCCGAGGGCGAGCTGTACATCGGCGGCAGCGGCCTGGCCCGGGGCTACCTGGGCCGGCCCGACCTGACCGCGACGGCCTTCGTGCCCGACCCCTTCGCCGGCGGCGTGATGTACCGCACCGGGGACCGGGCCCGGTGGCGGGCGGACGGCCGGCTGGAGTTCCTGGGGCGCGGCGACGCGCAGCTGAAGCTCCGCGGCTACCGGATCGAGCCCGCCGAGATCGAGTCCGCGCTGACCGCGCACCCGGGCGTCGCGCAGGCCGCCGTGCTGGTCCGCGACGGCCGTCGGCTGCTGGCGTACGCCGTCCCGCGCCCGGGGGCCGAGCCCGGGCCGGCCGAGCTGCGCGAGCACCTCGCCGTACGGCTTCCCGCCTACATGGTCCCGGACGCCGTCGTCACGCTGGCCCGGCTGCCGCTGACCCCGAACGGCAAGCCCGACCTCGCGGCCCTGCCCGACCCCGGGCCGGCCGCCGGGTCGGGTTACGTCGCGCCGCGCACCGACGCCGAGCAGCTGGTCACCGAGCTGTGGCAGGAGGTCCTCGGAGTGCCGCGGGTCGGGGTGTTCGACGACTTCCTCGCGCTGGGCGGGGACTCGCTCCTGGTCACCCGGGTCGCCGCGCGGATCCGGGCCGGGATCGGACTCGACATCCCCATCCGCGAGGTGTTCGAGAGCAGCACACCGGCCGCCCTCGCGGCCCGGATCGAGGCGCTGCTGATCGCCGAGATCGACGCGCTCAGCGAGGAGGAGGCGGCCGGGCGCCTCTCCGGCTGAGCGGGCGGCCGAATGGTCCGGGGGTGCGGCCGGTGACGGCCGCACCCCCGCTTGCCTCCTGTCAGATGCCGGCCGCCCCGGCCAGCGCCGCGGCGAGGTCGTCGGCCAGCGCCGACACCGTCGCCGCCTCGAAGGCGTGCTCGTTGTACCGTAGCCAGCACCGCAGCGCGCCGTCCGGCTGCTCGGTGACCGCCAGCTCGGGGACGTGCCGGTCACCGCCCGGCAGCGGGTACGGCACGGTGGCGTTGCGGGGCAGCTCCCAGGCCGCGCAGGCCACCCCCGGCAACTGGGCCGGCGCGCTCCAGTTCTCGTACCGCAGCCAGGCCGCGAACGGCACCAGCGGGCTGAACTCCGCGAACGGGTAGAGCTGGTGGTCGAGCGCCGTGGTGGCGGCGGACCGGACGCGGTCGAGCAGTTCGGCGAACCCCGGCGCGCCCGACACGTCCACCCGCACCAGCAGCGACTGCACGAAACAGCCGACCGCCCGCTCCGCCTCCGGCCGGGTCCGCCCGGGCACCGGGGTCATGAGGACGAGGTCCGGCTGTCCGCTGCGGGCGGCCAGCAGGCCGCTCCAGACCGCCGCCACCGCGAGGAACGGCGTGGCCCCCAGCTCCGCCGCCCTGGCCCGCAGCGCGTCCGCCGCCGCCGGGGGCACCGTGAACGCGTGGGCGGCGCTCAGCACCACCTCGGTGTGCCGGCGCCCCGGGAAGGGGTCGACCGCGGCGGGCGCGTGCGCGAGCGCCGTCCCGAAGTGCGTCCGGGACGCCGGCCAGTGGGCGTTCGACCACTCCACCAGCTCGCCGTACTCCGGGCCGGACCGGGCGGCCGGCACCCGGCGCCCGTGGCACAGCGCCGAGTACGCCACCCCCAGCTCGCGCAGGAGCACCCCCAGCGACCAGCCGTCGCTGACGAGGTGGTGGACGGCCAGCAGGACGACGTGGTCCGCCGGCCCGCGGCTCACCACGGCCAGCCTGGTCATCGGCCCCGCGGCGACGTCCGTCAGCCGGTCGCGCACGGCGACCAGCCGCGCCGACACCTCGTCGTCGCTCGCGCCGGGCGCCTCCACCAGCACCACGTCCGCGTGCGGTTCGTCGTCCAGGACGGCCCGCAGCACCCCCGGTTCGGCGCCGGGCACCGGGACGAACCTGGTCCGCAGCGCGGGATGGCGGCGGATCGCCTCGTGGAGGGCGTCGGCCAGGACGTCCGTCCGCAGGCCCTCCGTCACCCGGAACATCACTGCCACCGCGCCGACGTTGCGGCCCGGGGCCTCGGCCATCCAGCGCAGGAAGTTCTCCTGCTGGGAGGTGAGCGGCAGGTCGTGCGGCTGCGCGCGCAGCGAGCGGAGGAAGTCCGACACCTCGGCCCCGGACCGCTCCGCCGGCTCGGCCGGGGCGACGTCGGCCCGTTCCAGCCAGGCCGCCTGGGCGCGGAGCGAGGGGCGCTCGAAGACCAGCGCCGTACGGGCCGCCACACCGAACTCGGCGGAGATCGCGGCGGCCAGCTGGACGGCGCGGAACGAGTCCCCGCCGAGGGCGAAGAACTCCTCCTCCACCGCCCGGACCGGCCGGCCCAGCACGGCCCGCCACAGGCCGGCCAGGGCGAGCTCGCGTTCCGTCTCCGGGGCCCGTCCGGTCGTCGGGGCGGGTTCCTCGAACGCGGCCCGCAGCTCGTGCTTGAGCACCTTGCCGCTCGGGTTGCGCGGCAGGGAGTCCAACACCAGGACGCGCACCGGCAGTTCGGGCCTGGCGAGCCGCTCGCTCAGGAACAGCCGCAGGCCGTCGAGGTCGATCCCGTCCGGTCGCGGGACGACAGCGGCGACCGGCACCTGTCCCATCACCGGGTGCGGCAGGCCGAGCGCGGCCGCGTCGGCGACCTGCGGGTGTTCGTGCAGCACGGCCTCGATCCGCAGCGTGGAGACCTTCAGCGCACCGGACTTGACGATGTCGCTCTCCCGGTCGACGAGGTGGAGGTAGCCGTCCCCGTCCAGTCGGCCGAGGTCGCCCATCCGCACCCAGCCGTCGCGGAAGACGGTGTCGGAGGCCGCCCCGGCGTACCCGCGCGGCGGGCCGGGCTGGCGCAGCCAGATCTCGCCGGTCCCGCCGGGCGGCACCGGCTCCCCGGCCTCGTCCAGGATCCGCAGGTCGGCCGGGTCGGTCGGGCGGCCCAGCGAACCCGGACGGCCCGGGTCCACCACCGCGGAGATCTGCGCGGGGGCGGCCTCGGCCGAGGTGTAGGTGTTGACGACCGTCGCCTTCGGCAGGGCGGCGGACAGCCCGGCGGCGACGGCGGGCGGGAGCGCGGCGGCGGTGGACCCGACCAGCCGGACGCTGCCGAGGTCCCGGCGGTCGGCGACCCCGGAGTTCAGCAGTTCCACCGCCATCGACGGCACCAGGAAGACCGTGCCCGCGCCGGACTCCTCGACCACCCGCCCGAACTCCTCGGCGTCGAAGCGCGGCAGGCAGATCGTCGTGGGCTGCGCGGTCAGCGCGTTCACCAGCACCGCCTGGGCGGCGTTGGTCCCGATCGGGAAGGCGTGCACCGCGTGCCGCGAGTGCGCGTACGGGCGGGGGCGGGGGTCGAGGACCAGCCCGGCGGTCAGGCTCGCGTGCGCGGCCCGGACGCCCTTCGGGGTGCCGGTCGTGCCCGAGGTCCCGATGACCTGGGCCAGGTCCCCGGGGGCGACCCGGTGCGGCGGCTCGTCCGGCGTGTCGAGACCGCCGAGGCCGTCGAGGCCGTCGAGCGCGAAGGTGGGCAGCGCGGTGCGCGGACCGCTCCCGGCGACCGCCCAGCGTGCCCCGGCCGCCTCGACCAGCCGCTCCACATCGGCCGGGGCCAGGTCCTCGCGGATCACCAGCCCGGCCGCACCCGCGTAGTGGGCGGCCAGGAACGCCACGGCGTACGCGTCCCACTCCCGGTTGGTGAACAGCAGCGCCACCGTGTCCCCGGGCCGCACGCCGGCCCCGGCCAGCCCGTGCGCGGCCC
Organism: Kitasatospora sp. NPDC058184; assembly: GCF_042883725.1. Taxonomy (NCBI): domain Bacteria; kingdom Bacillati; phylum Actinomycetota; class Actinomycetes; order Kitasatosporales; family Streptomycetaceae; genus Kitasatospora; species Kitasatospora sp. NPDC058184. The sequence goes on from NZ_JBHVVE010000019.1 coordinate 92,818, forward strand.
GCACCGCCCGCTCGCGCCACCGGCCGTAGGTGAGGCTCCCGCCGCCGGGCACGAGCAGTGCGGTGCGTTCGGGATGGAGCGCCGCCCGGTGGTCCAGGAGCGCCGGGAGGGTGAGCGGAACGGAGGCGGGTCGGGCGCTGATGACGACTCCCGGAGGCGTTCGGAGCGTGGCGGAACGATGCCACAGGAAGATCGCCCGCTGATTGGTCCAGACCGTATCGGACTGGTCGAGGCGTGCGCCAGATCCGTCTCACAGATCGTCACGACCCGCTGTGCGCGCGCCCGGAGCGCCCGCCCCGCCGCCGTCAGGAGGGCGGCCTCGGCTGCTCCGGCCAGCCAGCCGTCAGGCGCCCGCGCTCCTGCCACTGCCGTACCCCCGGCCCGCCCGGGTCGCCCCGGCGGCAGAACTCCTCCAGCCGGGCGCACCGGGCGAGCATGGCGGTCCGGCGCCGCGGCCAGGGCGGCACCGGCTGCCCGTACGCGTCGAAGAGGTGGTGCAGGGCGCCCGCCCGGGCCGGGTGGTGCATGCGGACGATCCACTCGCACCAGGCCAGGTCCTCCACCGGCTCGCTGAGATGGGCGAACTCCCAGTCCAGAAGGCCGGTGACGGCGAAGGTCGCCGGGTCCAGCAGCAGGTTGTTGGGCCCGAAGTCCCCGTGCGCCAGCACCGAACCCGGGGGCGCCGGACCGTCGCCGGCCACGCCGGGGTCGACAGCCTGGAGCCGTCGCAGCACCCGCCCGCAGGCGGCCAGGACCTGCGCGCCGTGCCCGGCGTCCAGCAGGTCCTGCGCGGGCACTCCGGGCAGGTGGCCGAGCGTGATGGCGCCCTGCTCGGTGCCGAGCACCGGGGGAACCGGCAGCAGCCCGTGCAGCAGGGTCAGCAGTCGGTGCTCGCGCCGGCGCCGCTCCTCGGCGTCCGGCCCCTCGTACCGTTTCACGACGACCGTGCCGTCGCCCGCGGTGCGGTTGGTGTAGCCGTGGGGGAGGGGCCGCAGCCCGGACGGGCCGTCGCTCACCCTTGCCACTCCTCGGCGAGCAGCCCGAGCACCAGCTGGTCCACGAACTCCCCGTACGCCCAGGCGGCTTGGCGCAGCCGCCCCTCGATGGTGAAGCCGGCCGTGGCGGCGGCCCGGAGCATCGGGGTGTTGTCCGCCAGGGTCTCCAGCTGGAGGCGGCGTAGGCCGAGCACCGGGAAGGCGTAGTGGCAGAGCACCCGCAGGACGTCCGGGGCGAGCCCGCGCCCCCGGTGGCCCGGCAGCAGGGCGAGGCCCAGGTGGGCGCTGCGGTTGTGGGCGTCGATGCCCCACAGCAGGGCCTCGCCGGCCAGCTCCCCGGAGGCCGTCTCGACCACGGAGAAGCAGGCGGCCTCGTCGGACGGCCCGGGAACGACGTACGGGGAGTCCGCCGAGCCGGGCGGGATGGGCCGCCAGGGCCGGGTGTCGGCCCGGGCGCGGGTCGCCACGTCGTCGTACAACTCGGCCAGGAGGACCGGGAGGTCGGCGTCGTGACGGGCCCGGAGGGTGATGCGGCTGCCTTGTAACATGTCACATGTTTACCATCGGCGGGACTGTCGCATCCAACGGGTTTTCCGGTGCCGACCGGCTTGCCGGGGCCGGAAGCCCCCTCCGGGATCGCGAGGCCGGGCCGACGGCCGGTCAGGTGGCCCGAGCGACGGAGGCCACCAACTCCCTTGCTCTCGGAGCGGGTTGATGATTCCCATTCTACGGTGGTGTGTTCCCGCCCCGCACGGTTCACCCGGACGGCGCCGTGTGTTGCCCCTCGAGAGGAACGCGGCTCGATTACAAGGTTTGTATGAGAAACATCCACTACGGAACCGGTGGAATCGCCGCCTCGGCCGCCCTGGCGGCCCTTCTCGTCTGCGCCCCGCACCAGGCGTCTGCGGCCCCCGGAATCCACACGTTCGACTACAAGGGCGCGCCCGAGCAGTACGTGGTCCCCGAAGGGATCTGCGAGCTGGTGGTGCAAGCCTCCGGCGGTGCGGGAGGGAACGCCGTCTACGGGTCGCCCGGCGGGAAGGGCGGTCAGGTCCGAGCCACGGTCCAGGTCACGAGCGGTCAGGTGCTGACCGTCGACGTGGGGCAGGCGGGCAGCGGAGGAGACCTCTCCGTCCCCGGCAGCCTGGCCTACGGCGGGTACGGCGGCGGCGGCCAGGGCGGCTCCTCCAACACGGAGCACCGGCCCGGCAACGGCGCCATCGGTGCCGGCGGCGGAGGCGCCACCACCGTGACGACGGGTGGCAGCGCGCTGATCATCGCGGGTGGCGGCGGCGGAGGTGCCGGCAGTTTCACCAACGACGGAACCGCGTCCGGCGGCGCCGGCGGGCAGGCCGGAACCGACGGGGCCGACACCGGGCAGAGCGCGGCGGGCAAGGGCGGCAAGTCCGGCGGAAACGGGGGAGCGGGTGGCGCGGGTGGAACCGCCACCACCGAGTTCGACCACGACGGTTTCGCGGGCGGCAGCGCCACCGGCACCAAGGGCGGCGACGCGGCCGTCAACATCGGCGACCCCCACATGGGCGCCGGCGGCGGAGGCGGCGGCGGGGCCCACGGGGGCGGCGCCGGCGGCTCCTCCACGGCGACCACGCTCGACGGCGGCGGGGGAGGCGGCGGCTCCAGCCTCGGTCCGGCCGCCGCGACCTTCACCACCGGAGCGCGCAGCGGCAACGGGGAGGTCGTGATCGAGGAGGTCGCCTGCGCCTCCCCCTCGCCGTCCCCGTCCCCGTCCTCCTCGCCCTCCCCCTCGCCGTCCCCGTCCTCCTCGCCGTCCCCGACCGCCTCTCCCACCCACTCGCCGTCCCCGACGGCTTCTCCCACCCACTCGGCGTCCCCGACGACCGGCCCGAGCCACTCGGCGTCCCGCGGCCCGTCGCCCACGGGCGGCCCGAGCCACCACCACTCGCCCGGTCCGGTGCCCGGCCACGGTGGGGGCCAGCTCCCCGAGACCGGGAGCAGCACACCGGCCCTGCTGATGAGCGCCCTGCTCTGCGTGGGCGTCGGTGTCGCCGTGTTCCGTCTCGCCCGCCGGAACGGCCGCCGACGCTCCTGACGCCGGGGTGGCCCACGGAGCCCACCCGCTGCATGGGAAGTCGGCCGGTCCGACTTCCCGTGCAGCGGAAGCCCGTTGTGCTGATAGCGGTCCTCCGCGTCCGTCGCCTCAGGTCGTCGGGCCGAGGCCCTCCGAAAGGGCGACGGCCTCCTCCGGCGCCCCGGTGCGCACGACCGGCTCGCCGCAGGTCCGACGCCTGTGGCCTCGTCGCGTGTTCGCCTCGATCATCGCGACTGGATCCCCTTGCTCAAGTCGGCTCGTCGAACCGGATGTTCCAGGTCTCTTCCGGCGGGCATCCGATCTCCCCGCGCCATGTGGTCGGTTGTCATTTTTCGGGGCCGGGGCTGCGCCTCGGGTCACACGCCGGTCGTGATCCCCACCGCCTCGGCGAGCTCCAACGTCTCCGCTCGCATCGCGCGCGGAGACTTCCGCCACAACTCGGCCGCGACCGAACGAGCCTGGGGTGTGAACCGGACCGTCTCCGGGCTGATCCGCAGCGCGATCCCCATCACGTGCAGCGCGGCGGTCCGGTCGCCCCGATGCATGTGCGACCGGGCCGCATCCACCCACAGCCTGGTTCGGCGCTCCGTCGACGGGATCGAGTCAGGGTCGATCTCGTCCGCCAGCGACAGTGCCTTGCCTGAGCTCCGCAGCTCGGTGGAGACGCTGACCGCGTGCAGGTCGACGTTCGCCCGCCCGAACACCGTCGACAGCTCGGTGTACCCGGCCGGCAGTGACTTCGCGACCTTGTCGGCCGTGTCCCAATGGTTCCACGCCATCCCGTCCCGGCCGTCCCGTGCCTCGGTGATCGCCGCGTGCAGGTGCAGCGCCCCGTACAGGCCCCGCCAGTGCTGCGGTCCGTCGGCGAGGTGCGGGCGCAGCCGGTCGGCTGCCGTGGTCACCATCAGCATGGCGCCTTCGTGCTCACCGACGGCGCGCATGGTGTTCGCGAGGTTCCATGCGGCGGCGCCCATGGCGGCCGGGTCGTCGGCGTCGGCGGCGGCTGCCATGGCACGGTCGCCGAGCATCCACACGGCCTCTGCCGGGCCGATGTACGCAATCACCTGCTGCGCGAGCCGGTACGCGGAGGCGAGCCCCACCAGTGCGGTGCGGCGGTCGTCGCCGCCGGCCGAGCGGGCCAGCGCCTCCCCGTGCCGGATCAGGTCCGGGGCGATGTTCCCGACGGCGGTCCGGTTGTTCGCCGCCTGGTGCCACAGGCGCCACCCGGCATCGACATCGGCGGCGTAGGTCGCGGCCGTCATCCCCGCCGGGACCGGTGCCGGCGGCCGGGTTCCGCGTTCGAGGAGGGTCGACCAGATGGCGGTCGACGCGGGGTGGAACAGCCGGCCGGTGCTGACCGGCTGCGCGGCCCCGGCCGGTCCGGTCAGCACTGACAGATCGGTCACGTCGAGTGCGAACGCAAGTTTGAGCAGTATCGCGTGACTGCTGATCGCGCGTTCTCCGTTCTCGATCTTCTTGAGCCAATCAGTGCTGCGGCCGACCAGGCCGGCGAGCACGGGGCGCGTCATCCCGCGACGCTCGCGCATGATGCGGATGCGCTCACCGGGGGTGAGCTCCTCGGGCAGATCGGACATGTGCATCTCCTCGGCTGGGCGCCGCCATCGGGAAAGTGCCTCAACCGGACGAACACCCGGTGGCGACAGCCGTTCCACGGTAGGGCGGCGGGCAGTTGGGGCACCAGGCTCCGCTGCGGGTGAACGCCGGTACACGGTGGGTGAGGGGGACAGGGTGTCCCCCTCACCCACGAGCCGTCACCGTACGATTTCGTTGCGTCACTCAGAGCAGTGCGGGTGTTGTCCGCAGGGGAGCCCGGTCCACGGACAGGCGTCCCGTGTGCGGCCGTCGGCACCACCACCGATCCTCGCCCCCTGGGAGGACCGGTCCGAACGAGAACGAGGGAGCGCCACCATGTCCGTCCTGACCGACCGACTGCCCACCCTGAACATGGGCATCGACACCGAGCCGTCCGGCCCGCTCGCCACCCGACCGTTCGGGCTCGACGCCGTCACCAACCCCGTGACCGTCATGCCGCTGCCCCCCGTCACCGTCGACCCGCACACGCAGCTGTCCCTGATCGACGGTCGCGTGGCCCTGGACATGCCGACCATGGAAGGGTCGGGGTGCCAGACCGAGAGCGACGGCCAGACCGTGATCAGCGTCGACTTCGACCAGAACGACGACTGATGACCCACGGCACCGGGAGCACGCGGGGCGTCCCGCCCCGCGTGCTCGTCATCACCCACGATCTCGACCCCACCGCCGACTACGTCCTGCGTGAGCTCAACGCCCGAGGCGTTCCGTTCTGGCGCACCGATGTGGCGGACTTCCCGCAGCGCATCACCATGCGTGCCGAGCTGCGGCCCGACGGCGCGTGGGGCGGCGCCGTCGTCGGGCCCCTGCGAGGGATCGACCTGTCCGAGCTCACCTCCGTGTGGTGGCGCAAGCCCACCACGTTCCGATTTCCCGGCAGCATGTCCGGCCCGGAACAGCGGTTCGCCGCAGGGCAGGCGAAGCGCGGGTTCGTCGGCGTCCTCGGCTCCCTGCCGCAGGTGCTGTGGGTCAACCGTCCCGAGCGCAACGCCGACTGTACGAAGCCCGCACAGCTCACCGCCGCCGCGGAGTCCGGCCTGCAGGTCCCGGCCACCCTGGTGACCAACGACCCCGGCGCGGTGCGGGACTTCGCGGACCGGTGCCGGGGCCGGATCGTCACGAAGGTGCTCGGCGGGATCGTCCACACCGAGAACGGGCAGCGCGGGCAGATCTACACCACCCGCGTTCCCGCTGACCGGTGGGACGACCCGCGGGTGGCCCTCACCGCGCACCTGTACCAGCAGGAGATCACCGACAAGGCTTACGAAGTCCGCGTGACCTGCGTGGCCGGCCGACTGTTCCCCGTCAGGATCGACGCTCCGGACGGTCCCGGACGGCTCGACTGGCGCACCGACTCCAAGCGCCTCGCATACTCCCTGATCTGCCTCCCCGTGCCCATCCGGACGGGCATCCTGGACATGCTGTGGCGCCTCGGACTCGTCTATGCCGCCGTCGACCTGATCGTGGACCAGGTCGGAACGCACTGGCTGGTCGACGTGAATCCGGGTGGGCAGTGGGCGTGGATCGACTGCACCCGCGATGCCATCACCACCGCCTTGGCCGACCTGCTCCAGAAGGGCACCTTGTGACCACCACCGCCGAGCCGACTGCCGACGCCCTGCGTGCCGCACTGGTCGACGCGCTCACCGCCGACGGCTCCCTGGCCGACCCCGCGTGGCAGCGCGCGTTCCGCGACGTCCCCCGCCACTTGTTCGTGCCGTACTTCTACCGGCAGGGCCCCGACGGCCGGCAGCAGCGGATTGCCGGCGACGACCCTGACCACGCCGCCGGGTGGCTGCGGGCCGTCTACGCGAACCGGCCCCTCGTCACCCACCTGATCGGCGGGAACGCCGCGTCGTCGTCCACACAGCCGTCGCTGATGGCCGCGATGCTGCAGGCGCTCGGCGACGATGTCGACGGCCCGGTGAAGGAGATCGGTACCGGCACCGGTTACAACGCCGCACTGCTCGCCCACCGCTACGGCTCCGATCGGGTCGTGACCGTCGACGTCGACCCGGACGTGACGGCCGAGGCCCGGCGCCGGCTCGACTCGACGCCCTATCGGCCGACCGTGGTCACCGCCGACGGGGCCACCCTCACCGATGCGGGTGGCCCGTTCGGCGCGATCATCGCCACCTGCGGGCTCGACCACGTCCCGACGACGTGGCTGCAGGCGCTCGCGGGGGGCGGTGTGATCGTCGCTCCGCTCGGCGCGGGCGTCGTCCGCGCGGAGAAGACGGGTACCACCGAGGCCGGCGGCCGGTTCCTGCCGACCGGCGCCTACTTCATTCCCTTGCGCACGGTCGGGGGCAGCGGCGTCATCCGCCGCCCGGCCCTGCCCACTGTCGGCGCACGCCCGTCGGAACTCGGCCCCGACGTCGTCGTGGACGAGCACTTCCGGTTCCTGGTGAGCATCGCCCTCGGCCCGCTCGGATGGAACTACGACCTGAACGACGGGCGGCCGGTCGGCGCCCGCCTGTGGGACGGCGCGGGATCGATCGCAGAGCTGCGGCCCGACGGCTCCGTGGCCGAGGCCGGGCCGCGCCTCCTGTGGTCCGAGGTCGAAGCAGCCCACCGCCTGTACGCCGCGAACGGCCGCCCGGCCCGCGAGCGTTACGGGTTCAGCATCACCAGCAGTGGGCAGCGGGTGTGGCTCGACCGGCCCGACGGGCCGTACTGGCCGCTGAACCCGGGGTGCTGACTGGCGTCCCCCGAACGCCCGGAGGCCCCGGTGGGCGGCGTACCGCCCACCGGGGCCTCCGGGTTTGTCGGGTCACCCGAGCGGGACCTCCAACTGCCGGGCCAGGTCCGCGACCAGGGCGTCCAGCCAGCCCCGGACGGTGCCCGGGTCGAACAGGTCGGTGTCGTACTCGACCTGCCCGAGGTAGCCGTCGGCGTCCGGGGTGAGCGAGAACGCGCAGTCGGCGCGGGCGGAGTGGCCGGGGATGTCCTCGATCTCGGCGGTCAGGCCGGGGAGGTCGAGGCCGATCGGCGGGGTGCTCTGGACGGCGAGCACGACCTGCGGGTAGCCGACGGGCATGGGGACGCCGCGCTCCCGCAGCGGTTCGACCAGCAGGCCGAACGGCATCAGGGAGTGGTCGAGGGCGGAGGCGATCGCCTCGGCGGCGTGGTCCACCAGGGCCCCGAAGCCGCTCTCGCTCCGGGTGGGCACCAGGATCGGCATGCTGCTGGTGAGCAGGCCGACCACCCGTTCGTCGGCCGGCCGCCTGCGGTTGGCGTTGGAGAGCAGGATCAGCGTCTCCGACGCGCCGCTGAGCGAGCCGAGCAGCCGGGCGAAGGCGGCGACGACGACGGCCGAGGCGGTGGTGGAACGGGCGGCGGCGTAGCGCCCGACCGCCTCGGCCACCGCCGCCGGGACCCGGAACTCGGCCGTCTCGCCGAGCCCGGAGCGCTGCTCGGGACGCGGCCGGTCGGTGGGCAGGTCCGCCGCGAGCGAGGCGCCGCCGAGGACCTCGGCCCAGTGGTCGGCGGCCGCCGCCATGGAGGCCCGGTTGACCACCGTCCGCTCCCAGCAGGCGTGGTCGGTCATCCGGCCGGCCTCCCCGGGCAGCGGCCCGCCCGTACGGTAGAGCGCGCTCAGGTCGGCCAGCACGGTGGCCAGCGACCAGCCGTCCACCGCGATGTGGTGGATGGTCAGCAGCAGCACCCACTCCTCCGCCGCCGGGCGCAGCAGCCGGGCGCGCAGCAGCGGGGGCGCGGTCAGGTCGAACGGGCGGGCGACCTCGGCCTCCAGGGCTGCGGCGAGGGCCGCGTCCCGTTCGGCGGGCGCGAGCCCGCGCAGGTCGTCGACCGGGACGTCCAGCGGGGTGTTCGGGAGCACCTGCTGGAGCCCCCCGAGCTCGGTCTCCAGGAACCGGGTCCGCAGGCTCTCGTGCCGCTCGGTCACCGCCGTCAGCGCGGCGGCCAGCCGCTCGGGCTCCAGCGGCCCGCGCAGGGTGATCCGGTGGGTGATGTTCCACACCGCCGGATCGGCCGCCGCGCGGTGGGCCTTGCGCAGCCGCCACTGGGTCACCCCGGCGGGGGCGGCGGACAGCGCCGCCCCGTCGCCGGTGAGGGTGGTCAGCAGCCGGTCGCGGTGGGCCCGGACGAGGCCGGTGACCTCCTCGTCCATCGCCCCCGCGGGGGCCAGGTAGCCGAGCTTCTCACCGGTGGTGCGCAGCACGATCTCGCGCTCGTCGAGCAGCTTGAGGAGCCGCGCCCACCCTTCTTCCGTCTCCTCCGTCGTGCTCACAGGGTGCCCTCCTCGAAGGCCGGGGCCGGGGCCTGCTCGGCGGCGGGCTGGTGGGCGGCCATCGCGCGGATGGTCGGGCGGCGGAAGAAGTCCAGCACGCCGATCCGCACGCCGGTCTCCTCGCGGACCCGGTTCAGCAGCCGGGTGGCGGCCAGGGAGTGCCCGCCGAGGTCGAAGAAGGAGGTCTCCACCCCGGCGGGGCGGCCGAGCTCCTCCTCCCAGAGCTGTTGCAGGGTGCGCTCCAGCCCGGTGGCCGGGGCGGCCTGCGGCTCGTCCGCGCCGAGCGGGCGCGGCTCGGGCAGGGCGGCGGTGTCCAGCTTGCCGTGCGGGGTGAACGGCAGGGTGTCGACGGTGGCCCAGAGGCTCGGGACCATGTAGTCGGGCAGCAGGTCGGCCAGGCGGTCGGCGATCCCGGGCAGGTCGGCGGCCGCGCATCCGACGTACCCGGCGAGCACGGTGCCCGCCGGGGTGCGGCGTGCCGTCACGGCGGCGGCGTGCACGCCGGGCAGGCCCAGCAGCACGGTCTCGATCTCGCCCGGCTCGACCCGGTAGCCGCGCACCTTGACCTGGCGGTCGGCCCGGCCGAGGTACTCCAGGCGGCCGTCCGGGCGCCAGCGGCCGAGGTCGCCGGTGCGGTAGCTCCGGCCGTCGGGGGTGTCGGTGAAGACGGCGGCGCTCTCCTCGTCGCGGCCGATGTAGCCGATGCCGACCTGGACGCCGAGGGCGTGGATCTCGCCGACCGCGCCGGGCGGCACCCGGCGTCCGGAGGCGTCGAGCAGCACGATCCGGCTGCCCGGGGTCGGGCGGCCGATCGACGCGTACTCCGGGCCGTCCGGTTCGATCTCACCGGCCGTCAGCGCGTGGGTCTCGGTCGGGCCGTAGTGGTTGACCAGCCGGCAGCCGGGGTTGCGGCCGAGGAAGGCCCGCAGCCCGGGGGTGAGCAGCACCTGCTCGCCGCCCGAGATCAGCTCCCGCAGGTGCGGCACCGGCTCCTCGCCGAGCGCGTCGGCCAGTGCGGCCAGCGGGGTGTAGGGCAGGTGGACCCGTTCGGCCCGGGTGGCCCGGACGACGGCGGCCAGCGCCGTCACGTCGTAGCGGGTCTCCTCCTCGATCAGCAGCAGGGTGCCGCCGCCGGCCAGCGTGGTGAGGATCTCCTGGACGCTGACGTCGAACCCGCAGGAGGCGTACTGGAGGGTGCGGGCCGCGGGGTGGTCGGCGACGTTCCAGGCCACGAAGTGGGCCAGGGCCAGCGAGTGCATCAGCACGCCCTTGGGGCGGCCGGTGGACCCGGAGGTGTACAGCAGGTACGCGGGCGCCTGCGCCGAGGGGGCGGGCAGCGGGGGCAGCGCGGCGGGGTCGGCGTCGGCCGGGGCGGTGCCGGTGAGCACCGTCGGTACGGTCAGGCCGAGCTCCTTCGGGGCGTCGTCCGTGATGGTGAGCAGGACGACCGGCGCGCTGTCCTGGACGATCAGCCGGCAGCGCTCGGGGCCCTGGAGGACGTCGACCGGGACGTGGACGGCGCCGAGGCGCAGGATGGCGAGCAGCCCGGCCACCAGGTCCAGCGAGCGGGGGAGCAGCACGCCCACCCGGCTGCCCTCGCGGACGCCGGCCGCGAGCAGCCGGCCGGCCAGGTCCTCGGAGCGGGCCAGCAGCGTCCGGTAGTCCGTCTCGCTGCCGTCGGCGGCGACCACCGCGGTCTGTTCGGGCCGCTCGGCCGCGGTCGCGGCGATGGTGGCCAGCGGGTGCTCGGGGTCCTGGGCGGCGGCCGGTCCACACTCCAGGGCGGTGTCGGCGGGCGCCACGGCCAGTTCGGCGAGCGGCCGCTCCGGGTCGGCGACGGCGGCCGTGAGCAGCCGCTCGAAGGCGCCGAGCAGCCGGTCGACGGTGGCCCGGTCGAACAGGGTGTCGGCGTACTCCACGTGGCAGCGGATGCCATCGGGCAGGCTGGTCAGGAAGAGCGTCAGGTCGAAGGCGGCGCGGTCGGCGACGTGGTCCAGCGGTCGGGCCGTCACCCCGGGCAGGTCCAGCTCGAAGACCATGTGGTTCTCGAACTCGACCATGACCTGGAACAGCGGGTTGCGGCTGGTGTCGCGCTGCGGGTTCAGCTCCTGCACCAGCACCTCGAAGGGCAGCTGCTGGTGCTCGTAGGCGTCCAGCGCGGTGGAGCGGACCCGGCCCAGCGCCTCGGCGAAGGCCGGCTCGCCGGACAGGTCCAGGCGCAGCGCCAGCGTGTTGACGAAGAACCCGACCAGGTCCTCGGTGCCCTCGGCCCGGTTGGCCACCGGGGTGCCCAGCACGATCTCGTCCTGGCCGGCGTAGCGCTGCAGGACGCCGGCGAAGCCGGTCAGCAGCACCATGAACAGGGTCGAGCGCTTGGACCGGGCCAACTCCCGCAGGCCGTCGGAGAGTTCGGCGGGCAGGTGGTGGACGAAGGAGCGGCCGCGACCGTCCGGCACCGCGGGGCGCGGCCGGTCGGTGGGCAGGGCCAGCACCGGCAGGTCGCCGCCGCCGAACACCTTGCGCCAGTGGGCCAGGCTCTCGTCGTACTCGCCCTCGGCGACCCGGGCCCGCTCCCGGGCGGCCTCGGCCGCCGGGCCGGTGGTCAGCACCGGCAGGTGGGCGGCCCGGCCCTCCTGGGCGGCCAGGTACAGCTCGCCCAGCTCGCGGGTGATCACCACGGTGGACAGGGTGTCGATCACGATGTGGTGCATCGACAGGACCAGCACGTGCCGCTCGGCCGCCTGCTCCAGCAGCAGGGCCCGGAACAGCGGGCCCTCGGCCAGGTCGAAGCGGTGCGCGCCCTCGGCGGCGACCAGGTCGGCGACGGCGTCCTCGGCGGCCGGGTCGGCCGTGATCCGCTGAAGGACCGGGCCGGCGGGCGGCGCCAGTACCTGCTGGAACGGTTCGCCGTCCTGCTCCCGGAAGACGGTGCGCAGCGCCACGTGGCGTTCGACCAGCCGGCGCAGCGCGGTGTCCAGAGCCTGCGGGTCGAGCGGGCCGTCCAGGGCGATCGCCTTGACCTCGTTGTACTGGCCGCCGTCGGGCAGCATCCGGTGCAGGAACCACATCCGCTGCTGGGCGTACGACAGTTGGGCGCCGCGCAGGGTGTCCCGGCGCAGGACGTCGAGCTGCGGCAGCCCGGTCGCCACCAGTTCGGGGGAGAGGCCGAAGTCCACGAAGGCGGCGATCTCGTCGGCGCCGGCCGCCCGCAGCTCGGACAGCACCCCCTGGACGCTCTCCGGCGTGCCGATCAGCGCGCGGGAGGCGCAGTACCGCTCGTACGCGCGCTCCAGCACGTACTCCAGGTCCTCCTCGCGGGCGTTCGCGAAGTCCAGGGTCAGGCCCAGGCTGTTGGCCATCTGCCCGAACAGCGAGAGCGAGGAGCGCAGGTAGTGGCAGAACGGCCGGTAGGCCTGCTCGCGGGCGGTGGCCAGGTCGGTGCCCAGGTAGGTGTGCACCAGCACGACCACCCGGCCGGCCTCGGGGTCGAGGCCGTGCTCGGCCCGGGCGCGCCGGTAGACCGCGATGTTCTCGGCCAGCTGGGCGACGTCCTGGGTCATCAGGTTGGTGATGACGCCGAGGTCGTGCCGGGCCGCCTCGCGGAAGCTGTCCGGGTTGCCGACGATCGCGGTGAACATCGGCGGCAGGTCCTGCAGCGGGCGCGGGTGGAGGGTCACCTCGATCGGCTCACCGTTGCCGTTGCGGCCCTGGTAGGGCTCGCCGCGCCACAGCGACCGGATGGTGTCGATCTGCCGGTGCATCAGCTCCTTGTGGCTGCCGTAGCGCTCGGGGAAGAACAGGAAGTCGTTGGGGTGCCAGCCGCTCGCGCACCCCAGGCCGACCCGGCCGCCGGACAGGTTGTCGACCACCGACCACTCCTCGGCCACCCGCACCGGGTGGTGCAGCGGCAGCACGGCGCAGCCCGCGTTCAGCCGGATCCGGCTGGTCTCCCGGGCCAGGGCGGCGGCCAGCACCGAGGGGTTGGGGAAGATGCCGCCGAAGGAGTGGAAGTGGCGCTCCGGCAGCCAGACGGAGTGGAAGTCGTGCCGGTCGGCGAAGCGGGCGCTCTCCAGGACGATGCGGTACTTCTCGTCGTCCGGGGAGTCCAGCGGGTAGTCGCCGAAGAAGTAGAGGCTGAAGTCCACCGGCCGCTGCGGGTCGCTGACCGGCTCGTACGGGAGGGCCGGGGCGGGGGCGCCGCCCACGGTCTCGGCGGGCACGGTCGCGGCGGGCACCGGGAGTTCGGCGGCCGGCCGCGGGGCCGGCAGGCGGACGCCGGGCGAGGCCGGGAAGAAGCCGCCGCGCCGCAGGTCGCGCAGCGACTCGCGGACCGCGTCGGCCACGAACTCCAGGTCGCCGTCGGTGTGGGCGGTGGAGAGGAAGAAGTTGCGCCACTCCCACACGTAGACCCCGCGGGTCAGCAGGTGCGGGAAGAGCAGCTCCATGTCGGCCCGGGGCTCGAACCGGAAGAGCGAGCCGAAGTGGGCCAGCCGCAGCGGGAACTCCTCCTCCTCGAAGAAGGTGTTCAGGGTGGTGGCCAGCTCGTCGGTGCGGGCGTTCAGCCGCTCCTGGAGGCCGGGGCCGGCCGCCTTGAGGTGGCGCAGCACCGCGCCCGCGGCGGTCATCGCCAGCGGGTGCTGGATGTAGGTGCCGCCGAAGAAGGTGGTGTCCTTGGGCGGGTAGCTGTCGTCCCCGTAGTCCCAGTGGCCGCCGTCGATCCCGTCCATGATGTCGGCCCGTCCGGCGATCGCGCCGATCGGGTAGCCGCCGCCCAGCACCTTGCCGTAGGTGGACATGTCCGGGGTGACGCCCCAGAAGCCCTCGGCGCCGCGCAGGTGGGGGCGGAAGCCGGTGAGCATCTGGTCGAAGACCAGCACGATGCCGAGCCGGGTGGTCAGTTCGCGCAGCGAGCGGACGAAGTCGACGGGCTGGCGGCCGGGGTGGCGGCTCTGCACCGGCTCGACCAGGACGGCGGCGATCCGGTCGCCGTGCTCCTCGATGACCTTGAGGCTCTCCGGGTCGCCGTACCGCAGCACCAGCAGGTCGGCGACCGCGCTGCCCGGGATGCCGATGGACACCGGGACGGTCTCCCGGTCGGCACCGCGGCCCAGCGTCCGGCCCAGGGTCTGGTCGGAGTGGCCGTGGTAGGAGCCCTCGAACATGACGATCTTGTCCCGGCCGGTGTGCGCACGGGCCAGCCGGATCGCCCCGGCGTTCGCCTCGGTGCCGGAGTTGGCGAAGGCGACCCGCTCGGTGCCGGTCAGCTCGGCCAGCAGCTCGGCGGCCTCGCCGGTCTCCGGGCCGCGCGGGCCCAGCCGCAGGCCCGAGGACAGGTGCTCGCGGACGGCCTCGGAGACGAACTCCGGGTCGTGGCCGAAGAGCAGGACGCCGAAGCCCATGGTGATGTCGACGTACGGGTTGCCGTCGACGTCCTCCAGCCGGGAGCCCCGGGCCCGGCGGGCGGCCAGCGGGTAGAGCATCTCCTTGGTGCCGGAGCGGAAGCCGACCACGGCGCGGCTGTCCGCCAGGATGCGGCGGTGGCGGCGGGTGATCGCCTTGGAGGCGGTGGTGCGGGCGGTGAAGCGGGCGACCAGCTCGTCCACGTGGGCGCGCTGCTGGTCGGTCAGGCCGCCGGCGGCCATGCCGGACTCGCGGGAGACCGTCACCCGGGGGCCGTGCACCTGCGGGGCGGCCGGGGCCGGGCTCTCGGTGGCGGGTGCCTCGGCGGCGGGGGCGGGGGCGGGAGCGACGGCGGGCGTCGGGAGTGGCGCGGCGGCCGGTACGGCGGCCGGGGGCAGGGCCGCGGGCACGGGCGCCGGGGGGAGTGCGGGCGCGCCGCCGGCCAGCAGGCCGAGCTGGTCGCGCATCAGGTCGGAGAACTGGCCGAGCAGCGCGAGCTGGCGCTCGATCAGGCCGGTGCCGTCGGTGACCGGGGGCAGCGCGGCGGGGGCCGCCGGGGCGGCGGGCATGGGTGCGGGCGCGGCGGGTACGGGCTGCGGAGCCGGGGCCTGGACGAGCGGCGCCTGGGTGGCCGGTGCTTGTACAACCGGGGCCTGAACGGCCGGGGCCGGGGCGGCCTGGACGACCGGGGCGGGAGCCGCCACCGGCGCTGCCACCGGCTCGGGCACCGCCACGGGCTCCGGCTCGGCGGCCGGCAGCAGCGTGGCCAGTACGGCCGGCTCCAGCCGGGAGGCGATCAGCCCGGCCAGCCGGGCCGGGGTGTCGGCGTCCTCGAACAGCTCGCGCATCGACACCCGGACCCGGAACGCGCGCTCCAGGTCCCGGATCATGTTGATCATCGACAGCGAGTCGGCGCCCAGGTCGAAGAAGGGCTCGTCCACGCCGACCGAGTCCTCGTCGTAGCCGAGCTGGCGGGCCGTCTGCTCGACGACCTCCCGCAGCACGGCCTGCCCGGCCAGCTCCTCGGGGCTCGGGGTCGGTGCGGCGGCCGGTTCAGCGGCCGGAGCGGTCTGCTGGGGTGGGTCCTGGCGCATGGCGGGGTCCTCGGTGGTCGGCCGGTCGGGGGCGGTGAACCAGTGGCGGCGGCGTTGGAAGACGGTGGTCGGCAGCGGGACGCGGCGGGCCGGTCCGTCCGGCCAGTCCCGGGCGGCGGCGAAGCCGGCCCAGTCGAGCGGGACGCCGTACGACCAGAGCGCGGCCGCGGCGGTGTCGAACTGCTGCTCCGGGGAGGCGCCGCGCCGGCCGCCGGCGACGAAGTGGCGCTCCGGCAGCTCCCGGCGGCCCATGCCGGTCAGCGTCGGGTGCGGGCCGATCTCCAGGAAGAGCTCGTGGCCCTGCCCGTCCAGTGCGGCGAGGACCTGGTCGAACCTGGCGGTCTCCCGGGTCTGCCGGAGGAAGTACTCGGGCGTCGGGACGGTCCCGGGGGCCAGCACCTCGCCGCCGAGGTTGCTGACCAGCGGGACGGCCAGCGGCCGCAGGCGCAGCCGGGCCAGCTGGTCGCGGAAGGGGTCGAGCATCGGGTCGAGCAGGCGGGAGTGGAACGCCCGGTCGCTGGCCAGCCGTTCGGTGGTCACCCCGTCGGCGGCCAGCACGGCCTCGGCGGCGGCGATCTCGCGGGGCGGGCCGGCCAGCACGCACTGGCCCCGGCCGTTGACCACGGCCAGGTCCACGCCGGGCAGCCAGTCGCCGAGCGCGGCCAGCCGGTCCAGGCCGGCCGAGACCACCGTCATGGCGCCCGGTTCGGTCAGCCGGTGCATCAGCCGGCCGCGCAGCGCCGTCAGGAACATCCCGTCGGCCAGGTCGAGCGCGCCGGCCGCGTGGAAGGCCGCGTACTCCCCGGCGCTGTGCCCGGCGACGGCGGCGGGACGGAGCCCGAGCTCCTGCCAGAGCCGCAGGTAGGCCGCCTGGAGGGCGAACAGCGCGGGCTGCGCCGCCTCGGTGGTCCAGCCGTCCTCGGTGCCCTGCGGCGCGGGGTCGAGCAGCAGCGGCAGCAGCGGCTCGCCCCAGTTCTCGCGGTGCAGCCGGTCGCACTCGTCCAGGACGGCCCGGAACACCGGGAAGGCCCGGTACAGCTCGGCGGCCATGCCCCGGTACTGGGCGCCCTGGCCGGTGAAGAGCAGCACCGGCAGGACCTCGCCGCGCCCCACCTCGCGGTGGGCCGCGCCGGCGGTGGTCCGGCCCGCCAGGAAGGCATCCAGGCCCTTGCGCAGGGTGGCCGGGTCGGGGCCGGTGACGGCCAGCCGGTGGCGCAGCGCGCGCCGGCCGGCGCCGAGGGTGAGCGGCAGGTCGCCGGGCGCGAGGGCGGGTTCGGCGTCCAGCCGGTCGCGGAGCAGGCCGGCCAGTTCGGTCAGCCCCTGGGCGGTGCGGGCGGACAGCGGCAGGACGGTCGGCGCCGGTCGCGGTTCGACGGCCGGGGCCGCGGGCGCCTGCTCCAGCACCAGGTGGGCGTTGGTGCCGCCGACGCCCAGCGCGCTGACCCCGGCCCGGCGCGGGGTGGGGCCGTCCGGCCAGTCCCGGCGCTCGGCGGCGAGCCGGAACGGGCTGTCGGCCAGTTCCAGCGCGGGGTTGGGGCTGGTGAAGTTCACCAGCGGGGGGATGGTGCCGTGCCGCAGCACCAGCAGCGCCTTGATCAGGCCCGCCATCCCGGCGCAGGTGTCCAGGTGGCCGATGTTGGGCTTGACCGAGCCGAGCGAGCAGAACCCGGCGGCCTCGGTGCGGGCGCGGAACGCCTGGGCCAGTGCCCGGAACTCGATCGGGTCGCCGAGCGGGGTGCCGGTGCCGTGGGCCTCGATGTAGCCGATGCTGTCGGCCGGCACGCCCGCCACGTCCAGGGCCCGGCCGACCACGGCCGCCTGCCCGTCGACGCTGGGCGCGGTGTAGCCGACCTTCCGGCCGCCGTCGTTGTTGACGGCGGAGCCGAGGATCACCCCGTGCACGGTGTCGCCGTCGGCCAGCGCCCGGTCGAGGCGCTTGAGCAGCACGGCGGCGACGCCGTTGCCGCCGACGGTGCCGCCCGCGTCGGCGTCGAAGGCCCGGCAGGCACCGTCGGGGGAGAGGATCGACCCCTCCTCGTAGCGGTAGCCGGCGGCCTGCGGGATGTGCAGGGCGGCGGCCCCGGCCAGGGCCAGTTCGCAGTCACCGGAGAGCAGCGACTGGACGGCCAGGTGCACCGCGACCAGCGAGGTGGAGCAGGCCGTCTGCACGCCGATCGCCGGGCCGGTGAGGCCCAGCCGGTAGGCGACCCGGGTGGCGGCGAAGTCGGCCTGGTTGCCGATCGCGGTCTGCAGGGCGGCGACCGGCTCGGACGGGTCGGCGGTGGTGGCCAGGGTGTGCTGGTAGTAGGTGCGCAGCGCGTACAGGGTCATTCCGGTGCCGGCGAAGACCCCGACCCGGCGCTCCGGGTCCGGCGCGTCGTAGCCGCCGTCCTCCAGGGCCTGCCGGCAGATCTCCAGCAGCAGGCGCTGCTGCGGGTCCATCAGGGCCGCTTCGGCGCCGCTGATGCCGAAGGCCTCGGCGTCGAACTCGTCGGTGCCGGTGAGCGCGCCGGTGACCGGGACGAAGTCGGGGTGGCGGTACTCCTCCGGGCGCAGTCCGGCCGCCGCCAGCTCCTCCTCGGTGAACCGGGTGGTGCTCCGGACGCCCTCGACGATGTTCCGCCAGTACTGCTCGGGGGTGTCGGCGCCCGGCAGGCGCAGCGCCAGGCCGACGATCGCCACCCGGCGGTCGTCGCCCGGCCCGGCGACGGGGGCGGCGGCCGCGGCGGTGGGCGCGGCCGGCTCGGCGGCCAGGTGGGCGATCAGGGCGTCCACGGTGGGGTGGCGGAACAGCTCGGTGGGTGCCGGGGGCGTGGGCAGCGCGGCGCTGAGCGCGCCGTGCACCCGCATCAACTGGAGGGATCCGATGCCGAGTTCGGCGAGCGGGCGGCCCGGGTCCAGCGGGGTGTCGAGGACGGATTCGAAGGCGTCCAGGACCAGCCGGCGCAGCCCGGATGGGGCGGTGTGCCCGGGGCCGGGTGCCGTGGCGGGCCGGGCGGCCGGCTCGGCGGTGACCGGCGTCGGCGCTGCGGCGGCCACCGGGCGGGGCGCGGTGGCGAGCAGGCGGCGCCGGGCGGCGGGGGAGCTCGGGTCCGGACCGGCGTACCGGTGGCCCGGGGCGCCCGCCAGCAGCAGGGCGGCCAGCCGGCGGCCGTGTGCGGCGCTCAGCACGGCGATGCCCCGGCCGGCGGCGGCCTGCTCGTTCTCGGTGTCGCGGTTCATGCCGACCCCGCTCCACAGGCCCCAGGAGATCGTCCAGGCCGGGGTGCCGGTCTCCCGGCGCAGCCGCTCGACGGTGCTCTCCAGGTAGCGGTTGGCGGCGGCGTACCCGGTGGAGCCGACCGCCTCCTGGAGGCCGATCATCGAGGAGAAGGCGACGAACTGGGCGCCGGGGCGCTGCCGGACCAGCTCGATGAGGTGGTCGGTGCCCTCGGCCTTGGTCCGGACGGCCTCGCGCCAGTCCTCGGTACCGGTGTCGGCGAGGAGCGTGAGCCGGTAGCCGCCGGCCAGGTGGAGCACGCCGTCCAGCGGTGCCTGCCATTCCCGCTCGGCCTCGGCGAGCACCTCCGCCAGTTGTTGACGGTTCGTCACGTCGGCCTGGCGGTAGGTGACCTGACCACCCTGGGCGGCCAGTCGGCGCAGCGCGGCCCGGCGCTCGGCCGCTTCGGCGGTCGGGGCGTCCAGGTCGCTGCGGCCGACGATCAGCAGTCGGGAGCCGTACTCGCGCAGCAGTCCGGGCAGCAGCTCGGCGGCGATTCCGCCGAGGCCGCCGGTGACGAGGTAGCGGGCGCCGGGGGTGAGCAGTGAGCAGCCTTCCCCGGCCGGTTCGGGGGCGGCCTCGGCCGGTGCCAGCCGGGGGACCCAGGGGCGGCCGGAGCGCCAGGCGGACTCGGGCTCGGGGCGGGGGTCGGCGAGCAGGGCGAGCAGCGCGGCGGCCTGCTCCGCGACCGGCGCCCCGCCCGGCAGGTCGAGGTGCCGGGCGGCGGGCACCAGCTGCTCGGCCCGTGCGCCGGCGGTCAGTGCGGCGGTCAACGCCGCCCGGGGGCTGGGGAGTTCACCGGGGAGCACGGCGTGCAGCCCGGCGCTGACGGAGACCAGCCCGCGGACCGGGGCCCGCGTCGGCAGCGCCCGCAGCAGGGCGAGCAGCGCCTCGTCCGGCGCCTGGTCGGAGGTGTCGGCCGTCGCGCTCCACAGGTAGACCAGCCGGTCGGCTGGCCGGTCGCCGAGGGCCCGCAGCCAGTCCTCGGGGTCGGCGGTCGGCGGGCGGTCCACCACCAGGGCGTTCGGCAGGGCGGCGGCCAGGGCCTCGGTGAGGGTGCCGGGGCCGGACGGGCCGAGCAGCAGGATCGTTTCCTCGGCCAACGAGGCCGCCGAAGAGGCCTGGTCCGCCGCCACCGGGCGGGCCTCCCAGCCGAGCTGCCGCACGCAGTCCGGCAGCGTCCGGGAGTTGGCCTCCGCCAGGTCCAGCGCGACGATGTGGTCGTCGAGTTCGCCGTCCAGCAGCCTCCCGCGCAGCGCGGTGCGCTGGATCTTGCCGCTGGTGGTGCGCGGGAATTCGGCCGCCGGGACGGGCAGCACCAGGGCGGGGGCCGGCTGCCGGCGGGCCGCCAGCAGCTGCCGCACCTCGGCGGCGACCGGCGCCGAGGGCGCGTCCGGGGCGCTCTGGACGTAGGCGATCACCAGCTGCTCGGTGCCGGTGCGTTCGTCCGGCACCCCGAAGGCCGCGACGTGCCCGGAGCGCACCCCCGCCACGGAGGCCACCACGTCCTCCAGCTCGTGGCAGAAGTAGTGCACGCCGTTGACGATGATGATCTCCTTGCGACGGCCGGTGAGCACCACCTCGCCGTCGACCAGGAAGGCCAGGTCCCCGGTGTCGAACCAGTCGTCGCCGACGAAGGCCTCCTGGTTGGCCGGCGGGTTGTTCAGGTACCCCGGCGTCACCCGGCCGGAGTGGACCTGGAGCCGGCCGACGCGGAGCTCGGGCAGCGCCCGTCCGGCGTCGTCGGCCACCCGCATCCGGGTGCCGGGCGCGGGCCGGCCCATGCTGAGGAAGGCGGTGCCGCGCTCCGCGGAGGCCGGGTCCGCGGGCTCCAGCCGGCCGGTCAGCGAGTCGGTGCGCACCAGGCGGCGGGCGCCGTCCTCGTCGTAGCGCTTGTAGGTGATCGCCGTGCAGGTCTCGGCCATGCCCCAGGCCAGCAGCACGTGGCCGGGGCGGATGCCGAACGGGGCGGTGGCGGCCAGGAACTCGTCGATCACCGCCTCGGTGCACTGCTCCCCGGCGTTGATCAGCGACTTGACCGAGGACAGGTCCCAGCGGCGGTCCGGCCCGGCGGCCCGGACGGCCTCGGCGACCAGCCGGAAGCCGAAGTTGGGCGACCAGGAGTGCGCCGCCCGGTAGCGCTCCAGCGCGTCCAGCCAGACCAGCGGGTCGGCGAGCACGAGTTCGGTGGGGATCTGCACCTGGTCGGCGGCCAGTACCACGTCGCGCAGGTGGAACATCAGCAGTCCGGCGACGTGGTCCAGGGGCAGCCAGTTGACCGTGCCGTCGCCCGGCTCGGTGCCCTGGGCGACGGCCCCCGCCACGTACTCCAGGATGCCGCGGTGGGTGATCTGCACCGCCTTGGAGCGTCCGGTGCTGCCGGAGGAGAGCTGGAGCATCGCGACGTCGGCGGGGACGGGGGCGTGCTCGGGGGCGGGGCCGTCCGGCAGCCCGCCCTCGGCGGGCCGGTCGACCGCGATCACCCGCAGGCCGGGCGCCGGGTACAGCTCCCCGAGCCGCTCCAGGCCCGCCACCGCGGGCCCGCAGACGAGCACCGGCGGCTCCTCCAGGGTCTGCCAGGCGTGCCAGAGCTTCTCCAGCACGGGGTTGCGCTCGTGGTAGTCCGGCGGGCGGGCGACCGTCACCGGCTGCATCCCGCCCAGGAAGCAGGCCCACAGGGTGGGGAAGTAGTACTCGGGCTCCGGGACCTGGAGGATCACCCGGTCCCCGGCCCGTAGCCCGGCGGCGGCCAGCACGGCGAGGATCTCGCGGGAGCGGCCGAGGAGTTGACGGTACGTGATCCTGGTGGCCTCGCCGCCCGCCCGGATCAGGTGCAGTCCGCGGTCGGGGTGCAGCTCGGCGGCGCGCAGCAGTGCCTCGGGCAGTGTCCGGGGCGCGTCCGGCCCGGGGGCGGGCAGCGGGGCGCCGACGGCCTCCGTCCCGGGGTCCTCGGCGCCGGGGCGCTCGGAGTCGGCCTCCCCGGGGGCGGCCGTGGGCCGCGCCGGGGAGGCGCCGGCCGTCGCCGGGCCCTCCCCGAACGGGCGCCAGCGGTCGGTGAGTTCGCGCAGGTGGCGCAGGGCGGGGCCGGGGGCGGTGGGCGGCCGGGTGAGCGCCGCGGCCAGGGCGGCGGCGTCCGGTTCGCCCTCGGGGGTGCGGACGATGCCGTCCAGGAGGTGTACTTCGGCGCTCGGGTCGGCGTCCAGCAGCGCCGCGGCGGCCCGGCGGCGCAGGGCCTCGGGATCGCCGTCGACGGCGGGGACCAGGTAGGCCAGCAGGCCGGGGCGGCCGTTCTCGTGCTCGACGGGCAGCAGCGCGCAGTCGGCGATCTCGGGGCGTAGCAGCAGCCGGGCTTCCAGGGTGCGCAGCCGGCCGTGGTCGGGACCGGTGGGACTCATGATTTCGGCACCTTTCGGATCGGTGCCGGGGCGCGGGTGTGGGCCGCCCCGGGTCAGGGAGGGGGAGCGGAGGTGAGTGGCGCGTACGGCGCGGGGGCGCCGGGTGTGCGGAGGTGTGCGGGTACGCGGGTGCGCGGAGGTGTCCGCGGACGTGCGGTGGTGTGCGGTGGCGGGTGGAAGTGTGCCGTCTGCTCAGCGGCGGCGGGCGCGGGCGACCATCACCAGGAAGGCGAGCGCCAGCACGATCGGGACGGCGTGTGAGACGCCGACCACGGTGAGCGGGCTGAGCACCGCGAGCAGCGAGCCGCTCAGCAGCATCCCGGTGCCCATGCCGACGTTCTCGGCGGAGGTCAGGATGCCGAAGGCCTCGCCGCGCCGCTCGTCGGCGAGGGCCTGGATCCGGGTGGTGTAGGAGATCTCGGTGAAGCCGTCGCCGAGGCCGGCGCCGATCGCGACCAGCAGGAAGAGCGGGGTCGGCAGGTCGGTGAAGACCAGGATGAAGCAGGCGGACATCAGACAGGTGCCCAGCGCGAAGCCGCGCTCGCCGGGCTCGATGCCCCGGCGCAGCATGAACCGGGAGACCAGCTGCTGGGCGCCGAGGTTGCCGATCGCCCAGGTGGCCCAGAAGGTGCCGAGCAGGGCGGCCGGGTTGTCGGGCGACGACTGGTTGGCGAAGACCGGCAGGCTGATGTTGTGGGCGGAGGAGCCGAAGGCGTCCAGCAGCCGGATCCCCGCCATGGCGCCCACCACGGGGGCGGCCCGCAGGACGACCAGGGCCTGCCAGCGGGGGCGGCGCTTGCCGGTTGTCGGGGCGGGATCCTCCGGCGGGGTCGCGGGCTCCTCCGCCTTCGCGGCCCGGGTGGGCAGCGGCAGCCGGACCACCAGCGCCCCGAACAGGACGAAGCTGGTCGCGTCGATGAGCAGCGCGGCCCGGAAGCCGGCCCAGGCCACCACCACGCCCGCGGAGGCGAAGCCGAGCACCATCGCGGTGGAACGGCAGCTCGCCATCAGGCTGTTGGCGCGGGCGCGGCGTTCGGCGCCGACCATCTCGGGGATGCTGGTCCGCAGGGCGACGGCGGCCACGGCGGCGGCGCCGCCGAGGACCACGGCGAGCGGGTAGAGGACGGGGATGCGCAGCGAGGCCGGGACGAGGGCGACGACGACCAGCGCCAGCGCCTGGGCCAGGGCGCAGCCCGTCATCAGCCGCCGGCGGTCCAGCCGGGCCACCAGCCGTCCGGCGACCAGCCCGCCGGCGAGGCCGCCGGACAGTCGCAGGACGAGGTACCCGGCCGTGCCGAGCGCGTTCCCGGAGGCCTCGTAGGCGAACAGACTCAGCGCGACGAGGTCGAGCTGGCTGCCGTAGGTGTTCAGGGCATCGCCCGCGGCCAGCCGGTAGAAGGGCCGGGGCAGCTTGGTCGTGGCGAGTTGCGGTGCATCCAGTGCGGTGTCCGGCACGGTATTCCCCCCGGGGACGCCGTAGGGCGGCTCAGTGTGACATTGCACCGCAACCTAGAGGTGACCGGTCCGTAGATCAATACCGAGATCGTCTCCTGTCCGAAAGATCGTGAACTCGGCCGACTTACTGTCACCTTTTACGCCACGCTGGCCAGTTGTTGGCGTACGGACGGGAGTGCGCTCCGGGTGGGGGCGGGCGCGGGGTGGGATCAGCTGCGGCCGAACAGCCTGCCGAGCCAGCCCTTGCCCTTGCGGCCCTGCTCGGCGCAGTCGCACCGGGCGGACTTCGGCACCCCGGCCAGGACCTGCTCCACGTGCATTCCGCACCCGGCGAAGCCCGGCTTCCCGCAGGTGCGGCAGGCGACTCGTCGGCACATGTCGTGCTCCGTTCTCCGGGCTCCCAGGGGCGGAGCCATGCCGCCAATATACCCCACCCCGTATTCGTGATGTCGGATTCGTCCGGCCGCCGGGGTCGGAGCGGCGGCGGGGCGAAGCCGTGGCGCGGGGAGCGGAGGGGAGGGGGCCGTGGCGCGGAGAGCGGAGGGGAGGGGGCCGTCAGGCCGTCTCGGGGCGGGCCGGCGGGATCGCGTAGGTCAGCGTGGCGCTGGCCACCAGGACGTCGTCGGCGTCCAGCAGTTCGGCCAGCACCACGCACAGCCGGCGCCCGAACTTGGCCGTCCTGGCGTGCACGCGCAGCGCCCCGGGCCGCGGCCGGTTGAGGAAGCTGATCTGCAGCGAACTGGTCAGCGCCATCAGGGTGGGCCCGAGCCGGGCGTTGATCAGGAGGAACGCGGCCAGGTCGCACAGGCCGGCCTGCTCCGGGCCCGAGATGGTGCCGCCCGGGCGGGTGCGCAGCCGGTCGCCGTCCACGGCCATGGTGAGGGTCCGGCCGTCCACCCCGGTCACCCGGCAGGCGGCGTAGTCGGGGAACTGGCCGGTGATCAGGTCATTGAGCTGATCGGGGCCCAGGAGGACGTCGACGGTGGCGACCGCCGTGTTCGAGTCGGTGGTCATAGGGCTCAGCGTAACCGTCTGCCCGGTGGTGCGCCCGGGGCGGTCCAGGCCCGCTTCCGGCCAGCTTCGTTTGCCGTGGTCAACCGCCAAGATCCGTTGCGGCCATGATAATTGCGCATGTCCTGGCGGTGTCGTGGCGGCCGGAACCGGCCGCTCCGGTGCCGTCCGGTGGCCGAATCCGCTCGGCACGATTCGTAAGGGACCTTGTTCGGCCCAAAATGCAGCACCTACTCTCCGAGGAAGTTCAGCGGAGCCGATGCGGAACTCCGCCGGCCGCTGGGGGGCGGCGTCATTTTCCTTGTGGTCGTCAGGGGCCTCGGTGGAAAACGGGCCCCCACCCGTTCATGCCCGACCATGTCCTGCTTCAGAGTCCTGCTTCAGAGACGGGGTGTTGCGCCATGGGTATTTCCATTCTGGACGACGAGGCGGTGGTGGTCCGTACTCCCGACGAGTTCCTGGCGATGCCGGAGGAGTACCGGGAGATCGCCATCCGCGGCATGGTGGTCAACACCGAGGGGGAGCTCTCCGGCGGCGACGACTACGTGCAGGTCTTCCTGCCGCTGGCCCCCGACGCGGAGGAGCGGCAGGTCTGCGCCGAGCGCGCCGCCGAGGAGTACGACCACTACAAGATCGGCAAGCGGGTCCTCGCGGAGGTCGGCGTGGACACCACCTACATGGAGAAGCAGACCCTGGCCGATCGGAACCTGTTCCGCGCCCAGGAGTTCCACACCTGCACCACCTGGGCCGAGCGCGGGATCTTCTCCTACATCGGCGAGGAGACCGCGATGGTGATGATCTCCGAGTTCGCGCAGAGCAGCTACCGGCCCTGGGCCGACGCGGTGCGCACGATCATCCTCGACGAGAAGGTGCACATCGCCCACGGCGCCCGGGTGTGCCGCAACCTCGCCGCCACCGACGACGGCCGCGAGCAGCTCCAGCAGGCCCTGGACCGGCTGTGGCCGACGTTCATCCGGATCTTCGGCAGCCCGCGCTCCGAGCGCGCCAGGCTGGCCGTCCGCTTCGGCCTGCGGCAGACCACCAACGGCGAGGCCTGCGACCTGTGGCGGGAGAAGGTCACCCCGCGCATCAAGAACCTGGGTCTGCGCCTCCCGGAGTAGCGGGAACAGCAGCACGCCGATCCCGCCACTCCCGAGGAGCCCATCGCCATGGCAACACCCGTCACCATCGAACAACGCCCGCTGAGCCGACGCGAGGCCAAGGCGCGCACCGCCGAACTCATCGCCGACCGGCCCGACCTGGCCGAACGCCTGCACCGGCTGCGCCGGCTGGGGCGCGAGGTCCGCTCCTGCGAGGTCCACCTCACCAACACCTGCAACATCCGCTGCAAGGGCTGCTGGTACTTCGAGGGCGGCTTCGACACGGCCGTCAAGGAGCTGTCCGACCTGGACCGCATCCGGGCCTTCGCCCGCAAGCTGGCGGACGACGGCGTCAACCAGGCCACCCTGATCGGCGGCGAGCCCACCCTCGTCCCGCGCCGGGTCGAGGCCTTCGTCGAACAGCTGCCGTACATCACCATCTCCACCAACGGCCTGCGCCCGATGCCCAAGCAGGGCTTCGAGAAGATCGCCATCGCGGTCAGCATCTTCGGCGGCGGCCCGCTCGACGACGACCTGCGCGCGATCCGGGTCAACGGCTCCAAGTTCACCGGCCTGTTCGACACCGCGCTCAAGCACTACCGCGACGACCAGCGGGTGCTGTTCATCTACGCGCTCTCCGAGGCCGGGGTCGAGCACATCGAGCCCACCGTGCGGAAGATCGCCGAGAACGGCAACATCGTCACCTTCAACTTCTACAGCGAGCACGGCACCGAGACCCCGCTGAAGATCGCCAACGAGCAGCGGGTGCTGGACGAGGCGCAGCGGGTCAAGGACCTGTACCCGCAGGCGGTGGTGAGCCACCCGTACTTCATCCGGACCCTGGTCACCGGCCGGACGCACTGGGGCGGCCGGTTCGGCTACGACGTCTGCCCCAGCCTCAGCGTCGACGCCCCCGAGCACGAGGACCGCGTCGCCAACGGCAACCCGGTCATCCCCGGCTTCAACGTCTGGGGCGCCGACTACGAGTCGCTCCAGTTCTGCTGCACCTCCGGCGACTGCGGCGGCTGCCGGGACAGCCAGGCCGTCTACAGCTGGCTGGTGGTCAGCGCCAACCGCTTCCTGGACGACGCCGCCCGGCTGGAGCAGTGGCTGGACATCGCCGAGAGCTACTGGCAGCAGTGGCACTGGGCGCCGTACCACGCCAGCAAGGCCGGCCCGGCGCTCTGAGCCCGCGCCCCTGCCCGCCGCCCGTACGGCACCGCCCGTACGTCCCCCGCACCGCCACCGCCGCCCCGCGCGGACGAGGAGAGCCATGCCCGACACACTGGACCGCACCGCCATCGAGAACTTCGTCGTCGACGCCCTCGTCGACCTCGGCGTCGAACGCGAGGGCATCGTCGACGACGCCGCCCTTGACGAGCTGGAGATCGACTCGCTCGACATGGTCGAGCTCAGCCAGTCCATCCGCAAGCAGCTGGGCATCCCGGTGAAGCCCAAGGACTTCGACCAGCTGTACACCGTCGGCGAGGTGCTCGACCTGTGCCGCCGGAAGGCCGGGCTGGAGTGAGGCCCCGGGCCGTCGTCACGGGCCTGGGCGCGGTGACCCCGCTGGGCGTGGGCGCCGACGAGCTGCACCGGCGGGCGGTGGCCGGCGAGAGCGGGCTCGCCGACGGGCTCGGACTGTGCCGGGACTTCCGGCCCGCCGACCACCTGTCGCGCCAGCAGATCCGCCGCACCGACCGCTTCACCCAGCTCGCGCTCGTGGCCGCCGCCGAGGCCCTGGCCCAGGCGGGATGGACGGACGGCCCGCCGCCCTACCCCGCCGAGCGGGTCGCCTGCGTGGTGGGCTGCGCGCTCGGCGGGACGGCGAGCTTCGAGACCCAGGCCGAGGTGCTCCGGCAGCAGGGCGCGGAGTTCGTCTCCCCGCTCATGGTGCCCGCCATGATGGCCAACGCCGCGGCCTCGCAGATCGCCCAGCGCCACGGCCTGCGGGGCGAGGCGCTCTGCCTGGCCTCGGCGTGCAGCAGCGCCACCCAGGCGATCGGCACCGCCCTGCTGCTGCTCGCCGCCGGAGCCGCCGACGCCGTGGTGGTCGGCGGCGCCGAGGCCTCCACCTCCGAGCTGGTGCGGGCCGCCTTCCGCACCGCCGGGGCGCTCTCCGAGAGCGGCCGCTCGGTGCCCTTCGACCGCGACCGGGACGGCCTGCTGATCGGGGAGGGCGCCGGAATCCTGGTCTTGGAGACCGAGGCCGGCGCCGCCGCCCGCGGCGCCACCGTGCTCGGCGAGGTGCTCGGCTACGGCTCCACCTGCGACGCCCACCACCTGACCGCCCCGGGCCCGACCGGCGGGCCCGCGGCCCGCGCCGTCACCCTGGCGCTCGAAGCGGCCGGCGTCGCCCCCGGGCAGCTCGGCTACCTCAACGCCCACGGCACCGGGACCGTCCTCAACGACTCGTCCGAGTGCGAGGCGCTGCGCCTGGCGCTCGGACCGGCCCTGGACGCCGTCCCGCTCTCCTCCACCAAGTCCTGCACCGGCCACCTCTTCGGCGCGGCCGGCGCGGTGGAGGCCATCGCCACCCTGCAGGCGCTGCGCCACGCCACCGCCCCGCCCACCGTCGGGCTGCGCGAGCCCGACGAGAAGCTCGGCCCGCTCAACCTGATCCGCCACGCCACCCCGCTCGCCGCCCCCGCCCTGCCCGGCGGCCGGCGGGCCGGGCTCTCCACCTCCTTCGGGTTCGGCGGACACAACGCGGCCCTGGTGCTGGCGGCGGCCGACGCACCCGGTACGACCGGTACGACGAAAGGCCAGGAGTGATGCTCGGCTTCCACGGACGCCGCTATCTGATCACCGGGGTGCTCAACGAGGACTCCATCGCCTGGCACACCGCCAGGGCGCTCCAGGAAGCGGGCGCCGAGGTCCTGCTCACCGGCTTCGGCCGGGCCCGGCGGATCACCGAACTGGCCGCGGACGTCCTGCCCCGCCCCGTCGAGGTGCTGGAACTGGACGTCACCCGGCCCGAGGACTTCGCCGGGCTGGCCAAGGAGCTGGAGCAGCGCTGGGGCGGGGTCGACGGCGTGCTGCACGCCGTCGCCGCCGCCCAGCAGACGGCGCTGAGCGGCAACTTCCTCACCACCCCGCCGGAGGCCGCCGGCCTCGCGCTGCGCACCGCCGCCGTCTCCCTGCACTCGCTGGCCACCGCGCTCGCCCCGCTGCTCAGCGCGGACGGGCGGCGCGGCAGCGTCGTCGGACTGGACTTCGACGCCAGCGGCGCCTGGGCCGGCTACGACTGGATGGGCGTCAGCAAGGCGGCGCTCGGCGCGGTCTGCCGGTACCTGGCGATGTACCTCGGCCCTTCCGGTGTCCGGGTCAACCTGGTGGCGGCCGGCCCGGTGGAGACCGTCGCCGGGCAGGCGATCAGCACCTTCGACCGGATCGCCGACCGCTGGCAGGCCGAGGCCCCGCTCGGCTGGGACCGCACCGACCCCGCCGTGGTGGTCGGACCGGTGCTGTTCCTGCTCTCCGACCTCGCCGCCACCGTCAGCGGGGAGATCCTGCACGCCGACGGCGGGATGCACGCCGTCCGGATGGGCACCGGACCGGCCTTCGCGGAAGGAGGCGCGGCATGACGCCCGCCATCGTCGGGGTGGGCGCCGCCCTGCCCGAACGCGTCGTCCCCAACGCCTACTTCGAGCGGATCGGCGCCTCCCCGGAGTGGATCGTCAAACGGACCGGCATCGAGGAGCGCCGCTTCCTCCCGCCGGACGGCCGGCTCGCCGACCTCGTGGTGGCCGCCGCCGAACAGGCGCTGCGCAGCTCCGGGCGCACCGCGGCGAGCATCCGGCACGTCGTGGTCGCCACCATCACCCCCGACCGGGTCACCCCCGGGGTGTCGGTGGAGGTCGCCGCCCGGCTCGGCATGCCGCAGGCCACCGCCTTCGACCTGCACGCGGCCTGCGCCGGGTTCGTCTACGGCCTGGACCACGCCGCCGCGCTGATCGAGACCGGCCGGGCCGGGGCGGTGCTGGTCTGCGGCGCCGACGCGCTGACCCGGATCACCGACCACGAGGACCGCGGCACCGCGGTGCTGCTCGCCGACGGCGCCGGCGCCGCCGTGGTCGCCGACGTGCCCGGCGCCCCCGACCCGTGCTTCTCGCTCGGCAGCGACGGCGAGCAGATCCCGCTGCTCTACGCCGACCGGGACGACCGCAAGCTGCGGATGGACGGCCGGGAGGTGTTCGACCACGCGGTGGAGAAGATGTCGGAGGCCACCCGGGAGGTGCTCACCCGGCGCGGCCTGACCTGCGAGGACCTCGACCTGTTCGTCGCCCACCAGGCCAACGCCCGGATCGTGCGCGCGGTCGGCAAGGAGGTCGGACTGCCCCCGGAGCGGCTCTACCTGAACGTCCACCGGGTCGCCAACACCTCGGCGGCCTCGATCCCGCTGGGCCTGACCCACGCCCGCGAGGAGGGCCTGCTGGACGGCCCGAAGCTGCTCGGCCTGGCCGCGTTCGGCGCGGGCATCACCTGGGGCGCCGGGGTGATCGGCTGGCGGCCCGGCGCCGGCGGGGAGGCGGCGGAGTGAAGACCCCCCGGTTCCCCGTGATCGCCGAGATCGCCGCGCCGGACGGGGCCCGGATCACCGTCCGGGCGCTGGCCCGGCCGGAGCCGGCCGCCCCGGTGGTGGTCGTCCTGCCGGCGATGGGGACGGCCGCCCGGCACTACACCCCGCTGGTCCGCGCCCTGCACGCGGCCGGCCTCAGCGTGGCCACCTGCGACCTGCGCGGCCACGGCGAGAGCCGGCCGGTGCCCCGGCACGGGGTCGCCTTCGGCTTCCGCGAGCTGGTGGAACAGGACTTCGGGGCGGTGCTCGACGCGGTGGCCGGGGCCTTCCCGGGCGCGCCGCGCCTGCTGCTCGGGCACAGCCTGGGCGGGCAGCTGGGCCTGGTGCACTGCGGGGTGTTCCGGCCCCGGCTGGCCGGCGCGGTGCTGGTGGCCAGCGGATCGGCCTGGTACCGGACCTTCGGCGTACGGGCGGGCCTGCGGCGGCTGGCGCTGAGCCAGTTCTCGATCGTCGCCTCGGCCGTGGTCGGCCACTGGCCGGGCGAGCGGTTCGGCTTCGGCGGCCGGGAGTCGCCCCGGCTGATGCGGGACTGGGCGCGGCAGATGCGCACCGGCCGCTACCGGGTGCGCGGCGCGGTCACCGACTACGAACGGGCGCTGGCCCGGGTCGACCTGCCGGTGCTGGCGGTGGACGTGCAGGGCGACGAGCTCGCCCCGCCGCGGGCCGTCGACCACCTGTGCGCCAAGCTGCCCTCGGCCCGGGTGGAGCGCTGGAGCTACACCGCCGAGCAGGCGGACGGCCGGGCGCTGGACCACTTCCGCTGGATCCGGCACAACCGGGGCCTGGTGGAGCGGATCGCCCCGTGGATGCTCGCCGCCGCCGAGGCCGCGGGCGGTGCCACGCCCGCCGAAGCCGGGGCGGACACGGCTCCGCACGGCGGCGTCCGCCCGACCGTATAGGGACCAGACCGAGGAGTGCCCGCATGTCCGTCGTCCCCGCCCCGTCCGACCGCAGCGCCGACCTGCCGCCCGGCGCCCCCGGCCTTCCGCACGGCATCCCCGACCTGCTCACCGCGACCGCCGCGCGCTGCCCGGCCCACCCCGTCCTGCGGCTCGACGAGGAGGTGCTGAGCTTCGCCGACCTGGAGGCGCGCAGCGCCCGGGCCGCGCACTGGCTGGCCGCGCTCGGCGTCGCGCCCGGCGACCGGGTGGCTGTCCTGCTGCCCAACGTGCCGGAGTTCGCGGTGCTGTACTACGGCATCCTGCGCGCCGGGGCGGTGGTCGTCCCGATGAACCCGCTGCTGAAGGCCCGGGAGATCGAGCACTGCCTCGGCGACGCCCGGCCCGCCGTGCTGCTCGCCTGGCATACGGGCGACGAGGAGGCGGCCGAGGGCGCGCGGCGCACCGGCACCCGGCTGGTCGCCGTCGAGCCGGCCGCCCTGGCGGCGGCGCTCGCGGAGCAGCCGGCCCACCCGCCGACCGCCGCCGGGGGCCGCGGGGGAGAGGACACCGCGGTCATCCTCTACACCTCCGGCACCACCGGGGCGCCCAAGGGCGCCGAGCTGACCCACCGCAACATCGTGTGCAACGTGCGGGCCGGGGTCCAGGTGCTGGGCCTGGTCGAACGGGACGTGATCTTCGGCGGGCTGCCGCTGTTCCACTCCTTCGGCCAGGTGATCGGCCTCAACTGCGCGGTGGCCGTCGGGGCCTGCCTGACCCTGGTGCGGCGCTTCGACCCGCTGGCCGCCCTCGCGGTGATCCAGCGCGACCGGGTGAGCGTCTTCCTCGGCGTGCCGACCATGTACACCCTGATGCTGACCCACCCGCGACGCGCCGGGCACGACGTCTCCTCGCTGCGGGTGGGCCTGGGCGGCGGCGCGCCGATGCCGCCGGAGGTGCTGCGCGGCTTCGAGACCGACTTCGGCTGCGTGGTGCTGGAGGGCTACGGGCTGTCCGAGTCCTCGCCGCTGGCCTGTGCCAACCGCAGCGACCGGGAGCGGACCGCGGGCACCATCGGCATCCCGGTCGAGGGGGTGCGGATGCGGATCGTCGACGAGTCCGGCCGGGAGGTGCCGGACGGCACGGTCGGCGAGGTGGTGATCCGGGGCCACAACGTGATGAAGGGCTACTGGGGCCGCCCGGACACCACCGCGCGGACCGTCCGGGACGGCTGGCTGCACACCGGGGACCTCGGCACCCGCGACGAGCGGGGCGACTTCCGGATCGTCGACCGCCGCAAGGACGTCATCATCCGCGGCGGCTTCAACGTCTACCCGAGGGAGGTGGAGGACGTGCTGTACGAGCACCCGGCGGTGGCCGAGGCCACGGTGATCGGCGTCCCCCACCCCACCCACGGCCAGGAGGTGGCCGCCGCCGTGGTGCTGCGCGAGGGCGCCGCGGCGACCCCGGAGGAGATCCGCGGCTTCGTCCGGGAGCGGGTGGCCCCGTACAAGTACCCGCGGCTGGTGTGGACGGTCGACGCGCTGCCCAAGGGGCCGACCGGGAAGATCCTCAAGCGCGAGGTCGTGGTGCCGGCCGCCGAGCCGGGCCGGCCCGGGAGCTGAGCGGGCCCGGCTCGGCTGACCGGTCCTGCCTTGGCTGGTCGGTCCCGCCGGACCGAGCGGCCCCGGCGGGGTGGGCGGCCCGGTCGGGGCCGCCCACCGGGAGGTCAGACCACCCGGCGCATCCAGCCGTGGACGTCCTCGGCGCGCCCGTACTGGATGTCCAGCATGTGCTCGCGGATCGCGAGGGTCTGCTTGCCGGGCGTGCCGGTGCCGATGGTGAACGCGTAGCCCTCGCCCTTGGACTCGCCCTTGAAGCCGACGATCGGGGTGACCACCGCGGCCGTCCCGGCGGCGAACACCTCGGTGACCGTGCCGTCGGCGGCACCGGAGCGCAGCTCGGAGAGGGTGATCGGGCGCTCCACCGGGGTCAGCCCGAACTCGCCCGCCAGGGACAGGATCGAGTCCCTGGTCACCCCGTCGAGGATGTTGCCGAGGGCGGGGGTGACCAGCTCGCCGGCCGAGGTGACCAGGCACAGGTTCATCGTGCCGGACTCCTCCAGGTCCCCCTCGCCGCCGGTGTCGTCCAGGAACAGCACCTGGTCACAGCCGTTCTTCCGGGACTCGATCTGCGCGGCCAGGCTGGAGGCGTAGTTGCCGCCGCACTTGGCGGCGCCGGTGCCGCCCCGCCCGGCGCGGGTGTAGTTGCTGCTCACCCAGAGCGTGATGCCGGTGACCCCGCCCGCGAAGTACGGACCGGCCGGGCTGGCGATGACCGAGTAGGCGATCTGCTCGGCGGGCCGGACCCCTAGGAAGGCCTCCGAGGCGAACATGAACGGCCGCAGGTAGAGGCTCTTCTCGTCCGGGGAGCTGGGCACCCACGCCTCGTCGGCGCGGACCAGCTCCTCGACGCTGGTGAGGAAGTCCTCCTCCGGCAGCACCGGCAGGGCGAGCCGCTCGGCGGAGCGGGCGAAGCGGCGGGCGTTGAACTCCGGGCGGAACAGCCAGACGCTGCCGTCGGCGTGCCGGTAGGCCTTCAGCCCCTCGAAGATCTCCTGGGCGTAGTGCAGCACGGCGGCGCTCGGGTGCAGCGAGTACGGCGCCAGCGCGGTGACCTTGTGGTCGTGCCAGCCCTCGGCGGGCGTCCAGGTGGCCGAGGCCATGTGGTCGGTGAAGAACTTGCCGAAGCCCGGCGCGGCGAGGATTGTGCGTCGCTCCTCCTCGGAAACGGGACCGGTCGTCCGGGACAGAGGGAAAGCGCGACTCATCGTCAACTCCTCAACACCGCTGTGGATTCTGTGCGAACCGACGCCAACGACCGGCGTCATACCCGTCATGCTAACGGTCGTCAGCCGGACGTGATACGGCGCGGTCCGGTCGGGTCCGGAACCGTCGCCCTCTCCGGAGCCCGCGGCTCCGGAATTCCCGTCCTACCGGTGGCCGCCGTGGAGGTCGCCGACCAGGCCGTCCAGGGTGCCGCGCAGGGCCCCGGAGTTGGCCTGGTCGAACCAGGTGGTGCGCACCCGCTCGTTGCTCCCGCCCGGGGTCTCGTGCTCGGCCGCGAGCCGCTCCAGCGACCGCGTCCCGTCGGCCAGGGAGCGGCCGACGTCCTGGTAGAGGCCGCGGACGAAGCGGTCGGCGTCCGCCGCGGGGATGCCCTGGTCGGTGGCCCAGGAGACGAGCGTGGCGAGGAACGCGTAGTGGGTGGTCTGGGTCGA
Source organism: Kitasatospora sp. NPDC058184 (assembly GCF_042883725.1). Taxonomy (NCBI): domain Bacteria; kingdom Bacillati; phylum Actinomycetota; class Actinomycetes; order Kitasatosporales; family Streptomycetaceae; genus Kitasatospora; species Kitasatospora sp. NPDC058184. The sequence continues at coordinate 127,201 of NZ_JBHVVE010000019.1, forward strand.
GGTGACCGCGGACAGGACGTTGAGGGCCGCCTCGTCCGCGACCGGCAGCGCCCCGCCCAACAGCTCGAACAGGGCGTCCGCGTCCGGGTGGGAGGGCTGGACGACGGTGAGGCAGCGGCGCTCCCGGACGGTGGGCAGCGGGATCGCGTGGGTCAGCGCGGCGCCGGTGGCCAGCACCCGGCGCAGCTCCTCGGAGGCGACGCCCGGGATCACGTTGACCACGACCCGGTCGTCGGGGACGACCAGCCCGGCCAGGGCCGCCCGCCAGTCCTGGCGGCGCAGGGCGACGATCACCAGGTCGGAGCCGTCCACCACCTCCTGGTTGTCGGCGCACACCCGCACGCCCTCGTAGCGTTCGGCCAGCTCGGCGGCGGTGCGGGCGCCCCGCGGGGAGAGCAGGACCTCCGGCCCGGGCTCCTCCCCGTGGCGCAGGCCCATCACGATGGCCCGGCCGATCTCGCCCACTCCGATGATGCCGATGCGCTGCACGGTGACTGCCTCCGTCGTTGGTGATGGTCGGACGGAGCACCTTGTCATGCCCGTCGCGATCTTCTCCGCATCAGTCTGACCGCCGCGGCACCCGGTGGCCAGGGGCCCCGGTCAGCCGTGCGGGACGAGGGCGACCGGGCACCGGACGTGGTGGATCGCGGCGTGGGCGACCGGGCCGAGGTGGGCGCCGAGGAGGGTGCGGCGGACGCGGCGGCCGACGACGAGCAGCCGGGCCCCGGCCGCCGCGTCCACCAGGGCGACGGAGGCGCTTCCCTGGATCAGGTCGGCGGTCACCGACACCTCGGGGTGGCGCTCCCGCCAGGGGGTCACCTGCTCGGCGAACCGGGCCCGGTCGACGGAGGCGAGTTCGCCCAGCCCGCCGACGGCCTCGAGTGCCGTGTACTGGCTGGAGACCGGCGGCGACCAGACGTGCACCACCCGCAGCGGAGCCCGGCGCCGGGCGGCCGCGTCGAAGGCGAAGGCCAGCACGTCGTCCATCGGATGGGCGAGGTCCAGGCCCACCAGCACCGGGCCCTCCGACTCCTCCGCCTCGGCCCGGACCAGCACCACCGGGCAGCCCGCCCGGCGCAGCACCTCCTGGCTCACCGAGCCGACCAGGAAGCCGCGCACCGCGCCCAGCCCGCGCGAGCCCAGGACGAGCAGGGCGGCCGACTTGCCGACGGCCTCCAGCGCCTCGGCCGGGTCGGTCGGAACGATCGCCGAGGTGACCGGCCCGTCGCCGGCCAGCGGGCGCAGCTCCCGCGCCCGCAGCTCCAGCCGGTCCAGGGCGTCGCGGTACGTCTCCTCGCTGCCGACCACGTCCCGGTGCGGCCAGGGCCAGGCCTCCAGGAGGTCCAGCGGGCAGCCGCGGCGCCGCGCCTCCCGGGCGGCCCACTCGGTGGCGGCGAGGCTCTCGGGCGAGCCGTCGAATCCGGCGACGACGGGTGCGGTCATGGTCTGCTCCTCATCCGCGCAGCGTGTCCAGGGCGGCGTTCAGCCGCCGCGCCGCCTCGTCCGCGACCTCGCCCAGCCCGCCCCCGGACCCGGCCAGGGCGACCATCGTCTGCGGGTCGACGGCCTCCACCACCGTGGCGTCGCCGTCCGTCCGGACCACCACGTTGCAGGGCAGCAGCAGCCCGATCCGGCGGTCGGCCTGGAGCGCGCGGTGGGCGAGGGCGGGGTTGCAGGCGCCGAGGATCAGGTAGTCCTCGACCTCCGCGCCGATCTTCTCGCGCAGCGTCGCCCGGACATCGATGGTGGTCAGTACGCCGAAGCCCTGCTCCTTGAGCGCGGCGGTGACCGCCTCCACCGCCTGCGCGAACGGCCGGTCGAGCCGTACGCCGAGACCGTAGTCCATGGTTCCTCCGGGGGTGTCGGGTGGCCTGGGAGGTCGCGGCCCCAGTATCGGCGGACGCCGCGCCCGCCGCCTCCCGGGGCCGAGCCGCGGCGGTGCCGGTGGTGACGTACGGCGAGGACCGCCGGGCGGTGGCGGCGCGGGTCGGCAGGACCGCCGGGCCCGCGCACGGTCCGTCAGGCGGACGCCGCCGAGGCCCTCCGGCTGTCACGGGGGCCGGCGGGGGGCCGCTGCCTCATGCACCCGGGACAACGGGTGGAGCAGACTTCAGGGATATGCGGGAGCCCGACGACGAAGGGGCGGACTCATGGCTGCGGAGAGCGTGCGAAGAGCCTGGTGGCGGCCTCGGTCCGGTCCTGCGGAGCGACAACTGGCCGCGGCCGGGCTGTGCGCGCTCGTCTGCGTGGTGGCCGGCGGGCTGTGGGTCGGGTACGTGCTGAGCCACCTCGGCGCGCCCGGGGTCTCGGTGCCCACCCACGACCTGGCGGTGCTCGGGTACGGCCTCGCCGCCGTCGCCGGTGGAGTACTGCTGCACGCCCACCGGCCGGGGAACCAGCTCGGCTGGGTGCTGCTCGTGTACGGGGCGGCGACGATCCTCCCGGTCGCGGCCGAGGCCCCGATCTGGGTCGAGGGGGGCGACCCGCGCATGGTCGGGGCGGTGGTGGTGCTGTCGTCACTGTGCGACACCGTCAGCGGAGCCCTGTGGCACGCGCTGCCGCTGTGGCTGCCGTTCGGGACGCTGCCGAGCAGGCGGTGGTGGTTCGCGATCGGCGCCGTGGCGCTGTGGCGGCTGCCCCCGGCGAGCTACTACGTCTCCGAGCCGACCGTGTTCGGCCGGCCCAACCCGTTCGCGGGCAGCGGCCTCGCGCACCTGCTGCAGATCTTCAACGACCGGATGCTCGACACCCAGCTCGTCGTGTACGTCGCGCTGACCGTCCTGGTGGTGCTCGTCCCGCTCGCGCGGATCCGCGGGGCGTCCCGGCGGCGCCGGCAGAACGTCCTGATCGGCCTCGGGGTGTACCTGCTGTGGGGCGGGGCCGAACTCGGCTACTACTTCGACCAGGGCACGGCCGCGTACACCGCGTTCGCGGTCACCTCGGCGCTGTGGACGATCACCCTGGCCGCCGTGGTGGTCCGGGACGGGTCCTGGCGGCTCGACCGGGCCGCCCGGCGGGTGCTGACCGGCCTGCTGGTGGCCGCCGGGCTGGCCGTGGCCTTCGTGGTGGTGGCCTGCCTGCTCTCCACCATGCTGATGCCCGGGACCGGCCTCGGGGCGCTGGTGGTGGTCGCCGCGGTCTTCCTGCTCGCGACCGGCCTGCCCCGGGGCGTGCGCTGGGCCTCCGGCGTCGTCGACCGCTGGTACTACGGTTCGCGCGCCCAGCCGTACCAGGTGCTGCGCAGCCTCGCCGGGAGGGTCAGCCAGACCGTCGACCCGCAGGAGGTGCCGGCCGTGCTGTGCCGCACCGTCAGTGAGGAACTGCTGCTCCCCGGCGTGGAGTTGACCGTCTCCACGCGGAGCGGCGAACGGTCGCTGGCGGCCGTCGGGGAGCTCTCCGGCGGCGGCGAGGGCTTCCCGCTGGTGCACCGCGGGGAGCGGATCGGACGGCTCGCCGTCGCCCCGCGCCCGGGGCAGCGGGCGCTCGACGACAGCGACCGCGACATCCTGCGCTCGCTCGCCGACCAGGCCGCGCCCGCCGTCGCCTCGCTCCAGCTGATGGCGGACCTGCGGGCCAGCCGCGAGCGGATCGTCGCCGCCCGCGAGGAGGAGCGGCGCCAGCTGCGCCGGGACATCCACGACGGCCTCGGCCCGCTGCTGGCCGGGTTGCGGCTGCGCCTCCAGGCCGCCGCCGCGGTGGACGACCCGGCGCTCTTCTCCGGCGTGCTGGACCGGGTCGCGGACGACCTCGCCACGGCGGTCCGGGAGGTCCGGCGGATCACCGACCGGCTCGGGCCCACGGCGCTGGGCGACTACGGCCTGTCCACTGCGCTCGGCCGGCTCGCCGAGACCTTCAGCGGCCCGGACCTCGCCGTCGCCACCCGGCTGGAGCCCGACCCGCTGCCGGCGCTGCCCGCCGCCGTCGAGGTCGCGGTCTACCGGATCACCGCGGAGGCGCTCAACAACGTGGTGCGCCACGCCCGGGCGAGCAGCGCCACGGTGTCCGTGCGGGTGGACGCCGGGCACCTGGAACTCGAGGTCGAGGACGACGGGCGGGGCCCGGACCACGGGCTCGCGGTGCACCCGGGGGTGGGGCTGCAGTCGATGTCGGAGCGGGCCGCGGAGATCGGCGGCAGCTGCACCGTGGACGCCCTGCGGCGCGGCACCCGGGTGCACGCGGTGCTCCCGCGCAGGCCCGCGAGCGGCTGAGGGGCTGGTCCTTCCCGGCCCGGGGCCAACGAAGAGGCCCCCGGCGCGACGGGTGACGGCCGGGGGCGGAACTGGTGCTTCCGAGGATGGGGAGGACGAGGGGGTCAATGGCAGTTGGGGGGAGTGCAGCCGTGGGGGTGGCTGCCGGGGGATGAGCTGCTGCCGGGGCCGGGACGGTGGCTCCGTCCCGTCTCCGAGGCGCTCTCGCCGCCCCGGACCGGGCACTTGCACGCCCGGAGGGCGGCGGCGATGCTCACCGCGGCGAAGACCGCGGCGACGCCGGCGGCCATCAGCGCGGTGTTGGCCGTTCTGTCGGTCATGGGGTCCTCCACGGGGTTCCGCAGGCGGTCCGCTTCAACCCGCACCCCCATGCCACCGCCCGTCCCGCCCCAGCCGCATGAGGCCACGGTCCTGTCCCGGTCCCGACGTGCGGGAACTCCATCGGATCGAACGCATGATCGAAACTCTGTTATGCGGCGTCGGCGGGAACGGGTTCGTTCACTAACATCGACAGTGGCCCCCCGCGATGTCCGTGATATACGAAATGCTTCACCGTGCGCGCGGCCGACCAGGGATTTCCCGGAGGTCCGCGGGCGAATGCGGGGAGCGACGGGGATCGAGGAAAGGCGATTGAAGAAGGTGCGCAACCATGACCGCTGAGACGGATACCGGACACGGACCGGTGACGGGCGCCCCGCTGCGGCGGCGCGGCGAGGCGCTGGAGAGCGCCATCTACGAGGCGGTCCTCCAGCAGCTCACCACCGACGGCTACGCCCGGCTCACCATGGAGGGGGTGGCCGCCGCCGCCCAGACCGGCAAGGCCGCGCTCTACCGCCGCTGGTCCTCCAAGGAGGAGCTGGTCATGGACGCGCTGCGGGCCAGTCTGCCGCCCTCCGGTCCGGCCCCCGACACCGGCAGCCTGCGCGGGGACCTGCTGGAGGTGGTGACCCGGCTGCGGGCGGCGATGGTCAGCGAGCTGGGCGCCGCGGTGCGGGCCATCATGAGCGAACTCGACCACCAGCGGGCGCACGCCTTCGTGGAGATCGTGCTGGAGCGGGTGGTCGAGCCGACGACGGCGCTGCTCGCCGAGGTGCTGGACCGCGGCACCACGCGCGGCGAGGTCCGCCCCGGGGCGGTCACCCCGCTGGTCACCGACCTGGTGCCGGCGCTGATGCTGTACCGGATCAAGATGTGCGGCGGGGAGGCGACGCAGCTCGATCCGGCGGAGATCGTGGACGAGCTGCTGCTGCCGATCGTCCGCCCCTGACGGGGGCGCTCCCGGGTACGCCGGGAAATCTGCGGGCCGCCGCCGGAATCCCACGGGTGTGTTCCTGTGTTCCGGGGGGAATTCCCGTGCGATTCGGCGGTGGCGACGGCGGTGGCGGTCCGTGCCGGGCCCGGGCTCGGGCGCCCGGGCCCGCCGCGGCTCAGGCCCCGCTGTGGCGGAGCATGGACTCGCGCTCGACGACCTTGACCCGCTCGCGCTGCTCGGCCTCGCCGAGCGCGCGCTCGTGGGCGTCCAGCAGCTTCCAGCCGTCCCAGGTGGTGAAGCGGACGCCCTGCGCGCGCAGGTGCTCCTCGACGGCCGCCGGCTCCGGCTCGACGGCGCCGGGCAGGCGGTCGGCCGCGTGGTCGTCCAGCAGGCAGGCGACGGTCTCGTTGGCGTCGCCCTTGGTGTGGCCGATCAGGCCGACCGGGCCGCGCTTGATCCAGCCGGTGACGTACGTGGCGGTGCGGTGCGAGCCGTCGCCGTCCAGGACCCGTCCGGCCTGGTGCGGGACGGTGCCCGAGGCCGGGTCGAAGGGCAGCTTGGGCAGCTCGTCGGAGTAGTAGCCGACCGCGCGGTAGACCGACTGGACGTCCCAGTCGGTGAAGGCGCCGGTGCCGCGCACGTTGCCGGTGCCGTCCAGCTCGGTGCGCTCGGTGCGCAGGCCGACCACCTTGCCGTCCTTGCCGAGCACCTCGACCGGGGACTCGAAGAAGTGCAGGTACACCCGGTGCGGGCGGTCGCCGACGTCGCGGATCGCCCAGTTCTCCAGCGTCGAGGCGACCAGGTCGACGTGCTTGACCGCGCGGCGCTCGGCGATCGAGCCGTCGTCGTACTCGATGTCCTCGGGGGCGACGATCACCTCGATGGTGGGGGAGTGGTCCAGCTCACGCAGTTCCATCGGGCTGAACTTGGCCTGGGCGGGGCCGCGGCGGCCGAAGACGTGCACCTCGACGGCCCGGTTGCGCCGCAGGCCCTCGTAGACGTTCGGCGGGATCTCGGTGGGCAGCAGCTCGTCGGCGGTCTTGGCGAGGACCCGGGCGACGTCCAGGGCGACGTTGCCGACGCCGAGCACGGCGACCTTCTCGGCCTCCAGCGGCCAGGTCCGGGGCACGTCCGGGTGGCCGTCGTACCAGGAGACGAAGTCGGCCGCGCCGTAGGAGCCGTCGAGGTGGATGCCGGGTATGTCCAGGGCGCGGTCGGCCATCGCGCCGGTGGAGAAGACCACGGCGTCGTAGAAGCGGTGCAGGTCGTCCAGGGCGAGGTCGTTCGGGTAGTCGACGTTGCCGAACAGCCGGACCTGGGGCTTGTCGAGCACCTGGTGCAGGGCGGTGACGATGCCCTTGATGCGCGGGTGGTCGGGGGCGACCCCGTAGCGGATCAGACCGAACGGGGCGGGCATCCGCTCGAACAGGTCGATGGAGACACCGGGGTCCTGGGCGGCGTCGGACTTCAGCAGGGCATCCGCGGCGTAGATGCCGGCGGGGCCGGCTCCGACGATCGCGACTCGGATCGGGCGGGGCATGACGAGTGGTCCTCCGGTCGGGCGCGATGCAAACGTGGTCTGAACCTTTGTAGCAAACCCTACGGATGACCTGGGAAGTAGGTGGTGATGATCTATGAGGTCATAGGGCTGGCCTATGGCCTCGGCGCGGGTCCGACCGGGGCTCCGACGGCGTCCCGGAGGTGTCCCGGCGGCTTCGGCGGGGCCTACCGGCGGCCCGTGCGGGCCGGTAGCGTCGCCGGGTGACCACCACCACCGCCTCCGCGGCGGGCTCCGGCCGCGCCCGGCCGCCGCTGGTGACGTGGGCGCTGCTGGTGCGCCTCGTCTCCCTCTTCGGCTGCACCACCGGGTTCAACCTGCTGCTCTCCGCCGTCCCGCTGTACGCCCAGGAGTCCGGCGGCGGCGAGCACGCGGCGGGTCTGGCCACCGGCGCGCTGATGTTCGCCACCGTGGTCGGCGAGCTGGCCACCCCGTCGCTGACCGCCCGGTTCGGCCACCGCTGGGCGCTGGCGGCCGGGCTGGTGCTGCTGGGCGCGCCCACCCTGGCGCTCGCCTGGACCGGCGGCATGGCGGCCGTGGTCGCGGTCTGCCTGCTGCGCGGGCTCGGCTTCGCCGTCGCGCTGGTCGCGGGCGGGGCGCTGACCGCCGCGCTGATCCCGGCCGAACGGCGCGGCGAGGGGCTCGCCCTGGTCGGGCTGGTCTCCGGGCTGACCGCTCTGGCCGGTCAGCCGCTCGGTGTCTGGCTGGCCCAGCACGTCGGCTGGGGCTGGGTGTTCGCGATCGGCGCGGCGGCGCCGCTGGCCGCCGTCGTCTCCGTCCCGGCGCTGCCGGACCGCACCCGGGCGGACGGGCCGACGGTGGGCCTGCGGGAGGGGCTGCGCAGCGGCGCGCTGCTGCGCCCGGCCGTGGTGTTCGGCGCGACGGCGCTGGCGGCCGGGATCCTGGTCACCTTCCTGCCGCTGGCCGTGCCGTCCGCCGCCGCCGTCGCGGCGGCGCTGCTGGTCCAGCCCGCGGCCGCGACGGCGACCCGCTGGCTGGCCGGGCGGTACGGGGACCGCCGGGGCGCGTCCGGGCTGGTGCTGCCCGCCCTGCTGGTGTGCGCCGGCGGGGTGCTGCTGCTGGCCTCGACGGGCAGCCCGGTCGCCGTGGTGGCCGGGGCCACGGTGTTCGGCGCGGGCTTCGGCGTCGCGCAGAACGCGACACTGACGCTGATGTACGCCCGGGTGCCGCCCGCCGGGTACGGCACCGTGACGGCGCTGTGGAACGTCGCCTTCGACGGCGGCATGGGCGTCGGCGCCGTCGCCTTCGGCGCGGTCGCGGGCGCGACGGGCTACCCGTGGGCGTTCGTGCTCACCGCGGCGGTGATGCTCACCGCGCTCGCCCCGGCCTGGCGCGACCGGAGGGCCAAGGGGTAACCGGTCCCGGACCTCACTCCCGCGGTCCCGGACGGGCCGGTGCGCTCAGACCGCTTCCCAGGGGATCACGGCCCAGGCGGCGGCGAGGGCTTCGGCCAGGGCGCCCCCGTCGGCGGGGAAGGAGGTGCCGTCGATGGCGGCCAGCGGCTGGCAGGGGCAGATCGAGTTGGTCGCTGCGGCGGCGCCCAGGCCCGGCAGGTCGTCGACGGTCAGGGGTCGGACCTCCCAGGGCAGCCCGAGCCGGGTCAGGCCGCGCCGCAGCAGCTGCATCGTGATGCCGGGCAGTACGTCCGCCTCCGGCCAGACGACCTGCCGGCCGTCCCAGAAGGCGACGTTCCAGATCGATCCCTCGCTCAGGCGCCCGTCCCGCCCCACGAACAGGACGTCGTCGAAGCCCGCGGCCCGGGCCTGGAGGGGCTGGTAGCTCAGGCCCATCGTCGCGAGGTGCTTGACGTGCGGCAGTTCGCGTTCGTACGTCACCGTGCGGACGCGCGGCGCGGGTTGGGGCGCGTCGGGGACGGGGTCGGAGACGGCCACCATGACGTCGGGCGACTGCGGGTCGTCGAGCCGCGCGGCGACGGTGACCCGGACCGACGCATCACGGTCCGCGCCGAGCGCCCGTCCGATCAGCCCCTGGACCGTTCCGCCGTCGCACGCGATCCCCTCGCCGAACAGCGCGCGCGACGCCGTCTCCAGCCGCTCCAGGTGCAGGTCCAGGCCGCGGGCCGCCCCGTCGCGCACCTGCATCGAGGTGAAGTGCCCGAAGTTCCGCGTCGCCACCCGGTACACGCTCTCCGCGTCCGCCCGGCGGCCGTTGATCTCTATGGTCAGCACCCGCGCCATGCTTCCACAGCGGGGCCCGTCCGGCCCCGGGTTTCCGCTCCGGGGGCACCGGCGGCCCGGGGGCGCGGACCGACACGCACGGGGCCGGGCCGTTGCTCGACTTGCCGGGGGCCGGGCGCTTGGATGGATCCGCCCTGGTCAACGCCCGGACGCGGCCAGACGGCCCCCGGCCAGCCGAGGAGGCACCACCGTGAACGACACCCCCGACCCCGCCGCCGTCGCCCGTCGGATCGCCGAACGGCGCGAGCAGCTGGGCCTCAGCGAGGAGGCCCTGGCCAACCGGGCCGCGATGGCCCCCCGCTACCTGCGGTGCCTGCTGGAGGCCGGGCCCGGCTTCGACCCGGCGGGCTTCGTCCGGATCGCCGCCGCCCTCGACACCACCCCGGGCGAGCTGCGGTCCGGCCGTGCCGACGCCGCGCCCGGCCAGGGCGGCCCCGGCCCGCGCCCCCGGCTGCTCGACCTCACCGAGCCGGAGTGCTGGCAGCTGGTCGGCGGCCACGGCATCGGCCGGATCGCCCTGCCGGTCGAGCCGGGGCCGGTGGTGCTGCCGGTCAACTACGTGGTGGACCAGGGCTCCTTCGCCTACCGCACCGGCGAGCACGACGCCGCCGCCCCGGTGGAGGGGGCCGCGGTCTCCTTCCAGGTCGACCACATCGACGAGTACCTCGGGCGCGGCTGGAGCGTGCTCGCCCTCGGCCCGGCGCACTACGTGGACGACCCTGCCGAGCTCGACCGGCTGGCCGGGCTGCCCGGCGCGGCCCCCTGGGCGGGCGGGGTGCGGCCGCGCTGGGTGCGGATCCGCCCGGAGGAGGTCAGCGGCCGGCGGCTGGTCACGGGGTGAGGCGGGCCGAGGACGCGGGTGCCGCGACGGGCCGTGGACGGGCGTCGGCAAGGGGCGGGAACGAGTGCCGGCAAGGGGCGGGAACAAGCGTCGGTACGGCCCGTGGACGGGCGGCCCCGATGACTGGTAAGCAGACCGGAGACGGCCGGTCCGTCCGGGCCGCCGTCCGGGACGTACCACCAGGAGAGCAGGGGCGATGCGCAGAGTTCTGATCGTCGGCGCAGGGCAGGCCGGACTCCAACTGGCCCTGGGGCTACAGGCGCACGGCTACGACGTGACCGTGCTGACCGACCGCGGCCCGGAGGAGGTGCGCGGCGGCCGGGTGATGTCCAGTCAGTGCATGTTCGACTCCGCGCTGCGCACCGAGCGGGCCCTCGGCCTGGACCTGTGGGCCGACCGGGCGCCCCGGATCGAGGGCCTCGGGGTGTCGGTCGCCGGGCCGGAGGCGGAGCGGGCGGTGGACTGGGTCGGGCGGCTGGACGCCTACGCGCAGTCCGTCGACCAGCGGCTGAAGATGTCCACCTGGCTGGAGCTGTTCGCGGAGCGCGGCGGCCGGGTGGAGCTGCGCCAGGTGACCGCGGCAGACCTGCAGAACCTGGTCGGCTCGTACGACCTGGTGCTGGTCGCCTCCGGAAAGGGCGCGCTGGCCTCGCTGTTCGAGCGCGACCACGAGCGCTCCCCGTACGAGCGGCCGCAGCGCGCGCTGGCGGCCAGCTATGTGCACGGGCTCGGTCCGCGCCCCGAGCACGACTACCCGGCGGTGCGCTGCAACCTGGTGCCGGGTGTCGGCGAGCTCTTCCTGGTGCCGGCGCTGACCGAGGCCGGTCCGTGCGACGCCATGGTCTGGGAGGCGATTCCCGGCGGCCCGGCGGACGCCTTCGACGGGATCCGCGATCCCGCCGAACACCTGCGGGTGACACTGGAGTTGATGAAGGCCTTCACGCCTTGGGAGTACGACCGCACCCGCGCCGGCGTCGAACTCACCGACGCCGGTGCGACGCTGGCCGGGCGCTTCGCCCCGGGGGTGCGCCGTCCGATCGGCGAACTGCCCGGCGGTGGCACGGTGCTGGGCGTCGCGGACGTGGTCGTCCTCAACGACCCGATCGCGGGCCAGGGCTCCAACAACGCCGCCAAGTGCGCCGCCGGCTACCTGGAGGCGATCCTCGCCCACGGCGACAGGCCCTTCGACCGGGCCTTCCAGCAGGCGGCCTTCGACGGGTTCTGGCGAACCGCCGCCCCCTCCACCACCTGGAGCAACGAGCTGCTCGCCCCGCCGCCCCCGCACGTCCTCCGGATCCTCGGGGCGGGGGGTTCGCTGCCCGCCGTGGCCCACCGGTTCGCCAATGCCTTCAATGACCCGGCGGACCTGGAGGAGTGGTACTTCGACCCGGCCAGGGCGGAGGCCTACCTGGCCTCGGTCGCGGCGGAGGACTGAAAGGTCAAGTTCTTCCCAAGTTCCGTACAAGCAAACGCCCTTCGTGGTGGGTTCTTCTCGCCCCCACCCGAGGGGCGCCTCCGGCCCGGTACCACGGGCCGGGCGGGCGAAGCGGACACCAGGAGGAGAGCCAGTGGCGGTCGACGGGGGCAACATGGCCCAGACAGTGATCGATACGGCGTACAACGAGCGCAAACGGCTGCACACCGGGCGCAGCCGGACCGTCGCCGTGGTCCTGTTCGGCCTGCTGATCGCACTCGGCTTCTTCCTGGCCCTGGTGGTCGGCAAGGCGGACCCGAACACCCCGCCGACCTGCGACGGCAAGACCATGACCCGGCACAGCGAGTGCCGGATATGGTCCAGCCGCGGCGGCGGGGGCACCTACTCGTACGACGAGATGATCGACCGTCGGGAGTCCGGGAACGGCGTGTGGCGGGTGGTCGGCTTCGGCGGCGCGGGCGTGGCCGCCGTGCTGATGGTCGTCTCGATCGCCAAGCTCAACCCGAACCGCCCGTGGGGCCAGCCGGTCGGCGCCGCCTGCCCGCGCTGCCGGGAGCTCAACCTGCGCGAGAAGCACACCGTGCACAGCGTCACCCGGGGCCGTACCACCCACCGCTACAGCGGCATCGTCACCCTCTGCACCCCGGCCTGCGGGTTCTCCGCGATCCGCCAGCGCTGACCGGCGCTGCGGGGCCCTGCGGTCCGGCGCCGCGGGGGCCGCGGTCCGGGACCGCACGGTCCCGGGAGCCCGAATAGGTCCTCCCGCTCCCACCGGCTACGCTCGACCCCCGTCGAACAAACGATGGGGTGGACCGAGTGGGCAGGTGGGAGCGGGCGCTGGACGCGGCCGGGGTACGGGAGGCCGGGCTGCGGGCCGACTACGGCCGGCAGCGGGAGCAGGTCGCCCGGTACAAGCGGGAGGTCGCGCTCGCCGCCGACCTGCTGCTGCCCGCCCGGACGGTCCCGCACGTGATCGCCGCCGCCGCCTTCATGCACCGCACCGACACCCTGCTCGACAGCGGCCCGCTCGCCGAACGCCGGGCGGCCTCCGCCCGCTGGCAGCGGCTGGTCACCGACAGCCTCGCCGCGGGCCGCACCGACGACCCCGAGCTGCGCCCGCTGCTGAACAGCGTCGCCGCCCACCCCGTGCTGCGGGACCGGGTGCTGGACTTCCTCGCCGCGACCGGGGCCGACCTGGACTTCACCGGGTTCGCCACCGAGGAGGACCACCAGGCCTACATCGACGGGTACTCGCTGCCCGGCTTCATGGTGGTCGCCGCGCTGCTCGGCCCCGACGGGGACCAGGGCGACTACCGCGCCGCCTGCCGCACCTTCATCGACGGCAGCCAGCGGCTCGACTTCGTCAACGACCTCGCCGAGGATCTCGCCGAGGGCCGGCTGACCATCCCCGAGCAGACCCTCCGGGAGCACGGCGTCACCCGCGCCGACCTGGAACAGGCCCGCGACCTGCCCGCCGTACGGGCCCTGCTCGCCGCCCTGCTCGACCGGGCCGACCGCAGCCTCGCCGAGGGCCGGGCCGTGATCGACCGGGTGCCGCCCGCCCACCGCCCGATGGTCCGCTGCATCGTCGGCGTGGAGGAGCTCACCAGCGCCGCCGCCCGCGCCGACCTCGGCGCCCTGCTGCGCCGTTCGGCGGGCCCGGCGAAGCCCGCCGCGCTGCGCCTGCTGGCCCGCGAGTACCTCCGGGCCCGGCGCCTGCGCGGCTGACCGGCTCGTGTCGTCCCGGTGGGCGCGCTCGGGAGCCGGCGTCCACAAACGGAACCTCCCTTTGTCGTAGTCGATCCGGCGGGTCCGTCAGCTCCCTGTCCCGGGTCGGGTGGCCTGGCTAGCATGAGCGCGCTCAGCACGCAGGACCCAACCACCTGAATCATTGGGAGGACCCCCATGAGTGCCCTGCTGACCGACATCCGCGACGCCGGCCCGCTGGAGATCGACGAGGACGCCATCGTCTTCGAGGACGAGTTCGACGCCGACCTCGCGCCCGCCGCCTGCCTGGGCGAGCCGTGGGTGACCTACGTCCCGACCCGCTTCCCCTGTGAGTTCAACGCCTGATCCACCCGGATCCGAACGAACGGCGGACCACGGCGGACCGGGGGAGGACGGAACCATGAGCGCACCGCCCGACCCCGGCTCCGCCGAGGCCGCGCACGAGGACGTACTGCGGGCACAACTGGGCGGCAGGGCCGAGCAGTTGGCCGCCAGCGCGGCCGGCCCGCACCGCCCGCTGCGCACCGACGGCCAGTGGTGGTACCTCCGGGACCCGCGCATGCCGGAGCTCGCCCACGGCTGGAAGCTGCACCTCTCCGCCCGCCCGGACGGTTTCGAAGCGCTGCTGGACACGGCGCTCCCGATCCTGCTCGGCCGGGTCTGCGACGTGAAGTTCGCGGTGAGCACGGCCGCGCTGTGGGAGCTCAACAGCGGCCGGCACGGCGCCGCCGCCGTGGGCAAGGCCGTCACGGTCTACCCCTGGCCCGAGGAAGTCCGCGCCCTGGGGCTGGAGTTGGCGCAGGCGCTGGCCGGCCGGGAAGGCCCCGCCGTGGTCAGCGACCGCCGGGTCCGGCCGGACGCCCCGGTGCACTACCGCTACGGCCCGTTCCGGGTCACCGACGACGAGGCCCAGGCCGGCATGGCCGGCCCGGACGGCGCGCTGTTCCCCGGCCTCGCCGAGGCCCGCTACCGCCGACCGCCCTGGGCGAGCGACCCGTTCGAGGCGCCCGGCGCCCCCGCCCGCCCGGCGACCACCCGGGTCGGCGACGGCCGCTACCGGATCACCGCCGGCATCACCCGCGCGCCGAGCGGCCACGTCTACCGCGCGGTCCACCTAGCCACCGGGCGCGAGGTGGTGGTCAAGCAGGCCCGGGCCTTCGTCGCCGAGGACGGCGCGGGTGTCGACGCGCGCGGCCGGCTGCGGCACGAGCGCCGGGTGCTCGACGCGCTGGCCGGGGTCCCCGGAGTGCCCGCGCTGGTCGACTACTTCCGGCACGGCACCGACGAGTACCTGGTCAGCACCGCCTGCGGGCGGACCGACCTGCGCCGCGAGGTGCTCACCCGCGGCCCGTACGACGCCGAGGCGGGAGACGCGGGCGGCGCGGGTTCCGCTGGCGGCCCGGGCGGGCGGGACTGGTGGACGCTGGCGCGCGCGTTGCTGCGGGTGCTGGACGCGGTGCACGCGCGCGGCGTGGTGGTCTGCGACCTCAAGCCCGCGAATGTCGTGCTCGACCGGGACGGCCGGCCCGCGCTGGTCGACTTCGGTGTGAGCGCCCTGGACGGCGACCGCCCGCCGGGCGCCACCGCCGGATACGGCCTGCCCGGCGCCACCGGGGAGGACCCCACCGAGGACCACTACGCCCTGGGCGCCACCCTGCACCACGCCCTCACCGGCCTCGACCCGGTGGTGATCGACCCCGACCCGGCGACCAACCGCGACCGCACCCTGGCCTGCCTGCGCGCCGCCCTCCCGGAGCCCGGACACCCGGCCGCGGAACTCGTCGAGGGCCTGCTGAGCCTCGACCCGGCGAGGCGTGCGGCCACGGCGGCCCGGCTGCGCGAGGGGACGGTGCCGACCCGGCGGGCCCGCCGTGCCCGGTGGAACGCGGAGACCCGGCGGAGCGTCCTGGACGGCGCGCTCGACCACACCGTCACCACCTGCGTCCGGATGGCCCGCGAGCTGCTCGCCGCCGACCCGGGCGTCGAGCGGCCCCGGACCCTGCTCTCGCTGTACGACGGCGCCGCCGGCCTCGGCCTCGAACTCCTCCAGCACCCGGACCGCCCGGACGCCCGCTCCGCCGCCGCCGACCTGGCCGCCTGGACGGCCGCCCACCCGGCCCTCGACCACCTGGACGGCTCGCTCCACCAGGGCCGTACGGGCGTCGACCTGTTCCTCGCCGAGGCGGCCGCCGCGCTGGGCACCCAGCCCCCGGCGCCCCGCCGGTACGAGGGCACGGGCGTCGACCAGATCGCGGGGACGGCCGGGATCGGCACCGGGCACCTGCTGCTCGCCGGGCTCGACTCAGAGACGGGAGCGCACCGGGCGGCGGCGGCCGACTGCGCCGCCGAACTGGTCGGCCGTCCGCTGGACGACCTCGGGGAGGAGCCCAACCCCGGCACCGCCGCCCTCGCGGAGGGCTTCGCGCACGGCCGCGCGGGCGTCGCCCACTTCCTGCTCGCGATGCCCGACGAGGCGTCCCGGCGCACCGCCCGGGAGATCGTGGACGGCCTCGCGGCCGACCTCCCCGGCATCATCGCCGCCGCCCGCGCACCCGGGGCGACCCGCCGCTACCTCTCCTGGTGCCGGGGGCTGGCCGGGCTCGGCACCCTGCTGGTGCAGGCCGGCCGGCAGTACGGCGACGACGCGCTGACGGCGCTGGCCGCCGACGCCGCCGACACCTGCCGGACGCTCGCCCCGAGGACCGCGCAGGTCTTCCGCTGCTGCGGCCTCGCGGGCGTCGGGGACCTCTGCGTCGACCTCGCGGTGGCCACCGGCGAGGCCCGGCACTGGGCCGCCGCCCAGGAGGTGGCGGAGCTGGTCCTCACGCGGGCGGGCGGCGCGCCGAACCGGCCGCTGCTGCCAGGCCGTCGGCCGGACACGGAGGCCCGGGCCTGGGCGGTCGGCACCCCCGGCGTCACCACCTTCCTGCGCCGCCTGGCCCGGCGGGGCGGCCCGGTCCCGGGGCTGCTGCCGCTGCACTGAGCGGCCCCGGGGGCGCGAGTCCGAAGGCAGGCCCACGTCCCGTCCCCGGCCGGGCTTCCGCATGCCGTTGAACGGGTGCCGCTCGACGTGGGATCCAGGACCGGTCGAGAAGCCCCGCAGGACGTCCTGGGCCGGGTTGCGTACGAGCACGCCCCGACCACGGGTGTCGATCGTGCCGAGGGCCGTTGATCCCACCCGTGCCGTCGCACGGCCGGTCCTCCCCGGCGAGCCCCGCCGACGCGTTCGCGGACCGGCAACAGGACGGGCGGGCGGCGCGCGGATCCGGCGCCGGTCGCGCCCGGGCCGGGCCGTGGTCGGGGGCCCGTGGGGGGCCGCTGGAGTGCCGCTTGAGCCGGACCGGTCTTGAGCCGACGGGGTACGGGCTCCCGGCCAAGGTGCCGGTCGGCCGTACCGCCGGGCGCCGCCGGGTGCCTAGATTCGTTCTCGGGCGGCGCGAAGCCCGGGTCCGAGCGGCCCGAGTGCGGCGCACCCACGGGGGACCCGGCACATTCCGCAGCACCCGCTCGCAGGCACACCTTCCGGTCCGACCGGCCCGCCTGCCCATCCGAGGGAGTTCGCCATGTCCGACACCACCACGTCCCGTACCGCTGCCACCGAGGGCCTCGACCTTCAGGACCTCGACCTCAGCGAGCTGACCGTCACCTCGCTGCGCGACACCGTCGCGCTGCCGGAGAACGGCGCGTCCTGGGGCTCCTGCTCCTGCCAGGGCTCGTCCTCCTGCGCGCAGCCGCAGCTGCCGGACGTGCCGACCGCCTGACGTCCTAGGGTCCGGCCGCACGCCGGGACTGCCGGCCAGGCCTTCCGGGGCCGGTGCCAGCGCATCAGGACGGAACCCGGCGCGTCCACCCGGACGCGTCGGGTTCGTCCCGCGTACCCAGGGCGTGCCGTGCGGATCCCGGCCGGGCCCGCGACGTCGACGCCGCGGCCCGTCCGACCAGTCCCACGAGACGCGCCGCCAGGCCCCGTCGGAGGGAACCGCCATGCCCAACCGAACCGCCCCGCCCCGGGACGCCCGCGTGCCCTCGCCCTCGCCCGCGCCCTCGCCCGTGAACGCACCCGCACCGGCCGCGTACACCGCGCGCCACGCCCTGGTGCGCTCCACCGTCCTCGCCCGGCCCGCCCAGTCCGCCGACTCGGCGGGCGCCCGGGCGCTGCTGGGCGGCCTCACCGCCGCCGAGGCCGCGGCCGAAGCCCTGCGGCCGGCCCTCTGCGACGACCTGTACGCCAGCCGGGCCGGGCACGACGAGGAGTTCCACCGCCGCGTCGTGCTGCCGCTCCGCCGCGACCTGCACAACGGGCGCCCGCCGCGGGCGGCGCTGCTCGACCGGCTCGGCGACTTGCCGCGCCGCGTCCCCCGACTCGCCGAGTGGCTGGAGCTGCGACGGCTGCGGGCCCGGCTGCTGGCGGCGCTCGCCGATGCCGTCCCGCCCGCCCTGGCCGCCGAACGGGCCTCCCTCGCGGGCATCTGCCGGGAGCCGGCCTTCACCCGGGCCGTCGCCCTCACCAGCGCCGACCTGCTGCGCGCGGTGGCCCACACGGCGGGCGCGACCGGGGAGCCGCGCGGACGGGCCCGGAAGGAAGAGGCGGCCGTCCTGCGGCACGCCCTGCGGGCCACCGCCAAGACCAGCCCGCTGTCCTGGTTCACCGCCGTCGGCTGGACCTCCGACGTGACAGCGGAGGACGCGGAGGCGGAGGAGGCGGCGGACGGCCCGCGCGCGGTCGTCCGGGAGAACCGGGCGCTGGTCGCCGCGCTCGTCCAGGCCCTGCTCGACGACCCCCGCCGCAGCCGTACGCTGCCGCACCGGATGACCAGCGCCGCCCGGGTCGCCGACGGCCGCGCCCGCTACGCCCGCGCCGAGACGCTGTTCGCGGGCGGGCGCTACCTCGTCACCCGGGAGGAGGAGGTCGAGCTCGCGGCCCGGCCCGAACTGGCCCTGCTCGCCTCGCTCGCGGCCACCCCGGACCGGCCGGACCGGCTCGCCGCCCGGCTCGCCGAGGCCCTCGGCCGCCCCGGTGACGACCCGGCCGCGCACCGCTTCGTGGGCCGGCTCCTGACGGCCCGACTGCTGGTGCCCGCCGAGCCGGTCGACCCGCAGGACCGGCGGCCGCTCCGCAGCCTGGCCGACTGGCTGCGGCAGTGGCCGGAGGACGCCGCACTGGCTGAACGGCTCGACCGACTCGACCTGGCAACAGGCTCGTTGGTGGCGACCCCGGGCGAGCACCGCCCCGCCCTGCTGGCCTCCCTCGCCGACCACTGGCGGCGACTGCTGGCCGACGCCGGACGGCCGGTGCCGGACGAGGCCGCGCCGCTCAGCGTCCTCAGCGAGGACGTCCACACGCCGGCCGCGCCGCACCCCCGACTGGGCGCGGCCGACCGTACGGTGCTCGCCGAACTCACCGCGCTCGCCGAGCTGTTCGACCACGGCCACCTGATGCGCCGGGCCGCCCGGGACCGCTTCGTCGCCCGCTACGGCGTCGGCGGGGTGTGCGACGCGCCCTGGGACTTCGGCGCCGACGCGGCGGACGCCTGGGCGGATACCGGTCTTCCGGACGAACTGGCCCTGCTGCGGCAGGAGTTCGCCCACCTCCCGGAGCTGGACGGCGAACTCGTGCTCCCCGCCGAGCGGGTCCGCGCCCTGGCCGCCCGGCTGCCCCACTGGACCGCGGCCCGGCCGCTCAGCTACTCCTGGTTCCTCCAACGCGACCCCGTGGACGGCCTGGTGTGCGTCAACCACGTCTATGGCGGCTGGGGGCGCTTCACCAGCCGGTTCCTCGACGGCCTGCCCCCGCGGGCCGCCGCCGAGGTCGCCCGGCAGCTCCGCTCCGGGCTCGGGGCCGGTGCCCGCGCCGCCCAGGTCCGGCCGGTCGGCGGCTTCAACGCCAACCTCCACCCCCGGCTGCTCGCCGACGAGATCGGCCCCGACCGGCGGTGGACCAGCCTCGCCGAGGCCGACCTCGACCTCGTCCACGACCCGGCCGACGACCAGCTCCGGCTGCGGCTGCGCGGCACCGGCGAACTGCTCGACGTCCTCTACCTGGGCTTCCTCGCGCCGGTCATGCTGCCCCGGCGGCTCGGCCCACTGCTCGCCGACCACCCCAACGGGGTCGTCGACTTCCGCCCGCTGCTGCCGCGCACCACCCTGGCCGCGCCCGGCGGCAGCGTGCTGCGCACCCCGCGGCTGCGCCACCGGCACGTCGTCCTCGCCCGCCGCCGCTGGCAGCTACCGGCCGGGGTGCTCGACGCCCTGCGGGCCGAACTCGCCGCCGACCCGGGCCCCGACGGGGTCCCGGCCGCGACCGTCGCCCGCTGGCGGGCCCGGCTCGGCCTGCCCGAACAGCTCTTCCTCCACCCCGCACCGGCCACCGCCGACGGCACGGGCACACCCGCCGACGCCTTCGTCGCCCACCTGCGCGCCCCCAAGCCGCAGCCCGTCGACCTCGGCAACCCGCTGCACCTGCGCCACCTCGCCAAGTGGCTCACCCGGCACCCGCGCGGCGCGGTGCTGGAGGAGGCCCTGCCGGGCATCGCGGGGCAGCGGGAGCCGACCCGGGCCGTGGAACTCGTGGTGGAGACCTACCGGCCCGGCCGGGACAGTGCGGCGGGGGCCGCTGCCCGCGACTCCGTCCGGACCGCCCGTACCGCCGTCGCCGAGGAGGCGCCCGATGAGTGACCCGGCCGACGGCCAGGGGGCCGTGACCGCCTGGGACGTGGTCCTGTACCACTACCGGCCCGACAAGGCCCGCGCGCTGCGCGAAGCCGTCCTGCCGCTGGCCCGGCGGGCGGCGGCCGAGGGGCTGGCCGCCCACGTCGAGCGGCACTGGCGGTTCGGTCCGCACCTGCGGCTGCGGCTGCGCGGCCCCGAGGCGCGGGTGTCCGGGGCGGCGCGGCGGTCCGCCGAGGCGCTGCGGGCGTGGGCGGCCGCCCACCCCTCCGTCGCCGACCGCTCGGACGAGCAGTTGCTCGCCGAGGCCGCCGCCGCCGGACGGGCCGAGCTGGTCGCGCCGCCGTACGGGCCGCTGGTGCCGGACAACACCGTCGTCGCGGCGCCCGTCGACCGGTCCGCCGAACACGCCCTGCGGTCCCTGATCGGCGCCGAATCCGCCGATCTGCGCGAGGAGTTGCTACGGACCGGCCTGCCCGCCCTGGACTCGGCCTGCCACTTCCTCGGCGCGCACGGCGACACGCCGCAGGCGCGGGTGCAGCTGGTGGTGACGGCGCTCGCCGCGCACGCCACCGCGCACCCGGACGGGCTGGTCGGCGCGCACTACTCGGTGCTCTCGCACCTGGAGGACTTCCTGGTCCACGAGGACCCGGACGGCAGCCTGCGGGCCGGCTTCGAGCGCCGCTGGGAGCGCACCGGCCGGGCGGTCACGGCGCTGGTGGGCCGGATCACCGAAGGCGGGGCGCGCGACTGGGAGCGGGACTGGGCGCACTGGTCGGCGAACGCCTGGAGCCTCGCCGAGCGGCGGCTGGCGGCCGGAGCCGACCTCGGCGGCCGCCACGCCGCGTACCGGGAGCGCGCCGAGGCCCTCGGCGACCGGGCCACCGCCGAACGCTGGAACGCCGAACTGCGCACCCGCTACAGCGAGTTCCACCGGCTGCTGCACCGCAGCGACCCCGACGGCGCGATGTGGCGCCGACCGGACTACCTGATCAACCGGACCGGCACCAACGGCCTGTACCGGCTGCTCGCGATCTGCGACGTCCGCCCGCTGGAGCGTTACCTCGCCGCCCACCTGCTGGTGCGCAGCGTGCCCGAGCTGACCGGGCACCGCTGGCAGGCGCTCCTCGGTGCCCCGGCGGCGGCCGGGGCCGGCCAGGCGGGCACGGACGGGACGCGCGCGGACGGGACTCGCACCGATGGGACGTACATGGACCGGATGTATACGGAGGGGGCGGCATGACGGCCGAACCGGAGACCCACCGGCCCCGGCTGCGCCCCGGGGTGGCGGTGACCCCGCTGCGCGAGGGGCTGCACCTGCGCGGCCGCGACACCAGCCTCACCCTGGAGGGCAGCCGGGCGCTCCCGGCGCTGTGGCAGGTGCTCGCCGCCCGGCTCGGGCCGGATGCGGAGGCCGCCGGCGCGGCAGCCGACGCCGCCGTCGAGCCGAAGGTGGCGGCCGCGCTGGCCACCGTCACCGCCCGGCTGCGCGAGCACGGCCTGCTCGTGGACCACCCGGACGGGGAGCGCCTGCCGCCCTGGCCCGGCTCGGTGGCGGACGATCCCGGCGGCGCGGCGGCGGCCCTGGCGGCCGCCCGTCCGGTGGTGGCGGCCGCCGACCCGGACGGCCCGTCGGCCCGCGCGGTGGCGCGCGCCCTCGCCCGGGGCGGGACGGCGGCCCCGGCGGTGGTTGCCGAGCCCGGCCTGCCGCCCGGCCGGGTGGTGGCCGTGGCGGACGGTCCGGCGGGCCGTGCGGTGGCGGTCGCGGTGCAGTGCGGCGCGGACGGCGGCTTCGTCACCGAGCCCGCCGACCCGGCCCGGGTCCGGGTGGACGCCACGGCGCTCGCCGCCCGGCTGGGCCCCGGCACCGCCCCCGCTCCCGGCGCCGAGCCCCCGCCGGTGCTCCTCGCGCTGCTCGCCGCCGCCGGTGCCCAGCGGCTGCTCTGCGCTGTCGCCGGCCTGCCGGACCCGGGCGAGCCGTCCGAAGACCCCCGGCTGCTCGCCGGGCGCCCCGCCGTCCTGATCGCCGAGGCCCGCCCGCCGCGCGCCGACTACCACCCGTGGGCGGCGGGCCCCGGGGCCGTCGCCGCGCCGCCCGGGGACCTCGCCGAGGCGCTGCGCCGGGTGGACGCCCTCGGGGACGCCCGGCTGGGCGTGCTGGACGCGCCGTCCCCGGGCGAGCTCCCGCAGCTGCCCGTGGCCCTGGTCTCCTGCGGCACCCCGTCCGGCCCGCTGGCGGCCGGTGCGGTGCGGACGGACCTCGCCCGGCTGGCCGCCGCCTGCCGGTCCGTCGAACTGCACCTGGCGGCGGTGGGCGGGGGAGTCGTACCGGTGGTCGGCGTCGACCCGTCCCACGCGCTCGGCCGGGCCCTGCGCTGGGCCGTCCTCGGGCGGCCGCTCCGGGGCGACCGCCCGGTGCCGGAGTCCGCCTGGCGGGAGCACCCGCAGGCCGGGCACTGGTACGGAGCCCTGGCCCGCCGGCTCGGTCGCGCACCGGATCTGACGGTGCGTCAACTGGCCTCTGAGCAGGCGTACCTGGCGCAGGCAGAGGGGGCCAGGGCGGTCGAGGCGACCCCCGCCGACGCGGTCGCCCATGCCGCCCTGGCCGCCCTCACCCGCCTGCTGGCCCGGGACGGCGGCCTCGCCGCCGCCCACCACGCCGCCCTCTCCGGCGCCGCCGCCCCGCTCGCCGCCGCCGGGCGCACCCCGGCCGCCTGGGCGGACCCCGGCTGGGCCGACCACTGGCTCGCCGACGTCGCCGACCGGGAACCGGACCTGCACGCCGCCCTGGTCCGGCTCACCGGCCTGCGGACGACCCGCTGGCAGCCCGCCACCCCCGGGGCCCGCCCGATCGCCGCCGCCCTGGACGGCTGCGGGTTCACCGCCCTCGTCACCGGGGAGGGCCGCCCATGAACGGGCTGCCGGTGCTCACCCCGGCCGAGGCCCTGGCCGCCACCGGCGGCACCGCCGTCGTCCACCTCGCCGAGTGGACCCTCGGTCTGGCCAAGCAGCTCAGCCGCCACGCCCTGGCACACCCCGTACGCCTGGTGCCGGTGCGCGAGGACGGCGCGCTGACGGTGGTCGGGCCGGTCCTCCACCCCGGGGCGCCCGCCTGCCTGAGCTGCACCGAGGTCCAGCGGCTCGCCACCGCCGGCGGCCGGGTGCCCTGGCAGAGCCCGGCCCTGGCGCTCGGCGGCACCGGCACCCCGGCCTTCGGCGAGGCGGTGACCGCCCTCGCCGCCGACCTGGCCGCCGAGAGTGCCGATTCCGTCGCCACCGTCCACGTGGTGCACGGCGGCCGGGCCTCCTGGTCCACCCACCGGGTCCGCCCGGTCGGCGGCTGCGAGGTCTGCCACCCGCTGCCCGCCGACACCCCCGAGGCCGCCCGGCTGCCCGCCACCCCCCGCCCCCTGCCCGACCCGGCCGTCCTGCGCGGCCCCAACGACCGTACGGGCACAGGACAGTTGAGGGCCGAACTGTACGACGAGCGGTTCGGCCCGGTCCGCCGGCTGTTCCGCACCGAGGACTCGGCCTTCGCCCTCACCACCGCCTGGGTGACGGACGGCCGGGCGCTGGACGACGGCGGCTACGGGCGGGCGGCGGACTTCCGCGCCAGCGAACGCGTCGCGCTGTTCGAGGCGGTGGAGCGGTACGCGGGCATGCGGCCGCTCGGGCGCCGCACCGCCCTGCGGGCCTCGTACGCCGACCTGGTCGCCGAGCGCGGGCCCGGGGCCGTCCTCGACCCGGCCCGGCTCGGCCTGCCCGACGACGCCCCGCCGGGGCACCCCGCCGTGGCCACCGTCCCGTACACCCCCGAGCTGGTACTCGACTGGGTGCATGGCTGGTCGCTCACCCACCGCCGCCCGGTCGCCGTCCCGGAGCACGTCGCCTACTGGGACGTGCCCGGGCGCGACCGCCCCCGGGTGGTCTACGAGTCCTCGAACGGCTGCGGACTCGGCAACAGCCCCCAGGAGGCCGCGCTCTACGGCCTGTTCGAGGTCGCCGAGCGCGACGCCTTCCTGATGGCCTGGTACGCCCGCACCCCGCTGCCCGGCGTCGCCGTCCCCACCGAGGACCCGAGGATCGCCGAACTCGCCGACCGCGCCCGGCTGTTCGGCTACCGGCTCACCCTGCTCGACGCCACCAACGACCTCGGCATCCCCGCCGTGCTCGCCCTCTGCCGCCACCGCGGCGACCACCCCGACGCCCCGCGCACCTTCCTGGCCGCCGGAGCCCACCACGACCCCCTGGCGGCGATCCGCTCCGCCGTCGCCGAGGTGGTCACCAACGTCCAGGAGGCGCCGCACCGCGCCACCGCCCCGGGCAGGCCGCGCGACCCGCGGCGGCTGCGGCCGATGCTGGACCGCCCCGACCTGGTCGTCACCCTGGACGACCACGTCGGCCTCAACGCCCTGCCCGAGGCGCAGCCCCGCCTCGACTTCCTCTTCGCCGGCCCGCCCCCGGTGCCCTGGACCGAACGGTGGCCCGGCGCCCCCGCACCGGTCGGCGACCTCACCGCGCTGCTGGAGCGGACCGTCGCCCGGCTGGCGGGGGAGGGCCTGGAGGTCCTGGCGGTCACCCAGGACGAACCCGGCGTCCGCGACCGGCTGGGCCTGCACTGCGCCAAGGTCGTCGTCCCCGGCACCCTGCCGATGACCTTCGGCCACGCCAACCGCCGCACCCGCGGCCTGCCCCGCCTCCTGGACGTCCCGTACCGCCTCGGCCGCACCCCGGCGCCCCTGCGGCACGACGAACTCCCGCTCCACCCGCACCCGTTCCCGTAGCCGCCCGTTCCCGTAGCCGCCCGGAAGGACCGCGATGACCACCCAAGCGCCGCCCGCCGCCCGCTGGCACAGCCTGCACCTCGCGCTGCCGCTGACCGCCCCCGAGGCCGACGCCTTCCTCACCGAGGACCTCGCCCCGCTGATGGCCGGGCACGCCGACACCGACTGGTTCTTCATCCGCTACGGCGAGGGCGGCCCCCACCTGCGCATCCGCCTCCGCGGCCCGGGCCCGGCGCCCGCGCACCTGGCCCGCCTCGCCGCCGAGCTCACCCGCCGCGCCGCCCGCCGCACCCCGCCCGAGGGCCCCTTCGCGGGCGGGCTCGGCGAGGTCACGGAGGTCCCGTACCAGCCCGAGACCGAGCGCTACGGCGGCGCGGCCCTGCTGCCGATCGCCGAGGAGGTGTTCACCCACTCCACCCGCACCGCCCTCGCCGCCCTGGACGCCCTCCGCGCGGCCCCCGGGGACCGGCTGCCGCTCGCCCTCGACCTCGCCCACACCACCGCCCACGCCCTCGGCCTCGACGAACTCGCCGCCTCCCGCTGGCTGCGCCGCCACGCCGCCTCCTGGCGGTGGGTCACCGAGTTCCAGCCGCTGCCCGGGGCCGCCGTGCACGTCCGGGTCAACACCGTGTTCGCCCGGCAGCGCACCGCGCTGGCCCACCGGGCCCGGGCCCTGCGCACGGCGCTGGACGCCGGCACGGCCGCACCCTGGCTGGCCGACTGGGCGGAGCGGGTCGCCGAGGCCGCCGCCCGGATGCGGGCGGCCGTCCCCATCGATGCCGTACCCGCCGACGCCGAGGAGCGCCTCTCCTGGGTCTGGGCCTCCCAGCTGCACATGCTGTTCAACCGGCTAGGCGTCGGCCCCGACGAGGAGCGGGCGGTCTGCCGCCTCGCCGCCCGCACCCTGCTGGAGACCGGGCAGCCGTTCACCTTCTTCCCCGCCGACCACCACGCCCCGGACCACCAGTACCTGGAACGCAGCAAGTTCCAGATCGGCCGCCCCGAGGACACCGCCCTGCGCGACCTGCCGCACCACCCGGCCCCGTGCCCCCGCCCCGGCGACCTCCCGCTGCCCGCCGACCCGCTGCCGCCCGTCACCCTCGCCGACGCCCTGCGCACCCGCCACTCCACCCGCGGCCCGCTGACCGGCCCGCTCACCGCCGGCACCCTCGGCGGACTGCTCTGGTCCGCCTACGCCGCCAACCCCGACACCGGCCACCGCCCGTACCCGAGCGCGGGCGCCCTGCACACCGTACGGCTGCGCCTGCTCGCCCTCGCCGTGGACGGCCTGCCCGCCGGCACCTACCAGTGCCTCCCCGAACACCGCAGCCTGCGCCCGATCGGCCCGGCCCCCGCCCTCGACGACCTCAAGGCCCTCTCCTCCTACCTCTCCCGCCCGGCCGACGACCCGGACGCCATCGGCATCGACCAGGCCCCCGCCGTCCTCGCCGTCCACCTCGACCTCGCCCACCTCCGCCGCCGCTACGGCCTGCGCGCCCTGCGCCTCGGCCTCCTCGAAGCCGGCCACCTGACCCAGAACCTCCTGCTGACCTCCGCCGCCTTCGGCCTCGGCACCACCCCCCTCGGCGGCCTCCAGGACGACCTGGCCCACGAACTCCTCGCCCTCGACGACCTCGGCGAACCCGTCCAGTACCTCCTCCCCCTGGGCCGCCCGGGGACCGCCCGGACGATCAAGTAGGCCGATGGAGCGGCCGGTTCACGGCGTCGCGGGCGTGCCCGGAGCCGGCTGCCGGCCGCCGAAGAAGACCTGGACCTCCCGGATCAGCCCGTCCCGGACCGTGACCGCTTCGACGTTGCGGTAGCGGTCCCCCGTGGTCAGCTCGTACTCGTAGTAGGCGAACACGAGTTCCTCGTCGGCGGGTGTCACCCGCAGCAGCCGCTGCTCCGTGAACCGGTGGGCGGTGGGGAAGCAGCGCTCGAAGAACGCGGCCTTGTCGATGCGGTCGTCCTGGGGGCTGGTGAACGTGAAGTCCTCGGCGTACAGCGGCAGGGCCGCCTCGCGGTCCTGCGACCGGTAGCAGCGGAACGCCGCCTCGACGACGCTCGCGGGGGTGCCGTTCATGCGATCTCCCTGGTTCGGCCTCAGTCCGCCAGGCCCAGTGGGTCCGGGGCGGTGTCCAGCAGGTGGGGGCCGTTGTTGCGGACGCTGTTGACGGTGGTGGGGACGGCGCGGACGCGCAGGGTGTCGTCGGCGGGGCTGTGCAGCAGGTGGTGGAGTTCGGCGGGGTCGGTGTGGGCGGGGGAGAGCCAGGTGGCGAGGTCGTCGGGGGCGATGGTGAGGGGCATCCGGTCGTGGACGCGGCCGGCGGAGTCGGTGGCGTCGGTGGTGATGACGGTGGCGGTGGCCAGCCAGGCGAGCGGGTCGTCCTCGGGGCGGGTGGGGTCGCGCCAGAACTCGTAGAGGCCGGCCATCAGCATCAGGCCGCCGGTGCTGAGGAAGTAGGGCTGCTTGTACTTCTTCCGGTCGGCGGCGGCGGGGACCTCGCGCCACTCGAAGTAGCCGTCGGCGGGGATCACACAGCGGCGGGTGGTGAAGGCCTTGCGGAAGGCGGGCTTGGTGTCGACGGTCTCCGAGCGGGCGTTGATCAGGCGGGCGCCGCCGGACGGGTCCTTGGCCCAGGACGGGACCAGGCCCCAGCGCAGCGGGCGCAGCAGCTCGCCGGTGTCCCGGTCGACGCGTTCCAGGACGGCCGGGACCGGGTCGGTCGGGGCGACGTTCCAGCTCGGCGCGAAGGTCTCGGCCGGGTCCCACCGGAGCTCCCCGAGCAGGGAGACGAGGTCCTGGGGCGTGGTGGTGGAGACGAAGCGGCCGCACATGCCCCCAGCCTGCCACGCGGTACGGACAACGGCGTTCAGCGCGGCGCGCGCCCGCCCGGGGTGTGTCCGAAGGCGCGGCGGTACACGTCGATGAAGGCGCTGGCGGAGGCCCATCCGCAGCGGTGTGCCACGGTGGTGACGGGCAGGCCCTCGGCGAGCAGCACCAGGGCGTGGTGCAGCCGCAGCTGGGTGCGCCACTGGGGGAAGGTCATGCCGAGGTCGGTGCGGAACAGCCGGGAGAGGGTGCGGTCGCTGGCGCCGACGGCGCGGCCGAGTCCGGCGAGCGTACGGCCGTCGGCCGGGTCGGCCTCCAGGAGCGCGCACAGGGCGCGGAGCAGGGGTGCGGCGGGGGTGGGGAGGT
Organism: Kitasatospora sp. NPDC058184; assembly: GCF_042883725.1. Classification (NCBI taxonomy): domain Bacteria; kingdom Bacillati; phylum Actinomycetota; class Actinomycetes; order Kitasatosporales; family Streptomycetaceae; genus Kitasatospora; species Kitasatospora sp. NPDC058184. The sequence goes on from NZ_JBHVVE010000019.1 coordinate 155,091, forward strand.
GGAGCGGGCTCTGCGGGGAGGCGCGCAGCTGGTCGAGCAGGACGGCCCGGAGCCGGGCGCGTTCGGGGGTGTCCTGGTCGGGGGTGCGGGTGTAGGCGACGATCAGTTCGCGCAGCAGCGGGCCGACGGCGAGGACGGTCGGGCGGTCGAGGCCGAGCGGGTTGTCGGCGGCGGGCAGGCCGACCAGGTGGAGTTCGAGTTCGCCGTGGGCCTGGTGGGCGTGGACGGTGCCGGCCGGGATCCACAGAGCGCGGTCGCCGGGGGCGACCCAGGAGCCGGCGTCGGTGGTGATGCCGACCACGCCGCGGGCGGCGTAGGCGATCTGGTGGTCGTCGTGCCGGTGCGCGTCGATGGCGCCGCCGGAGGGCAGCAGGCGGGCCCCGGTCGACGCGACGGGAGTGTGGCGCGAGGCGACGGCTGCGTGGTGCGAGGTGACGGGATCGTGGCGGATTCTCGGCATCGGATGGCAGGTTATCGGAAGTCCGACAGCGGGTGCGGGCCCGAGGCTGGCGGCATGCCGAAACGATCCTCCGACCGCAGGTCGATCCTCCTGCTCTCCGTCGGGCACTCCTGTGTGGACGTCTACCAGGGCGCGGTGGCGGCCCTGGTGCCGTTCTTCGCGGCCGAGCGCCACTACGGCTACGCCGCCGTGTCCGGGGTGGTGCTTGCCGCCTCGCTGCTCTCCTCGGTGGCGCAGCCGCTGTTCGGGGCGCTCACCGACCGCCGGCCGCTGCCCTGGCTGCTGCCGGTCAGCACGCTGGTGGGCGGTGCGGGCATCGCGCTCAGCGGGGTGAGCGGCTCGTACGGGCTGACGCTGGCCTTCGTGGCGCTGTCCGGGGTCGGGGTGGCGGCCTACCACCCGGAGTCGGCCCGGGTGGCCCGGCTGGCGGCGCGGCGGGCGGTGGACGGGCGGCGCGGTCCGGGCACCCACCGGGGGATGGCCTGGTTCTCGCTGGGCGGCAATCTGGGCTTCGCCGCCGCCCCGCTGCTGGTCGCCGCCGTGGTCGGGACGGGCGGGCTGCGGCTGACTCCGCTGCTGGCGCTGCCCGCGCTCGCGGGCGCCGCGCTCTGCCTGCCGGTGCTGCGCGAACTGGAGCGGCGGCGGGCGGCCGGGGAGGCGAGGGAGCCGGTTCCGGGCGCCGACGACCGGGCGGCCTTCGTGCGGCTGTCGCTGGCGGTGGTCTGCCGCTCGGTCGCGTTCGTCGGACTGAGCACCTTCCTCTCGCTGTTCACCACCCAGCGCCTGGGCGGCGGTCCGGCGGCGGGCACGGCGGCGCTGGTGGTGCTGTACGCGGGCGGTGCGGTGGGATCGGTGCTGGGCGGCGCGCTGGCGGACCGGTGGGGGCGGGTGGCGGTGGCCCGCTGGTCGTACCTGGTGGCGGCGGTCGCGGTGGCCGGGGTGCTGCTGGTGCCGGGCCCGGCGCTGTACCTGTTCGTGGCGCTGACCTCGGCGGGCCTGTACGTGCCGTTCTCCCTTCAGGTCACGCTGGGGCAGGACTACCTGCCGTCGCGGATCGGTACGGCGAGCGGGATCACCCTCGGGCTGACGGTGAGCATCGGCGGACTGGCGAGCCCGGTGATCGGCGCCCTCGCGGACGCGACCTCGCTGCGTACGGCGCTGCTGCCGCTGGTGCTGATGCCGGTGCTGAGCTGGGCGCTGTTCCGGACGCTGCCGGAACCGGTGGTGACGGAGCCGGTGGCTCCCGAGGCCGGGACGGCGCCGGTCGGGCGGTGACCGCCTCCGGGTAGGCGGCGGGAAAGACGATCACCTCATTGTGTTCATATCTGCTACGGTCGTTTTTGAAACGAACGATTGGTGAGTGAACGCTATGAAGATGTTCGGCAGGCGCCGGTGGCTCTGGGGCTCACTGCTGTCCGTGGCCGTGCTGCTGGCCGGCGCGGGCGGCTGGGTGGTCTACCAGAACGAGTACGACCTCACGGAGGAGCGGGTCACCGTCACCGGCGGCAGGCAGCCGCTCCAGGGCGTCCTGGCCCGCCCCACCGGCGGCCACGGGCCGTACGGACTGGTGGTCTTCGTCCACGGCGACGGGCCCGTGGACGCCACCCACGACACCTTCTACCGGCCGCTCTGGGAGGCCATGGCGAAGGCCGGGTACGCGACGCTCTCCTGGGACAAGCCCGGCGTCAACAACGCCCCCGGCGACTGGCTGGACCAGAGCATGCAGGACCGCGCCGACGAGACCCTCGCCGCGATCCGCTGGGCCAAGGCCCAGCCCGGCATCGACCCGAACCGGATCGGGCTCTGGGGCGCCAGCCAGGCCGGCTGGGTGATGCCCAAGGCCGCCCGGCAGTCCCCGGACGTCAGGTTCGTGATCGCCGTCGGCACCGCCGTCAACTGGCTCCAGCAGGGCCGCTACAACCTGCTCGCCGAGCTGAGGGAGCGGCACGCCTCGCCCGCGGAGACCGCGGCCGCCGTCGCCCGCAGCGACCGCAACCTGGCCGCCCTGCGGGCCGGTTCGACCTTCGAGGAGTACCGGGCCGCCGGCGGCGACGTCGACGGGCTGACCCCCGAGCGCTGGGCGTTCAACAAGCGCAACCACCTCGCCGACGCCACCGAGGACCTCGCCGCCCTCCGGGTCCCGGTGCAGCTCGTCCTCGGCGGCCGGGACGTCAACGTCGACAGCGACGACACCGAGGCCGGCTACCGCCGCCTCGTCACCACCCCGGGCCTGCTCCACGTCCTGCGCTTCCCGGACTCGACCCACAACATGGTGTCCAAGGACGTCGAGGACTCCGAGCTGCGCAGCACCTTCCTCGCCGTCGCCGCACCGCGCTCGCTGTTCACCCCCGGCTACCTCGACGGCATGCGGAACTTCCTGTCCTCGCTCGACCCGGCCTCGCCCGACCGCCCGAAGGGGTGACCCACGCTGAGACCGCCCGCCGCGCCGCTCAGCGGCCGTGCGGTTCGCGCTCCGGCTCGCGCTCCGGCTCCGGCTCCGGTTCGTGCTCCGTCCACGGGCGCAGCTTCTCCGGGTTGCGGACCGCCCAGACGCGGGTGATCCGGCCGTCGGCCAGGTCGAAGGCCGCCACCGTCGCGGTGCGGCCGCCGAGCCGGGCGACCAGGCCGGGGCGGCCGTTGACGGTCCGTTCGAGGAGGGTGAGCCCGGGGGCGCGGTCGGCGAAGTGGACCAGGTACCGGGCGATCCGCTCGCCGCCCACCACCGGGCGCAGGGCGGCGCCGGCCAGGCCGCCGGCGTCGGCGGTCATCGTGGCGTCGGGGGCGAGCAGGCCGACCAGGGCCGCGATGTCCCGGGCCTCCCAGGCCCGCTTGAAGTTCCGTACCAGCCCGGCCTGCGCGCCCGTCGGGGTCGCCGGGGCCCGGGCGGCCCTGATCCGGCGGCGGGCGGAGGAGGCCAGCTGGCGGCAGGCCGCCGGGGTGCGGCCGACGATCCCGGCCACCTCGGGGAAGGGGTAGCGGAAGACGTCGTGCAGGATGAACGCCACCCGCTCCGCCGGGGTCATCGCCTCCAGGACGACCAGGAACGCCATGGTCACCGACTCGTCCAGGGTGACCCAGTCCGCGGGATCGGCCGGCTCGCCGCCGCCGGCCGGGCCGCCGACCCACTCGCCGCGGTCGGGCAGCGGCTCGGGCAGCCACTCGCCGACGTAGCGCTCCCGCCGGGCCCGCGCCGACCCGAGCTGGTCCAGGCAGACCCGGCCGGCCACCGTGGACAGCCAGGCGCCCGGCGAGGCGATGGCCTCCTGTTGCGCCCGGGACAGCGTGTACCACCGGGTGTACGTCTCCTGCACCGCGTCCTCGGCCTCGGCCAGCGAACCGAGCAGCCGGTAGGCCAGGTTGATCAGCTGCCGCCGCTCGCCGACGACCACGCCCGGGTCCGGTACGGAGGGGGTGTCCACGGCCGGGGCCGCTCCCCGGGTCTGCTCGTCCGTCATGGACCTCGCCTCACACTTCGCCGGCCTGTGTCGTCGGATGAGCGGGACACTATCGATCAGCTGCCGCGAGGCAGAAGAGGGGAGCGCGTCATGGCCATCGGAACGACGGCGGAGGCGACCACGGGCACCACGGACACGGCGGCGCGGCCGCGCGCCCACACCTTCCTCCGGGCCTCCGTTGTCCTGCAGACCGTGGCGATCCTCTTCCAGGCGGTCACGGCCGGGCTGCTGCTCTCCACCTCCTACGGCGAGACGCTGCACAGCGTCGGCGCGCGCGTGATGTACGGGTCCTCGATGCTGTACCTGCTCGCCGCCGTCCTGGCCTGGCGGCCCGGCGGCGGCTCGCCCCGGCCGATCCTGTACGCCACCGGGTTCCTGGTGCTGGCCTCGGCGCAGGTCGTGCTGGGCGTCGCGCACGTGCCGTCGGTCCACGTCCCGCTGGGCGTGGTCGTCTTCGGGCTGAGCGTGGCGGCGCTGGTCCGGATGCCGGCCGTCCGCGCCACGCGGCGAACGGCCGGCACGAGGGACTGAGTGCTCCCTCAGGACCCGGGGGTCCAGCGCTGGCCGGTTGCCGGGCGGGTGGTGACGGGGGTTCCGGCGGTGCCGGCGCCCGCGTCGAGGGCGAGGCCGGTCGCGGCGTTGGTGACGGTGACGGAGCCGGTGGCCTGGTCCTGGGTCAGCTTCCACTCCTGCCAGGGGTTGCCGGGCGACAGGTCGAGCAGGTAGGCGCTGTCACCGGCCGAGGCCCCGGCGGAGAGCACGGTGTGCCGGTGGGTGCCGGTGGCGCAGTCGTCGCTGATCCGGACGGTGCCGTCGGGGTTGCCGGTGAAGGTCCACCGCTGCGCCGGGTCGCCGGCGCGTGCGGGCTCCAGGTCGGTGATCGAGCCGATCGGCGCGGTGCACGAGCCGAGCAGGGACAGCGCGAGGCCGCCGCTGCTCAGCGAGTGGTACGCACCGTCGTCGACCACGCCGGACGGCCCGCCGGTGCCCTGCTTGGCGAGCCGGTACAGGGCCGCGCCGTGCGGCGGGAGGGCGGCGCTGATCGGTCCGGTGACGGTCGAACCCGCGCCCGTCCACAGCTCCTCGGCCTGGTAGCCGGAGCCGCCGAGGCCGAGTTCGGCGAGGCTGGTGGCGACGGTGCGGCCGGCCGACGGGTCCTGGTTGACCAGCAGCACGGCGGTGTCGCCGTTGGCGAGCTGCCGCTTGAGGACCACCGGGGCGTGCCCGTCGGCCGGCTTGGCGCCGACCAGGGTGGCGGGCTTCGCCAGGCCGTCCTGGTCGACGGCGATGACCTCCTTGTTCTTCAGGATCGCCAGGCTGGTGTCGTTGATCCCGGTGGACCAGGTGTAGCCGTCCGCGCTGTGCTGCGACTGCGCGGCGGTGCGCAGGTCGGCGCCGGAGATCATCGGCGCGGCGAGCATGGCGAGGACCGAGGCCTCCGTCCGCGACTCGTCGTCGGTGAAGGGCTTGTGGCAGGTGCAGGTGTCCGTGGTGCCCCACAGGCCGTAGACGTCCTGCCAGCCGGTGAACATCATGTCCAGGTCGTTCCAGCTGCCCGGGCGGACGTTGCCCGGGTACTGCAGCGCGGTCTGCAACTGCCCGTTCCAGAGCACCCCGTCGAGCTCGCTGTCCCGGTCGCCGCCGATCCGGCAGAGGTTGGCGACCTGGCCGCACCAGATGCCGGTGGGCGCGTAGCCGGGGGCGTGGAAGGGGGCCGTCCCGGCGGCCTGGACCACCGGGTCGGTGCGGGCCGGGTCGTCGGCGGCGAGCAGGTACGGGACCCCGCTGTGGACGGGCTGGGCGGAGACGCTGAGGGTGACCTTGGACTTCCCCTGGGCGGCGGAGGCGGCGTCCAGGGCGTGCTGGAAGGTCTGCACCCGGGCGTAGATGGAGCGGGTCAGCTCCTTGCCCTCGCCCTGGGTGTAGTAGTTGTGCCCGTCCGGGCCGACGATCTGCGGGCCGTACGGGCAGTCGTCGTACTTGACGAAGTCGACGCCCCAGGAGACGAAGTCGGCGGCGTCGGTGGACTCGTGGCCGAGGCTGCCGGGGTGCATCTGGCAGGTGAGGTAGGTGTCGGTGGCGTAGAGGCCGAACTTCATGCCCTTGCTGTGCGCGTACTGGGCGAGGTACGCGATGCCGTTGACGGTGTGGCCGTCGACGGTCCGCTCGGGGAAGTGGTCGGGGCGCGGGACCAGGTGGCCGGAGGTGGGGTCGTTGCCGGTGCCGTCGGTGCCGCTGACCGGGTTGCCGGCGTTGTCGTACAGCTGGAGGCCGCCGTCGGCGTTGCGGACCAGATCGGAGCTCTGGCCGTCGCGGTGCCAGAGCGACCAGCCGTCGTCGATGGTGACGGTGTCGTAGCCGGCCGCGACCAGGCCGTTGGCGGCCATGAAGTCGATGGTCTGGACGACCTGGTCCTGGGTGACCTCGGTGCCGAGGGAGTTCCAGGAGTTCCAGCCCATCGGCGGGGTCAGGGCGTTGCCGTTGCCGAGGCCGGGGCCGGTGCCGATCGCGGTGGGGGTGGGGGTGGGGGTGGGGGTGGCGGTGGCGGGAGCGGCCGTGCCGAGGCCGACGGCTCCGAGGCCGGCGGTCGCGAGCGCGAGGGAGAGCAGGGATGCCGCGAAACGGCGGCGGGTTCGGCGCATGAGCGCCCTCCTGAGGGGTGGGGGATGGTGAGATGACGAACCGTCAGGAAGTGAGGGGGGTGCGGCCGGCCGGGTGGGGCCGGCCGGCCGCGGTTGTGCTGTGTGGGGGTCAGTCGGTGACGGTCGCGGTCGCGGAGTGTCCGGGCGCGAGGGTCACGGTGATGGAGGTGTAGGTCGTGCCGTCGAGGGTCGTGGTGCGGGCCTCCCGCTGCTCGCCGTCGACGGTGGCGCGGGCGTGCTGACCGGGGAAGCGGGCCTCCCAAGTGACGGGCTCCGTACCGGTGTTGGTGACGGTGCTGCGCTGCGCGCCGTCGTGGCGGACGGTCACCGTGCCGCCGCCCACCGGGATGCCCGCGACCTGGAGCCAGCCCATCGAGGCGGGCAGCTGCGGGGTGGTGGAGAGCGCGTGGCCGGCGGCGTCGGGGGTGACGCCGAGCAGGCCCTGGACGGTCTGCGCGAGCAGGGTGAACGGGACCTCGGGGTAGTCGCCGTTCAGCATCGCGCCGCTCACGTGCGGCTCGCCGACGCTCTCGTAGACGTGCCGCATCCACTTCCAGGCGGTGCTGCCGTCGTGGTTGGCGAAGAAGGCGTCCGGCAGGTAGGTGTAGGCCTCCAGGTTCGCCGAGCGCTCCGGGCCGGAGTCGGCGGCGTCGATGGCGGCGAGCTGGGCGTCCCGGCGCGGGCCCGGGTCGAGCAGCCCCTTGACCGGCATCAGCACGCTCGCCTCGTAGCCCCAGCCGGTGATCGGCTTGCCAGCGGTGTCGTAGCCGTGGACGACCTCGCCGGGCTGCGAACCGTCCACGCTCCAGGTGGAGTTGACGTACGCGCGCAGCTGCTCGGCGGCCTTCCGGTAGCCGGCGGCGGAGGCGGCGTCGCCCCGGGCGTCGGCCAGCGCGGCGGCGGAGAGGTAGGCCTGGTACTGGGCGCCGACCGCGTCCCCGGCCTCGGCGTAGGTGCGGGTGGCGTTCTCGGCGTAGCTGGCGGTGCCGGCGAAGATGCTGCGGCTGGTGGCCTGCGGGATCGGCACCCCGCCGTTGTCGACCGGGCCGGGGCGGGCGGCGATGAACGGGCCGAGCGTGTTGCGCACGTACCGGCCCAGGCCCGGGTCCTCGGCGTAGTCGCGGTCGCCGGTCCAGCGGTAGGCCTCGCCGGCCTGCTGGACGAGTTCGAACGGCGCGGGCAGCTCGCGGACGAAGCGGTCGGGGCTCCGGTAGTCGATGGCGCCGTAGCTGCGGGCGTCGAAGTTGAGCGCCCAGACCGGGTAGAGCTTGTTGACCTCGGTGGCGGAGGCCGCGAAGCCGCGCAGCATGGTCTTGTTCTCGGCGTCCAGGCCGAGCAGGTGGGCGCCGACCAGCTGGTGGGCGAAGTCGCGGCTGTAGAAGGCGGAGCGGAACGGGTAGCCGGCCCAGTAGGTGGCGTCGTAGGTGGTGGTGCCGGTGCCGCCGGGGTGGTTCTCGTCCTGGTCGAGCACGCCGGTGGCGCCGGCCTGCTGCACCCAGCTGTTGGCCTTGGCCTTGGCCCAGTCGAAGAGGGCGACGGCCTCGGGGTCGGAGGAGCTGATCACCGGGTCGTTGGGGGCGGCCGGGGCGACGGCGGCGTCGTCCACGTTGATCCAACCCGTGGGGGAGGAGCCGATGGTGAGGGTCAGCCGGTCGCCGGGGGCGACCCGGACCCGGGGGAGGGTGTACTTCGCGTAGAGGGACTGCTCGGGCAGCGGGAGGGAGCGCACCACGGTGCCGTTGACGCTCACCGAGAGGCTGCCGCCGGCGCCGCCCGTCGCGATCCAGGCGGACAGGTCGTAGCTGCCCGCGGTGACGGCGGTCACCTGCTGGCTCACCGCGTAGCCGGGGCCGGCGTCGAGGTAGGCGAGGCGGGTGCCGCCGTGCGGGTTGTTGGTGGCGGTGCCGGTGTGGGGGGTGAAGGTCCAGCCGCCGGAGGTGCTGCCGGCGGTGGCGGCGCCGTTCGTGCCGTTCGTGCCGCTCGTGCTGCTCGTACCACTCTGCTCGAAGCCGGGGTCGGCGAGGACCAGCGGCTCGGTGCGGGTGAGCTTCCAGCGGTGGGCGGGGCGGTTGTCGCAGTGGTGGGCCACCGGGGCCGGGTCGGCGGTCAGGCAGCCGCCGGTGCCGCGGGTGGTGAGGGTGTAGGTGCCCTGCGGCGCGCGGGAGACGGTGAAGCGCTCGGCCTCGGGGGAGCTGCCGCAGTCGGCGGTGGCGGGGCGGCGGTCCGGGCCGCCGAGGGTGAGGCAGCGGCCGCTGGCGGCGTTCACGAGCAGGTAGTCGGTGCCGGTGCGGCGCAGCTGCCAGCGCTGGCTGAGCAGCCGCCCGCAGGCGGCGCCGACCACCGGGGTGCCGGGGGCGGGCTGGGCGTACTGCGGGCCGAGGCAGCTGCCGTCCAGGGCGGAGCCGAGGAGGTAGCCGCCGCCGTCGACGAGCGGCGTTCCGGCGGCCGCCAGGGCCGGGGCGGCGCCGAGGGCCTGGGCGGCGAGGACGGCCAGGAGGGCGAGACCGGTGGGTAAGGCGCGGGGGCGGGGCGGCATGGCGGAGCTACCTCCGGTCGGGTGGCGGGGCGATGGCGTTTGAACGTTCAAATCGGATGGGTGGTGTGCGTTACGATGCATCGCATGTGATGGGTGACATTTCACATGGTGGGCTCGGTCACGTCAACGGGATGCGCGGTGACGGCTTCCGGGAGACAGCTGGGAGAAGAGGTGAAGGCCCCTGCCCGACGGGGGTGGGCAGGGGCCTTCACGATCTGGGAACGGTCGCGGTCCGGGCCCCGTGACGGTC